>JALYVK010000011.1 GCA_030853265.1 Actinomycetota bacterium
AGTGGAAGGGCCGGGCAGACCGGCAGCTCCGCCACGCACTCCACCGATCGCGCCACCAAAACGGTCAACCCGCCAGAACCGCATCCCTATCGGTGCATCCAGGCTTAGGTATAGAGAATGAAATGAAGCCTTCGGCGCTGTTTGAGTGCGCCCCTGGAGGGCCTTCTGAACGCACCGTCACCGCAGGCACCTGGTCAATCGGTGCGCCGTAGTGGATAAACCGCTCGACCATGCTGCGATGCTCGGGAACGCTAATGGTGAAGCGCACAGTCCGCGTAATCGGTCGGATGACCTGTGACATCGCGTCTCGCGGGATAATGTGCAGAGCGACGTACCGATCTTCACTGATTTGGCCGTATACCACCACAGCCGCGCCACGGCCGTCCGCTTGATCACTTTGCAAGCGGGCTTCTGTTGGCTTGCCAGCCCGAAGCTCCGCCTCATATCGGTAGAACGGGTCTACGGCATCGAGTGGATCGGCTAGCGCGGCTAGACGCGTCACCACACCGTCGAGAAGAACTGCGCTGGCTGCCCCGGCGGGGAGCTCTGCGCGGCCGAGCAACACCGAGGCAATCGACTCTTGCAGCCGTTCGGCGCCATCACCGTGGTAGTAGGCAATAAGTTGCGGTTCCTGGGCGGCAAGGAAGTCGAGCTGCGATAGGCCAATCCATCTGGCCTTCACGCCGCTGCCCGCCGTCATGTTCTCAAGCCATTCAAGGCGTTCATTGGTCGGATCCCAAGGCATCGCAAGGTGCCAGGTCGACACGGACAGCGTCGGCAGGGTCTCGGACACGAATGTAGCCCACGACTTCTCGACATTTTTGACCTGCTTGGCTGTGAGTGGACGGGAATACCGCTTGACCTGATACACCTCCCAGGTATCGCCTACCTGTACGCGGAGGTCGATACCGCGGTCACCACGTGATGGCGTGACCCGGTTGCCGTCTGCTCGACCGCGCAGAATCAGCGAAGTGACAAGCTCCTCGACCGCCTCGCCCGACAAACGGTCCCAGTTCACTGTCGTCATGGGCCAAGTACATCATTGCCGACCGACTACTTCGGATGTCGGCACGGGGAACCTGCGACTAGCATCCTGAGCAATTTGGTCGAAGGCTCCTGCTCGCTTGAGCACGTGCCAGACGGCGCCCTTGCTCCGTCCGAACCGAGCTGCGATATCGACTTGCCGCACGCCCGAGTGGTAGAGATCAGCCATCTCGGCTTGCTCGGAGGCTGTCACTCGCGGATGCCGGACTGCAACACCGTGCTTGTGCAATAGCTCGATGACCGTACTGCGAGCCAGCCCGTATTTTTGAGCCAGCTCCCGACCGCTCCTCCCGGCTCGATACTCCGCCAGCAGCCGTCCGATCTCCTGATGGTCAAGCCGAGCATCCACCCGGTGACGCACGGGCGGCTGCGACGTTGCCCTGGCTGGCCAGGACTTACGGGACAGGGCAAGACACCGCCGTGTCCGTTTCATCTGTTCCAGATGGTTGGAGTACGCCCCCACAAGCTCGACAAATGATGAGGGTCGACCTGCTTTTTGGGTCGGCCCTCATCATTTGTTCGGCCGTGTTGCTGTGGGATTTGGGAGGAGCGAGGTACGAGCGACGGTTCCCGCCACCCCGACAGCCGGATACATTGGCGTCCTCACTCGAGCCGTGTTCACCGCTTAACTGACCGGGCCGGCAGTCGTGCGATGCAGCCGAACGGTTTGAGCCACCAGTCAACCGACTGGTTATCGCGTACCGATGACTATTCGTTCGTTGTTGCTTCGAACTGGTCGAGCGCAGTGCTGAGTCCTTGACGCTCAGAAGCGACGGCCAAGCGCTGAGCTGCGGTGAACTGACCGAGCCGTATCTCTAGGACAGCGCCGGCCTGCTCCTCGGTGATCTCGAGCAAGCGTGACAGGTTCCTACGCGCTTCCGCTTCGTCCGGCGCCTCAGCGATGAGTTGACACACTGCTTCTCGTCGGGCGAGCGCAGCAACTAGCGCATCGAGGAAGCCCAGCCGGCGCATTTCTTGTGCTCGATCGTCGAGGTTGTCCATCGTGTCATGCCGCCAAGGAGTAGCCGGGTTCACAGGTCGAGTAGGTACCGGAGTCATAGAGGACGTTCGACGAGGAAACCTGCCATGACGTGGAGTTCTTGCCAGTGTGGATGGTGTCACCGTAGGTAGCCGAGCCATGTTGGATGGTGTTCTTCAAGACCCCGCTGGGATAGTAGTAGCGGATCGTTCCGCTGCCATATCCGTACAGGACGACGAATTCACCAGACGGACAACTCTGAGACCCATCCTTATAAACGTCTGCCCACGCGGCCGACGTTTGGCAAAGCTGAAGGATCAGAGTGATCGCCACTCCCGCAAGTGCGACCTTCCGAGCTGGCATCGGCCGCTCCTTCCACTCAAGGTTGTAAACGCCTAGCTGCGCACAAGTTAGGCCCGACCCGAAGGTATGTATATAGCCCAAGCGGGCAACTTTTGGTTGGTGCGTCAGGTAGCGTGCCGGACATGTCGCGCGGGTGGTTCGGGTCAAAGGTGCTAGCCGGTGGGGCGACGATTGGTTTGTTGTGCGCCGCACTCGTTCAAGCGCCGCAGGCATCGGCATCGGTCAGCTACGTGGTGTCAATGCCCGCGTTCACCACCGCCGCCGGAAACGTGTCGACGACTACCACCGGCGGCGGCAAGCCCGTCTGCCGCATCTACGGTCAGAGCGCCAGCGGCGGGATGAGCGCGACCAACGCCATCGGCTGGGCCGTTTCAGACTTCACCGGCAACGGCCCACCGGCACCACTGACGCAATATCAACGCGGATCCAGCAGCTACGGCGGGCCGGCCTGCCAGGTCGACGGCAGCAACGGCCAGGCGGCGGCTGGAGCGATGCTCAACAGCGGCTACGCGACATCGCAGCGTTACGGGTTTCAGCTCATTCAGGAGATCGCTGCCGGCAGCTTCCCCAGCCCGTGGACCCATGGAGTGTTTCGACTGCAGGTCAACTGGGATCTTGGCAAGAACGACCTGCGCTCGGCAGTTCAGTACAGCCAGATCTGCGCGTCGTTTCGCGACCAGACCAGCGGTAAGACACTGCGCTGGTGCCCTTCAGCTTGGGACAGCCGCGGCCCGCAAACCGAACCACCCCCGTTTGCCGACCCAGCTGGCGACGGCGCCTATATCGTCGACACCAACTTTGCCACCGGACAAAAGTATTCGACCCTGCGCTGCTTGTCCCAGACCAACACCCGCAGCCGTGCGACGACCGGCTCGTACGCCGACTGGTACGCCGCCTACTTCTCCACCCAAAACCTCACCGCTGCCGTCACCGCCCTGGACCAGACCCTCAGCGCAGGCATGTCCACTAACCCGGCCAACTACTTTCTTACCGAGATTTTGGCGGGAAGTGAGATGTCCGGCCAAGGAGCTACCGCCGGCTGGATGGGTAGCCGTGTCGCCAATTTTCAAGTTATGGACGATGCAAACCCCTGCACCTGATCAATAACCCCTTGAGCCACCTCAGCGCGGCGATAAGGACGCCGCGCGGCGCAACGTCATCGAACGAGCCTTCAATCTCTATAAGCACTGGCGCCGTTGGCCGGTTAGTCTCACCGCCATGGCGCCTGAACAATTTGCCGGGATTGCAACCGACGCTATCGCGGCGTACTGCGCGGAGTATCCGGCGGTAGCCACCCTGCTCGGCAACCACGACCACGACGACCGGCTCGGCGATCCCAGCAAGGCCGCGACTGACCGGCGACGGGCCGAGCTCGGCCGAGTGCTCGACCGGCTGGACGGATTGACCGGAGCGGACAACCCCACCGGGCTGGACCCGGCCGCGGCAGTCGATTGCGACGTCCTGCGCACCGAGGCGAACCGCGAGCTGCTGTCGTTAGGTGAGCTGGACGAGCCCAGTTGGGATGCGTTGCAGCACAACCCGGGCAAAGCGTTGCACTCGATAATTGCACGGGAATTCGCACCGCTGCCCGAGCGCCTGACCAGCGTTGCCGGCCGGCTTCGAGGCGTGCCGGACTACCTTGCCGCTGCCCGGCAGCGGTTGACGGATCCGCCGGCGGAGCACGTGCAGATGGCAATCGGTCAGCTGGCCGGCACCCATGCATTGATTACCGGTGAGATCGCCAAGCTGGCCGACCAGGCCGGCCGGGGTGCCGAACTGGCCGGCGGCATCGAGCGCGCGGCGGCCGCGGTGTTGGATTACCAGGGCTGGTTGCGCGAGCAGTTGCCTACCGCGCGCACGTCCGCGCGGCTGGGCGAGCAATCGTATGCGCGCAAACTTGGGTTGGCGCTGGCCACCGCCTGGCAGCCGGCCGACCTGCTTGCCCAGGCCTATACCGATCTGGCGCGGATCGAGAGCGAGCTGGCCGAGCTGGTCGCGGCCCGGCTCGGTGCCAGGGCTGGCCGCGCCGAGATCGCCGGCGAGTTCGCCCGGCTGGCCGCCGACGTGCCCAGCAACGCAGATGTTGTAGACCGGTGCCGGGACGCACTGGCCGAAACCACCCGGTTCGTCGAGCAGCACGAGTTGCTGAGCCTGCTGCACGACCCGGTGGAGGTGCTGGAGATGCCAGAGGTAGACCGTGGCGTCGCGGTCGCCTACTGCGAGGGCGTCGGTCCATTGGAGACCGCGCCGCTGCGCGCCCGGTTCGCGGTCTCGCCTGCTCCGGCGGACTGGCCGGACGAGCAGGTCCGCTCGTTCTACCGCGAATTCAACAACCATATGTTGCACAACCTGACTGTGCACGAGGCAATGCCAGGCCATGTCGAGCAGCTCTCGCACGCCCGGCGCTACCGCGGCGACACCCTCGTCCGGGCGGTCTTCGAGAGCAGCACGTTCATCGAGGGCTGGGCGGTGTACGCCGAGGAACTGATGGCAGAACGCGGCTACCGAAGCGAAATCTCGACGGAGGCGGCGGCCGCGGTACGGACACATCAGCTGCGGGCACAGCTGCGGATGGTCCTCACCACCATCCTCGATGTGTCCTATCACGCCGGTGACCTGGATGAGGCCGGAGCGCTGGAGCTGATGACCGGCCGTGGCTACTACGCCCAGCAGGAGGCAGCCGGCAGATGGCGACGGGTGCAGCTCACCGCTACCTGGCCGCCCATTTACTACATCGGCTATCTAGAGATTCGCGGGGTAGCCACGGATCTGCGGGCCGCGCATCCGGACTGGACCGACCGGCAGCTGCACGACACGATGCTCAGCCACGGCTCACCGCCGGCCCGATACCTGCGCACCCTGCTCGGCTTACCACCTGCTGCGTGATCGTCGCAGCGCTGTTACTCTACGTCTGAACATGTGCGCAGATGTGGAGGGCAATGACTGAGATGGCAGCACCGACTGAGACGGCAGCACCGACTGAGACCGTAGCGGCGCTGGACGCCTGCGGAGTACGGATGGTCGATCCCGAGCGAGTCGCTGTGGTGCGCAAGGCGATGCCCGCCGAGCGTGAGATCGCCGAACTCGCCGAGGTGTTCGCCCTGCTCGGCGAGCCCGGCCGGCTGCGGTTACTGAGCGGCCTGTTGGAAGCGGGCGAACTGTGCGTGTGCGACCTGGCCGCCTCGACCGGCCTGAGCGAATCTGCGGTGAGTCACGCGCTGCGCCTGTTGCGGGCACACCGGGTGGTCAGCGTGTCCCGCCGCGGCCGAATGGCCTACTACCGGCTCGATGACGCGCACGTACGGATGCTGCTCGACGTGGGCCTGACCCACACCCAGCACGTCCAGCAACCCGACCCAGTGAAAAAGCTATGACAACGAGCGACCACAGCGAAGCCGGCCACCAGCACGGGATCAGCGCCGACGCCGACCGCCGCTACCTGATCGTCGCCCTCGCACTGTTGCTGGCGTTCATGATCGCCGAGGTCATCGTCGCCGTCGCCTCCGGATCGTTGGCGCTGCTGTCCGATGCCGGTCACATGCTGTCCGACGTCGGCGCCATCGCTGCCTCGCTGTGGGCGATGAGCCTGGCCAGCCGGCCCGCGCGCGGGGTGTGGACGTTCGGCTGGAAACGCGCTGAGATCCTGTCCGCCGCCGGCAACGGGATCACGCTGCTGGTCGTGTCGGGCATCGTCGGGTTCGAAGCGATCCGCCGGCTGATCCACCCGCCGACGGTGCAGGGCGGTCCGGTCCTGATCGTCGCGCTGGTCGGGGTGGTGGTCAACCTGGTCGCCGTCTGGGTGCTGGCCAAAGCCAACCGCTCGAGCCTGAACGTCGAGGGCGCCTACAAGCACCTGCTCACCGATCTGTACGGCTTCATCGGCACCGTCGTCGCCGGCATCGTCATCCTCACCACCGGCTACAACCGCGCCGACGCGATCGCGTCCCTCATCGTTGTCGCGCTGATGCTCAAGGCCGCCAACGGTCTGCTTCGCGACTCCGGCCGGGTGCTGCTGGAAGCCGCACCCGAGGGTATCGATCTGGCCGACGTCCGCGCGCACCTGCTGGAGAGCGATCACGTGCACGACGTGCACGACCTGCACATCTGGACCGTCACCTCGAACCTGCCGACCCTGTCGGCGCACATCGTGATCGACGATTCGTGCTTCCTGGACGGGCATGCCCCGCAACTACTCGATGAGCTGCAGACCTGCCTGGTCGGGCACTTCGACGTCGAACATTCCACCTTCCAACTCGAACCGGCCAGCCACGCCGTCCATGAACCCGGCACGCACACCTGAGCCAGGTCGACACGCTGATCGCGATCCGCACTGGGTCCAGGCCGCGCGGGTGCTGCCCTAGGCGCTCCGGTGCAGGTCCCGCACAGCGGGGAGTTGTTGGAAGCCGGCCGACTCGTAGGTGGCGACGGCGCCGACGTTGGAGCTCCTGGTGCACACGATCGCGCTCGACGAGCCCATTTCCCGCAGGGTGGCCGCCGCCGCGACGGTAATTGCCATGCCGTAGGCATGACCGCGATGTTCGCGGTGCACACCCATCGGTTCGAGCAATCCCGGCCTCCCCGAACCGGCCGACCACACCGTGACCGCGGCCACCGCGGTGTCCTGGTCGTCGTACGCGACCAGACACCGTGCGTCGGCGTACGGCGATCCGGCGGCCATCGCGTGCCAGCGCTCATCAGTGAACGTCGACCCATCGAATGCCGCGCGCTGGACGGCGGCCCGCACGTGGGCACGCTCCGGACCGATCACCTCGATCCGCAGACCGCAATCCTGCACCGGCTCCGCGAGTTCGCGCTGGAGCGGTGTCCACGGCTCGTCGGCTTCCCACCCGGCATCGAACAGCAGCTCTCGGAACAACTCGCCACATCGCGCTTCGATGGACCCGCTCCCCTGCGGCAGGACGCCGCGCGCTGGCTGAGTCACGTCCGCCACCAGCTGTTGGGCAAGCTCCTCGTCGAGCTGAGCACCTGGTGCGATCGCCAGTCGCAACAACCCGGGACCGTCCAACAACCCGACGGCGAGAATCTGGCCGTCGCGGCTCCAGGTGCGGACCGCCTCGGCCGTCGTCTCGGCGCCGAACCGCCAGTGCCAGCCGAGGTCCCCTGGATGCAGCTGTACCGGTGCCCCGTCGTACTGCCACTCCCGCAGCGCGTGCACGGCCTCGTTCAGACCATCAACTCCTGGCTTGCTCAACACAATCGACACCCGCCAATCCAACACCGCAGCGCTCGGCCAACACGCCGGAGGGTCAGCCGCCCGACCGGCTAGCTCCGGACGGCCCGCTCGCGCGTCCCGAGCGCCGTGCTCAGCGAGTCGAGTGCCGCGTCCACCACTGCGTAGAAGGCCCACTTGCCGCGCTGCTCACGGGTTACCAGGCCGGCTTCGACGAGCTGCCGCATGTGATGCGACACGGTGGGCTGAGACAGGCCGACCGGCGCGGTCAGGTCACAGATGCAGGCCTCGCCATCGTCGGTGGCAGCGATGAGTGAGAGCAGCCGGACCCGAGTGGGATCACCCAAGGCTTTGAAGAGCTTTGCCAACCGCTCGGCCGCGTCCACCTCGAGGATGCCGCCGGTCACGGTGGCACAGCACGGATCGGCTAGCAGCGGAGAGCTGGTCATGAACTCCACTCTGCCATACGCATTGACAAACGTTGATGCATTGACGATGCTCGATGCATCGAAGGCTATCGATTGGAGTTGTGATGACTGATCAGGACGTCCGCGAGCAGGTCCGGCAGCGCTACGCCGTTGCGGCCCTCACTGTCGCCAGCACCGGGCAGGACGCGCTGGCGCTGGTCGATGCAGGGCAGGCCAACGCCTCGTGCTGCGGCGGCACCGAGGTCGATGCGGCCTTTGGCGGGTCGCTCTACAGCGCCACCGAACAGGGCGAGTTGCCCGCCGAAGCGGTGGCCGCCAGCCTGGGCTGTGGTAACCCGATCGCCGTTGCCGAGCTACAGGCGGGCGAACGAGTGCTCGATCTCGGCTCTGGCGGCGGGATCGACGTGCTGCTGTCGGCGCGCCGGGTCGGCCCGACCGGTTTTGCCTACGGCGTGGATATGACCGAGGAGATGCTGGAGTTGGCGCGGTCCAACGCCGCCAAGGCAGGCATCGAGAATGTCGAGTTCCTGAAAGGCACAATCGAGGACGTCCCGCTGCCGGCCGCCTCGGTAGATGTCGTCATCTCCAACTGCGTGGTGAACCTGTCCACCGACAAGCCCGCCGTGCTGGCCGAGATGTTCCGGGTACTCACACCACGTGGGCGGATCGGGATTTCCGATGTCGTCGCCGAGGATCACCTGAGTACGGCCGATCGAGCAGAGCGCGGCTCCTATGTCGGCTGCATCGCCGGCGCGCTGTCCAGGGCCGAATACCTCGACGGGCTCGCGGCGGCCGGCTTCATCGACGCCGAGGTGACGTACACCCACGAAGCCGCACCCGGCATGCATTCGGCCATCGTGCGGGCCACCAAGCCCGCCGCGTCGGCCTGTTGCGACACCGATGCGCAGGCCAGCTGTTGCGATCTATCGGCCAAGGCCGGCTGTTGCGGTTCAGGTCAGCACCCTGCAGGAAGTTGTGGTTGCCGATGAGCGAGGTTGCCCTCGATGCTTCCGAATCCGATCAACCGGTCCTGAAACAGCTGTCGACGCTGGATCGGTTTCTCGCGCTCTGGATCGTGCTCGCGATGGCGCTCGGCATCGGACTGGGCCGCGCGATCCCATCGCTGGCCGACCGGCTCGATGCCGTCAAGGTCGGATCGGTGAGCCTGCCGATCGCGATTGGCCTGCTGTTGATGATGTATCCGGTGCTGGCGAAGGTGCGCTACCGGCAGCTTGACCGGGTTACCGGCGACCGCGCACTGCTCATCACCTCGCTCGTGCTGAACTGGTTGATCGGGCCGGCGCTGATGTTTGCCCTCGCCTGGTTGCTGCTGCCAGACCTGCCGGCCTACCGGACCGGCTTGATCATCGTCGGCCTGGCCCGTTGCATCGCGATGGTCCTGATCTGGAACGACCTGTCCTGCGGTGACCGAGAGGCGGCCGCCGTCCTGGTGGCGATCAACTCGGTGTTCCAGATCGTCGCCTTCGGCTTTCTCGGCTGGTTCTACCTGCAGGTGTTGCCGGGCTGGCTCGGCCTGTCGCAGACCGACGCACACTTCTCGGTGACCACGATTGTCATATCGGTACTGGTGTTTCTCGGTATCCCACTGGTCGCGGGCTTCCTGACCCGCAGCATCGGCGAGCGCGTCAAGGGCCAAACCTGGTACGAGACTCGATTCCTACCGAGGATCGGCCCGGTCGCGCTCTACGGCCTGCTCTTCACCATCGTGGTCCTGTTTGCCTTGCAAGGACACACCATCACTGCCCGGCCATGGGATGTCCTACGTATCGCGGTCCCGCTGCTCGGCTACTTCGCGATCATGTTCGGTGGCGGGTTTGCCCTGGGCCGCTGGTTGCGGTTGGGCTATCCGAAGACCGCCACCTTGGCCTTCACCGCGGCCGGCAACAACTTCGAACTGGCAATCGCCGTCGCGATCGGTGTTTTCGGCGTCACCAGCGGCCAGGCACTGGCCGGCGTGGTCGGCCCGCTCATCGAGGTTCCGGTGCTGGTCGCGCTTGTCTACGTAGCGCTGGCGCTGCGGCGCCGCTACTACTCCGGTGCCGAATCGACCACGGGAGACACTGCGTGAGGCCGGAAGTCCTGTTCGTCTGCGTCCACAACGCGGGCCGCTCCCAGATGGCGGCAGCCCTGCTCGATCACTACGCCGCCGGACGGGTCCGGGTGCGCTCGGCCGGCTCTACGCCGGCCAGCGAGATCAACCCGGCCGTCCTCGACGTCATGAACGAGATTGGCCTTGATCTGTCGACGCAATATCCCAAGCTGCTGACCACCGAAGCCGTCCAGGGCGCCGACGTCGTGATCACCATGGGTTGCGGTGACGCCTGCCCGATCTTCCCCGGCAAGCGCTACCTCGACTGGAAGCTGACCGATCCGGCCGGACTTCCTGTCGAGCAGGTAAGGCCAATCCGCGACGACCTCGATCACCGGGTACGTGCCCTGGTCGACGAGCTGCTGACCGGACTTCACCCCGAGCGCAACGAGTAGTGCGGGCCGAGGGGATCTCCGTCGACCCGCACCACCCAGCGGTGGAAACTCAGCAGTTGATGCTGATGAAGAAGTCGTAGTCCGAAGCCACTTCCTTGTGCGTGGTGGCGTCCAGAACCCAGGTGTAGACGCTGATCGTGTTCGGCGTGCTAGAACTCGACAGGCCGGTTGAGGCATAGCGGAACAGGTTGAACGTCGTCACCACCGGTGCGCACTGCCGGGCCGGCCGGTCCAGGGTGAGGTAGTACGAGCCGGTGCCGGGATGGCTGGTAGACACGATCCGCGACGTGCCGGCCAGGATCGCCCCACCCGAGCCGATCAGGGCTTGGATCTGCGCGATGTAGTACCCGGTCGCGTCCACCACCACGTTGACGGTCGGGCCCTGGTTCTTGAGGTTGAAGGATTGGCCGCCACCGCTGCGGATGGCCAGCGTGACACCCGCGGTGACACCGTGCTCCGGGAAGTAGTCCAGCACCGATGCCTTGGGCTGAGCGGCCCCGTTCGCCCAGCCGATCAGATAACCGTTACCGGACGGGGTAATCGCGGTGATCGAGGCAGCGATGGCCGAGGCTGCAGCCGGAATCCCGCAGCCACCGGACTTGCCACCCTGCGGGGCGAATCCGACGGTGCCGCTGGCGTAGAACGCGCGGGTCACCCCGTTGTGCAGGGCACCGCCGGCGACCCGGTTGTCCACGATGCGGCACGGGGCGATCGGCACGAAGTGCGTCTCCGGCTGCAGTTGCGGGTCCTGGGCGGTCGCCGGCACCACCATCGGGCTGACCGGCGCGGTACGGGTTGCGGCGGTGGACGCCGAGGTGATGCCGAGCGTGACCGCGATGGCGACAGTAGCCGCCAGCGCAATGCGAGGCCAACTTTTCATGGTGACTCCTAGGCAGCTGGGTGCCGTCTTGCGCCCGACGGCAAGGACTCGAACGGGTGGGTAGCACCCGCCGACACGGCCGCCGGGGACTGACCAGGTACTCCCCGAAACACCGTGTCGGTTACAAAGAAGTCCTTGTGAGCCAGCTGATACATCGACGCCGGAGAACGCACCGCGACTGGCATGACAAATGCCGAGGACCCACCACAATGGGTAGGTCCTCGGCATCGTCAATAGAAAATCAGCGTTGGTTGGGCGAAGGTACGGTCACCCAGCACTAGCTGTCCGCGCCGACCAACACCGGCTCGTCACGGACGACCGGCCGCGGTGCTCGGGCCGGTCGCGGGGCACGTACCGCGGCTGCGACTATCACCAGTGCGACTACCAGGAAGAGGGTCCCGGCCACGAATGCTCGATCGGCCGCGTAGACGAACACCTCGTTTGCCAACCTGGTACCGGTCACGCCCGAACCCGGATGCGCCAGCGCATGCTTGCTCGCCGAACCGAATACCGTTACCAGTGCGGCCACTCCCAGCGTCCCGCCAAGCTGCTGGGTCACGTTGATCAGCCCGGACGCCGCACCGGCATCCTCAGGTGCGACACCGGCCAGTGCCGCGGAGGTGACGGTCACGAACGACAGCCCGTTGCCGGCTCCGAACAGCAGCAGGCAGGCCAGGATGGCCGGGTAGGAGGAATCGGCGCCAAGCCGGCTGGCCCCGAACATCCCGATCGTGGACAGTCCCACTCCGACCAGCATCAGCAGCTTGCCGTTCACCCGGTGCACCAGCACCCGGCTGGCCAACTGGGACGAGGCGAAGACGGTCAGCGGGATCGGCAGGAAGGCGAACCCGGTCTGCAGCGGGCTGTAGCCCAGCACGTTCTGCAGGAACTGGGTGAGGAAGAAGAACATCCCGAACATGCCGGCGAAAACCAGCCCGCGGGCCACGTTCGCGCCGCTTCGGCTGGCATTTGCCAGTAGCCGCAGCGGGGTGATCGGCTCCTCGGCGCGTAGCTCGACACCGATGAAGGCGGCCAGCAGCAACACACCCACGATCAGCGAGCCCAGCGTCACCGAATCCGACCAGCCGGCGGTCGCGGCGCGGACCAGGCCGTACACCAGCGAGCCCATGCCAAGAGTGGACGTGAGCGCGCCGCCGAAGTCGAACCGGCCGTGGTGGCGCTCGGTTTCCGGCAGGACGGCCCGGCCGATCGCGTAGACCACGATTCCGATCGGGACGTTGACGAACAGCACCCAGCGCCAGGACGCCCACTGGGTGAGCATGCCGCCGCAGATCAGGCCGATGGCGCCGCCGCCGATCGAGACCGCGGTGAACAGTGCGATCGCTCGCAGCCGTTCGCGGCCCTCGGGGAACATGGTCGCTAGCAGGGCCAGCGAGGACGGTGCGGCAAGAGCCCCACCGACGCCCTGCAGCGCCCGCGCGGCCAGCAGGAACCAACCGGCGGTGGCAAAGCCACCGACCAGCGAGGCCGCGGTGAAGATCCCGATGCCGACCAGGAAGGTCACCCGGCGGCCGAGCAGGTCACCGGCTCGCGCCCCGAGCAGCAGCAAGCCGCCGAAGGTCAGGGTGTAGGCGTTGAGTACCCAGGACAGCTGGGCGTTGGAGAAGTGCAGTGCCGACTTCATGTCGGGCAGTGCGACGTTCACGATCGTCGAGTCCAGCACCACCATGAGCTGGCAGCTGAGGATCACGGCGAGTACCAGGGACGCCCGGTTGATGCGGCCGCCGAAGAATCCGGCAGCTCGTGCCGGCCCGGCGCCGCGGAGGTGGAGTGTGTCAGAGGACATGCGTGGTTCGACCCCTCGTAGAGATACGATCAGGGAAACGGAAGCTCCCTCCGGATACAATACGGAGGAACCCTCCGGTTATGCAAGCAGCGGGCCGGATGGGCAAACTCACCGGTGGAGAGGGAATACTCGAGGGATGGGTACAAAGTCGGCAGCCAGCACCGAAGCTGGCGAGCGCGACCGGCCGATGCGGGCCGACGCGCGGCGTAACTACGAGCGCGTGCTGCAGGCCGCCCGCACGGTGTTCACCGAGCGCGGCAGCGATGCCTCGATGGACGAGATTGCCCGGCTGGCCGACGTCGGGGCCGGCACCCTGTACCGGCACTTTCCGCGCCGGATCGATCTGGTCGAGGCGGTCTACCGCGAGGATGTCGACGCCTTGGTGGCACTGGCCAGCCGGGTCAGCGTGGAGGCCGAGCCGTGGCCGGCGCTGGTCCAGTGGTTGGACGGTTTCGTCATCTACGCACAGGGTAAAAGGGTCTTCCTCAACGAACTGCACGAGGCGTTCGAGAAGAATCCCGATCTGGCACTGCGCTCGCGGGAGCGGATCGCCGAGGCCGCCGGGATGGTGCTGGCTCGCGCCCAGCAGGCCGGCCTGGCCCGTACCGACATCGACCAGGACGACCTGATGCAGCTGATCGGGGGCATGTGCATGGCCCGCAGCAGCAGCCTCGAACGCAGCGAGCGACTACTGCGACTGGTGCTGGACGGCGTCCGCTCCGAGCAGTGAGCGGCGACGAGGACACCGGATCCGTTTAGACTCTGGGGCTATGTCTGGACGCGCCCGTCCGGTCGTCGTGGTCGGCGATCCGGTACTACACAACCCCGCCGAACAGGTGACCGAGTTCGATGCCGGGCTGGCCCGGCTGATCGAGGACATGTTCGCCACCATGTACGTCGCCGAAGGGGTCGGCCTGGCAGCCCCCCAGGTCGGCGTCAGCAGTGCGGTATTCGTCTATGACTGCCACGACGACGAGGACATCCAGCACAAGGGGCACCTGGTGAACCCGCGGATTCTCAGCACCGCCGGCCCCGAGCAGAAGATGGAAGAGGGCTGCCTTTCGGTGCCCGGGCCATACGCCAGCCTGGGCCGGCCGTTCTCGGTCACCGTCGCCGGGCAGGACAAGCACGGCGACCCGATCGAGGTCACCGGCACCGGGTTTCTGGCCCGCTGCCTGATCCATGAGACCGAACACCTGGACGGCACCCTCTACATCGACCACCTGAACCGGCGCCGGCGTAGCCGGGTACTGCAATCCATCGAGCCGTTCCCGTGGAACGGCCCGCTGCCCCAGGTCAGCTCGTCCTAGAGGTGAGGTGACCTCATGACTAACAATCAGTGGAACTAGCGCTCAAGCAATAGCTTTTACATTTTTGCCAGGTTGTAAGAATCGCTGTCGCATGCCAGTCTTTGATCAGCAGATGCCGATCATCAGGCCGCGACAGGAGCGATGAGCATGACCGACGTCGAACTACCCGTCCCGGGCTGGACCGACCGCAAGCGCTACCTGTGGCTGCTCGGCACCGTGGTGCCGATCCTGCCGCTGGCAGCGTGGGGCCTGGTCAACGGCACCGGCCTGGCTGCCTTCTGGTGGTTCGGCCCGATGTTCGTCTACCTGCTGATGCCTACCGTGGACCTGCTACTCGGCAAGGACGCCGAGAACCCGCCCGAGTCGGCGCTGGCCTGGTTGCAGCAGGATCGCTATTACCGCTGGTGCATCTATGCATTCCTGCCGCTGCAGTACGCCGGCCTGGCCTGGTCCTGCTGGATCCTGTCCCGTGGCGGGATGGATCTTCTCGACAAGATAGGGCTGATGACCACCATGGGGATGGTCGCCGGCATCGGCATCAACACCGCCCACGAGCTCGGCCACAAGAAGGAGCAGCACGAGCGCTGGTTCGCCAAGATCGCGTTGGCCCCGGTGGCATATGGCCATTTCTTCATCGAGCACAATCGCGGCCACCACGTCCGGGTCGCCACCCCGCAGGACCCGGCGTCCTCGAAGCTCGGCCAGTCGTTCTGGCACTTCCTGCCCCGCTCGGTCCTCGGCAGCCTGCGCTCGGGCTGGTCCTTGGAAGCCCGCCGGTTGCGCCGCCTGGACAAGCCAACCATCCATCTTCGCAACGACATTCTCAACGCCTGGCTGATGACGCTGGCCCTGTTCACGGCGCTGGTCGCCGGCTTCGGAATCGGCGTATTGCCTTATCTCATCGGGCAGGCCGCCATCGGCATCACGCTGCTCGAAGTGATCAACTACGTCGAGCACTACGGCCTGCTACGCCAGCTCGAGCCGAACGGCCGCTACGAGCGGGTCCGGCCGGCGCACAGCTGGAATTCCAACAACATCGCCACGAACGTGTTTCTCTATCATTTGCAACGGCATTCTGACCACCATGCCAACCCGACCCGGCGCTTCCAGGCGCTGCGGCACGCCGATGACGCACCGCAGATGCCGACCGGCTATGCGGGCATGGTGGTACTGGCCTACTTCTCGCCGCTCTGGCGGCGGCTGATCGATCCGATGGTGCTGGCGCACTACCGCGGCGACTGGTCGCTGGCCAACGTGCACGAGCCGGCCCGGCGACGGCTGCTGCGACGCTTCGGCGAGCCGGTGCGGGTCGAAGCCGGCCAGGCAGCCTGAATGGCCAGCTATCGCTGCCCGATCTGCGACTACGTCTACGACGAGCGCACCGGCGCGCCCCGCGAGGGGTTCCCGGCCGGGACGTCCTGGGCTCAGGTACCCGATGACTGGTGTTGCCCGGACTGCGGCGTGCGCGAGAAGCCCGATTTCATTGCCGGCTGAGGCCCGGTGTCGCTAGGGCTCTGCGTCGCTAGGACTCAGTGCGAAGCCAGCGCCGCCGACACCACCAGGTCGGTGACCCGTTCGAGCATCGCCAGCGTCTCGGCCAGGTCGTGGGTCGGCTGAATGAGGTGCGAGAGGGTCAGCCGGACCAGCGCCTCGATCAGCTCGGTGAGCAGTTGGCTTTGCACCGAAGGAAAGTGCTCACCGAACCAGCTGCTCAGCACCTCGACCGCGACCGGCAGTACCGGCCCGGACTGCGAGCTCAGCAACAGCAGCAGTTCGGCATCGCCGGCGTTGGTGAGCACGGCATGCAGCAGCGGGTTCTCGCTGGCCGTGACCAGGGTGTAGGCCAGCGCCGACTTCGCGGCGGCGGCCAGGTCAGTGGTGTGGCCGGCCAGCTCGTCGACGATCCCGGTCATGAAGGCGGTGGTCTCGGCAAGCACCAGCGCGCGGCCGAGGCCGGCCTTGCTGCCGAATTCGGAGTACATCGTCGGCCGGGAGACGCCCACCTCGTCGGCGACCTCGACGAACCGGACCTGCTGCCAGCCGCGCTCGACGGTCAGCCTGCGGGCAATCTCGAGCGCCCGCTCACGGACCTGCCTGCGAAACGCCTCGTTGACTGGATAAACCACGCTGCCATTCTTCCCTGCGTCGCAACCGATCGGTGCGCGACCCGGCGAGCCGCGTCTAGTCAGACCCCCGCGATCCGCGGTGCGGTCGGGTCGGTGCCGCCGGCACCCTGCTCGCGCTGCACGTAATCCTCGATCGCCTCGATGTTGTCCGGGGCCCGGCGCGCCACCGTGAGCAGGTCGCTCATGGTCGCGGTCTCCTCGACCTGCTCCTTGATGAACCACTGGGTGAACTGCTCGGAGGCGAAGTCGCTCTCGGCCCGCGCGATCGTCATCAGCTCGAAGATCTGCTCGGTGACCCGCCGCTCCTGCGACAGCGCCAGCTCGATGGGCTCGACCACCGAAGAGAACGTGCAACGCGGCGCTGGGATTGCCGGGATCTCGACCTCGGCATCGGCGTCGAGCAGGTACTGGGCCATCATCATCGCGTGGTCGCGCTCTTCCAGGGCCTGTCGGTAGAAGAAGGCTGCCAGCTGGGGCATCGTGAGCGAGTCGAGGTACACCGCGCAGGCCACGTACTGCTGATGGGCAGCGAACTCGTTGCCGATCTGGCGGTTCAACTGGGCGATGAATCGTTTGGCAGTCATCCAACAACTTTCTCTAGCGGCGAGCGCCATCAGCAGCTCTCAACGATTCAGCGGTTAGGCAATGCTAACCTAAGGCCGTGGCCAAGCCGAAGAAGAAGTGCTGCGTGGACAAGCCGCGATGCGGCAACTGTCCCATTCGGATGCTGGCCGAAGGCAGACTGCCCAAGGGATACACCGTCAAGAAGCGCAAGCTGGTGAAGGCCTAGGCACGCTGGGCCGCGATCAGCTCCGCGATCTGCACGGTGTTCAGGGCGGCTCCCTTGCGCAGGTTGTCGTTAGAGATGAACATCGCCAGTCCACGACCGCCGTCCACTCCCGGGTCCTGCCGGATCCGACCCACAAAGCTCGGATCCTGACCCGCGGCCTGCAACGGCGTCGGGACGTCGGTGACCTCGACTCCGGGTGCGGCGGCCAGCAGTTGCAGGGCCCGTTCCACCGACAACGGCGAGGAGAACTCGGCGTTGATGGACAGCGAGTGCCCGGAGAAGACCGGCACCCGGACGCAGGTTCCGGACACCTTCAGATCCACGATGCCGAGGATCTTGCGGCTCTCGTTACGCAGCTTCTGTTCCTCGTCGGTCTCGAACGACCCGTCGTCGACGATCGAACCTGCCATCGGCAACACGTTGAACGCGATCGGCTGGACGTACTTCACCGGCTGTCCGAGATCCACCGACGAACCGTCGTGGGTGAGCGAGGCAGCCGACGAGCCCGCCTTCTGAATCTGCGAATCGAGCTCCTCGACACCGGCCAGCCCGCTGCCGGAGACCGCCTGGTAGGTCGAGGCGATCAGCCGGACCAGGCCAGCTTCGGCATGTAGCGGCCGTAGTACCGGCATCGCGGCCATCGTGGTGCAGTTCGGGTTGGCGATGATTCCCTTACGTGCCTCGCCGATCGCCTCCGGATTGACCTCGCTGACCACCAGCGGCACGTCCGGATCCATCCGCCAGGCCGAGGAATTGTCGATCACCAGGACGCCGGCCGCAGCGAACTTCGGCGCCAGCTCCCGAGAGGTGCCGGCACCGGCGGAGAAGATCGCGATATCCAACCCGGCCGGGTTCGCGGTGGCCGCGTCCTCGACCAGAATGTCCTTACCTTGGAAGGGCAACGTCGTCCCGGCCGAGCGGGCCGAGGCGAAGAACCGGAGCTCGGCGAGCGGAAAATCCCGCTGCACCAGGATCTGCCGGACGACCGCTCCGACCTGCCCGGTGGCACCGACCAGCCCGATCCGCAAACCCGACGCGCTCATCGGCCGGAACCGCCGTACACCACGGCTTGTTCGTCGTCGGTGCCGAGCTCGAAGGCGTCGTGTACCGCGCGCACCGCCACGTCCAGGTCGGTGTCCCGGGTGACCACCGAGATCCGGATCTCGGAGGTGGAGATCATCTCGACGTTCACCCCGGATTCCGCCAGCGCCGCGAAGAAGCCGGCCGACACGCCCGGGTGCGAGCGCATGCCGGCCCCGATCAGCGAGAGCTTGCCGATGTGGTCGTCGTAGAGCAGCGCTTCGAAGCCCACCTGCTCCTTGACTTTCGTCAACGCCTGCACCGCGATCGCGCCGTCGGACTTGGGCAACGTGAAGGAGACATCGGTACGTCCGGTGCCCTTGGTGGACACGTTCTGCACGATCATGTCCAGGTTCAGCTCGGCCTCGGCCAGCACCCTGAACAGCGCGGCCGCCTGCCCGGGCTTGTCCGGCACGCCGACCACGGTGACCTTGGCCTCGCTGCGATCGTGCGCGACGCCCGAGATGATCGCCTGTTCCACGGTGAGATCCTCCATTCGTCCGGCCACGATGGTGCCGGGCAGGTTCGAGAACGACGAGCGGACGTGGATCGGTACGCCGTAACGCCGGCCGTACTCCACGCATCTGAGCATGAGCACCTTCGCCCCGCAGGCGGCCATCTCGAGCATCTCTTCGTAGGTGATGGTTTCGAGCTTGCGGGCATTCGGCACGATGCGCGGGTCAGCGGTGAATACCCCGTCCACATCGGTGTAAATCTCGCAGACATCAGCTTTCAGCGCTGCTGCCAGGGCAACGGCGGTGGTGTCCGAACCGCCGCGCCCGAGCGTGGTGATGTCCTTGGTGTCCGGAGATACCCCTTGAAAACCCGCCACAATCGCCACATTGCCCTCGCTGACCGAGTTTTCCACCCGGCCGGGCGTGATGTTGACGATTCGGGCCTTGCCGTGCACTGCTGTGGTGAGCACGCCGGCCTGCGAGCCGGTGAAGGACTCGGCGGGATAGCCCAGCGACTGGATGGCCATCGCCAGCAAGGCCATCGAGATCCGCTCGCCCGCGGTCAACAGCATGTCGAACTCGCGGCCGGCGGGCACCGGCACGATCTGCTCGGCGAGGTCGATCAGCTCGTCGGTGGTGTCGCCCATCGCCGAGACCACGACCACCACGTCGTTGCCCTCGCGCCGGGTGGCGACGATCCGCTCGGCAACCCGTTTGATCCGCTCGGCATTGGCGACCGACGAACCGCCGTATTTCTGCACGACGAGCGCCAAGGGTTGCCTCCGATGTGCCTTTGCCTGGCCTCACACCGAGTGCTTGCGCAGACTGATCCGGACTCATCAGCAGCGCCGCTGCGGCTGATGCGGCCAGTCTAAAGCACCACCCGCAGAACATTGTGCGGCCCGAAACCGCGGAAATTTGACGAAAACCGCGGTTTCGGGCCGCACAACGGCGAAGGGGTTAGGCGGACGCGGCGAAGGCCTGTTCGAAGATGTCCAGGCCGTCGGCCACCAGGTCGTCGCCGATCGACAGCGGCGGCAGGAACCGGAACACGTTGCCGTAGGTGCCGGCGGTCAGCGTCACCAACCCCTGCGAGTGGCAGAAGGCATTGATCCTGCCGGCCAACGCCGCGTTCGGGGTCTTGTCAGAACCGCCGGCGGCGCCGTCCACCAGCTCGATGGCCAGCATCGCGCCGCGGCCCCGGATCTCGCCGATCTGCGGGTACTTCTCGGCCAGCTGCCGCAGCCGGGGCAGGAACAGCGCCTCGATCTCGCGGGCTCGGCCGGCCAGGTTCTCGGTCCGCATGGTCTCGATCGCGCCCAGCGCGGCCGCGCAGGCCACCGGGTTGCCGCCGTAGGTCCCGCCCAAGCCACCGGCATGCACCGAATCCATCAGCTCGGCGCGGCCGGTCACCCCGGCCAGCGGCAGGCCGCCGGCGATCCCCTTTGCGGTGGTGATCAGGTCCGGCACCACGTCCTCGAATTCGCTGGCGAACCAGTCCCCGGTACGGCAGAAGCCGGACTGGATCTCATCGGCGATGAACACGATGCCCTGCTCGGTGCACCAGTCCGAGACGAGCTTGACGAAGCCCGGGGCCGGCACGATGAAACCGCCCTCACCCTGGATCGGTTCCAGCAGCACGGCGGCGGTGTTCTCTTCGCCGACCTGGGCATGCACCAGCGATACGAACTGCTCGAAGGCCTCGGCCGCGCAGTTGTCCGGCCCGGTCGGCCAGCGGTACGGGTAGGCCATCGGCACCCGGTAGATCTCGTTGGCGAACGGGCCGAAGCGGTGCTTGTACGGCATGTTCTTCGCGGTCAGCGCCATCGTCAGGTTCGTCCGGCCGTGGTAGGCGTGCTCGAAGGCGACCACCGCTTGCCGTCCGGTGTAGGAGCGGGCGACCTTGACCGCGTTCTCGACCGCCTCGGCACCGGAGTTGAACAGCGCCGAACGCTTCTCGTGCGTCCCCGGGGTGAGTTCGTTGAGCGCCTCGGCAACCTCGACGTACTCCGAGTACGGGGTCACCATGAAGCAGGTGTGGGTGAAATCGGCAACCTGTTGCTGTACCCGCTCGACCACCCTGGGCGCGGCATTGCCGACCGTGGTGACCGCGATCCCGGAGCCGAAGTCGATCAGCTGATTGCCGTCGACGTCGACCAGGATGCCGCCGCCGGCCCGCTCGACGTAGATCGGTAGGCCGGTGCTGACGCCGGCCGAGACCGCCGCCAGCTTGCGCTGGTGCAGCTCGTTCGAGCGCGGACCGGGTATCTCGGTGTTCAACACCCGCTTCTGCGGGATGGGGCTGTCGATCATGGTCTGCCGTCCGTTCCAGATCAGAAGTCGAGGTTGTGCATGACGTGCTTGAGCCGGGTGTAGTCCTCGAGGCCGTACATCGACAAGTCCTTGCCGTAGCCGGAGTGCTTGAAACCACCGTGCGGCATCTCGGCCACCAGCGGGATGTGGGTGTTCACCCAGACGCAGCCGAAGTCCAGCCGCCGGGACACCCGCATCGCCCGGCCGTGGTCCTTCGTCCATACCGAGGAGGCCAGCCCGTACTCGACACCGTTGGCCCAGCGCACCGCCTCGTCCTCGTCGCTGAACGCCTGCACGGTGATGACCGGGCCGAAGATCTCGGTCTGGGACTGCTCGTCGTCCTGCCGCAGGCCCGACAGCACGGTCGGGGTGTAGAAGTAGCCTGCCTCGCCCTGCCGCTGGCCGCCCGCCAGCAGCGTCGCGTGATCGGGCAGCCGGTCGACCAGGCCGGAGACGTGCGCCAGCTGGTTGGCGTTGTTCAGCGGGCCGTAGAGGACGTCGTCGTCATCGGCCGCGCCGGTCCTGGTTGCGCGAGCCTGCTCGGCCAGCGCCGCCGCGAACTCCTCGGCGAACCCGGCCGGCGCCAATACGCGCGTTGCGGCAGTACAGTCCTGGCCGGCGTTGAAGTAGCCGGCTATCGCGATCGCCTCGGCGGCGGCGGCCACGTCGACATCGTCGAAGACCACCACCGGGGCCTTGCCGCCCAGTTCGAGGTGCACCTTCTTCAGGTCCTTCGCGGCTCCCTCGGCGACCTGGATGCCGGCCCGCGCCGAACCGGTGATCGAGACCATCGACGGGGTCCGGTGCGAGACCAGCGCCCGGCCGGTGTCGCGGTCACCGCACACCACGTTGAACACGCCGGGCGGGAAGAACTCGGCCGCGATCTCGGCCATCAGCAGCGACGAGGCGGGCGTGGTGTCCGAAGGTTTGAGCACCACCGTATTGCCGGCCGCCAGCGCGGGCGCGAACTTCCAGACCGCCATCATCATCGGGTAGTTCCACGGCGCGACCTGCCCACACACCCCGATCGGCTCGCGCCGGACGTAGGAGGTGTGACCGGCCAGGTACTCCCCGGCGGACTTGCCCTCCAGCACCCGGGCGGCGCCGGCGAAGAACCGGATCTGATCCACCATCGGCGGGACCTCTTCGCTGCGGGTCAGCGCCAGCGGCTTGCCAGTGTTCTCGCTCTCGACCGCGATGATCTCCTCGGCCCGGGCCTCGATCGCGTCGGCGAACTTCAGCAGCGCCCGCTGGCGCTCGCTCGGGGTGCTGTCCCGCCAGCTCTCGAAGGCGGTGGCCGCCGCCGAGTAGGCGCGGTCCACGTCCTCAGGCCCGGACAGCGGCGAATTGAGATACACCTCACCGGTGGCGGGATTGGTCACGTCCAACGTCCGCCCGTCCGCGGCCGGGACCGACTCACCATTGATGAAATTCGACACAGAGCGCGTCATTACATACCTCTCACCGGGGTTGAGCAACGATTTCAGTACCTGTTCTACCGTTTCTACGACGAAAACGCCATGCGTAGCCCGTGTGCCTTAAGAGTTGCCTGGCAGTAATCCTAGGGTTCGCTGGCAACGGACGTCGGGCGCGTTTTGGGGCCAAGGCCCCTCGCACGGTTAAACTCTCCCCGCCACCAGCGGCGGGAAGCGGCGGCTCAGGCACCTTTCCGCATTGCATCGCATCGCGCCGCAGCGGCCCTCAGCACCGCAGAACACCAGAAACGGGAAAATTGCGCATGGTCAGCGGCCACACCGTAACGAACTTCGACTTCGACGTCGTGGTGGTCGGCGGCGGCGGCCACGTCGGCCTGCCGCTGGCCATCGCCTTCGCCGACCGTGGACTGCGAGTCGGCATCTATGACCTGAACGAGGTCGCGGTCAAGACCGTCCTGTCCGGCGAGCTGCCCTTCATGGAGAACGGCGCGACCGAGGTATTGCAGCGGGTGCTGGCTGCCGGCCGGCTCGACGCGACCACCGACCCCAGCGTGGTCAGCCGGGGCGAGCACATCGTGGTGGTCATCGGCACGCCGGTGGACGAGCACCTCAACCCCGATCCGCACGCGGTGCCACGCGCGCTGGATGCCTGCAAGCAGCACTTCCGGCCGAGCCAGCTGCTGGTCCTGCGCAGCACCGTCTACCCCGGCGTCACCCGGCGGGTCGAGCGAATGATGGCCGACGAGGGCCTGGGCGTCGAGGTGGCCTTCTGCCCCGAGCGGATCGCCGAGGGCAAGGCGATGGAGGAGCTCTTCTCGCTGCCCCAGATCGTCTCGGCCCGCACTCCCGAGATCCGCCAGCGGGCCGGCGCGTTGTTCGGTCACCTGACCGAATCGATCGTCGAGCTGGCACCGGAAGAGGCCGAGCTGGCCAAGCTGTTCACCAACACCTGGCGCTACATCAAGTTCGCCGCGGCCAACCAGTTCTACGTGATGGCCAACGAGCAGGGCCTGGACTTCGACCGGATCCGGGGCGCCCTGGCGCAGGACTACCCGCGCGCCTCGGACATGCCCGGCGCTGGTTTCGCCGCCGGCCCCTGCCTGTTCAAGGACACCATGCAGCTGGCCGCCTTCACCGACAACTCCTTCGTGCTGGGCCATTCCGCGATGCTGGTCAACGAGGGCCTGCCGCTGTACCTGGTATCCCGGCTGGAAGCCAAGTACGACCTGGCCAACACCCGGGTCGGCATCCTGGGGATGGCCTTCAAGGGCGAGAGCGACGACATCCGATCGAGTTTGTCCTACAAGTTGAAGCGGATTCTCGAGTTCCGCGCCAAGCAGGTGCTGTGTACCGACCCGTACGTGACGGTCGATGAGAACCTCAGCTCGCTGGCCGACGTACTGGCCAACTCCGACGTGCTGATCATCGGCGCCCCGCACAAGGTCTACTGCGACCTCAGCACCGAGCTGCCGGTCGCCGACGTGTGGAACCTGCTCGGTGAGGGCACCGTCGTATGACCGAACCCAGCGCGGACGGGGTGGCCTGATGAGCCTGGCCATCTCGGTGGTGATCCCGGCCTACAACGAGGGCGATGCGATAGTCGCGGTGCTGGACCGGATCTTCGATTCCGTCGAGTCCGAATGCGAGATCCTGGTCGTGGTCGACTTCGAGTCCGACAGCACGGTGCCGGTGCTGCGCGACTACAGCGAGCGCGAACCACGCCTGCACACCCTGATCAGCAGCTACGGCCGCGGCCCGGCCAACGCGATCCGGTTCGGGATCGACCAGGTGAAGAACCCGGTCGTGGTGGTCACCATGGCCGACGGCAGCGACGACCCGCGCCAGATCGACGCGCTGGCCCGACTGGTCGACCGGGGCGTGGTGGTCGCGGCCGCCTCGCGATACTCGGCCGGTGGCCAGCAGGTCGGCGGCCCGATGTTCAAATCCTTGCTGTCCAAGACCGCCGGCCGCTCGCTGGGCATGCTCGGCCGGGTCGGCACCCGCGATGCCACCAACAGCTTCAAGGCCTATTCCACTGATTTCATCAAGGAAGTCGGCATCGACAGCCGTAGCGGCTTCGAGATCGGCCTGGAACTGACTGCCAAAGCCCGCCGGTTGCGCCGACCGGTCGCCGAGGTTCCGACCATCTGGTTGGACCGCACGCTGGGTGTGTCCAACTTCAAGCTCGCGGCCTGGATCCCCCGTTACCTGCGGTGGTACCGGTTCGCCTTCGGGCCGCCCCTGACCCGCGACCAGGTGACCAGGGCAGCCAGCCAGATCGCTGCCCAGAACAACAAACCAATCAGAAAGCAGAAGCCGTGAGCGCGAACACCCCTCAGCCAGAAGCAGCACAGCAGAAGGTCATGGTCTCCGGTTCAGCCGGATTCATCGGCGGTTACGTGGTCGAGGAGTTGCTCGCCCGCGGCTACTCGGTGGTCGGTATCGACAACTACTCCAAGTACGGCCCGGTCGTGAAGTCCTACGACGAGCACCCGGACTACCACTTCGTCGAGGGCGACGCCCGCGACGTGGAGTTGATGACCAAGCTGCTGTCCGACTGCGATCACTTCATCGCCGGCGCCGCGCTGATCGGTGGCATCTCCTACTTTCACGCCTATGCCTACGACCTGCTGGCCACCAACGAGCGGATCATGGCTTCGCAGTGCGACGCGGCGATCGCGGCCCACCAGCACGGCAAGCTGAAGAAGGTCACCTACCTGTCCTCCTCGATGGTCTTCGAGTCCACCGAGACCTGGCCGTCCAAGGAAGGCGACGAGCGCAAGGTGCCGCCGCCGCTGTCGTCCTACGGCTTCCAGAAGCTGGCCGTGGAGTACTTCGCCAAGGCCGCCTGGGACCAGTATCAGCTGCCGTACACGATCATTCGGCCGTTCAACTGCGTCGGGATCGGCGAGGGTCGCGCACTCGGCGACGTCGAGATCGCCTCGGGCAACGTCAAGCTCGCGATGAGCCATGTGGTTCCCGACATCGTGCAGAAGATCGTCAAGGGCCAGGATCCGTTGCACATCCTCGGTGAGGGCAACCAGATCCGGCATTACACCTACGGTGGCGACCTGGCCAAGGGCATCGTCGAGTGCATGGCTCAGGACGCCGCGTACAACGACGACTTCAACATCTCCACCCCCGAGAGCACCAGCGTCCGGGAACTGGCCGCGGTGATCTGGAAGAAGATCAAGGGCGATGCCCCGCTGACCCTGATCAGCGACGAGGCCTACGAATACGACGTGCAGAAGCGGGTGCCGGACGTGTCCAAGGCCAAGGAGGTGCTCGGTTTCGAGTGCGCCACCACCCTGGACGTCATGCTGGACGAGGTCATCCCGTGGGTTACCGAGGCCGTCCACGACGGCCGGCTGTAGCCCGGCACGCCAGCGCACGATGCCATCGCCATCTGACACCGGTGACGTTGCTGTCTCCGAGGACCCCGAAACGTCCGAAGATGCCGCGATTGCTGAGGAAACCGATCCTGCCGGTGAGCCGGCCGGTGAGCTGGAGCCGGCCGGTGATGCGCCTGCTGATGAGTCGCAGCCGACCGGCGGCTCGCGGCTGATCGAGCTGCTCTACGCGGCCGGCGCGCTGGTTTTTCTGGCGATCCTGACCGGCTACCGGATATCGGTCGCTCGCGGTGCCCGGCACCCCGGGCATGCCGATCCGTCCTTCACCTTCGGGGTGGCGCAGAACATCCATGCCGGACGTGGCGAGAACATCGACTACGTATGGCATTTCCTGATCCCCGGCACCCACCTGAACCACTACGCCTTCGACTACTGGTTGCCCCTGCCGTCGCAGTTGATGGCGGTGGCGCTCAGCGTCGGGCACAACCGAGGGCTACCCGCAGCGCTGGACCTGAACATCCTGATGGTCGTGCTGATGTGCTTGGGCAGCTACGCACTCGCCAGGGCATTCACCCGCTCGCCCTGGGTGCCGGCGGTCAGCGCGCTGGTGGTCGCGGTACAGCCGGTGGTGTCGCGGTTTGCCTTACAGTCCGAAAGTGCCGTCTACTTCGGGGCATTCGCGATTCCGGCGATGGCCGCGGCGATTTACGCCCGGCAGAAGTTGCGCTGGTGGCCGGTCGCCGGGGTGTTCGCCGCACTGGCCGCGATGTCGCGCAGCGAGGGCCTGCTGCTCTGTGTGGTGATCGGGATTGCCGCGCTGATCTGGACCGAAAACAGCCGCTGGTACGTCCGGGTCGGCCTGCTGCTCGCCGGTTACCTGCCGGTCTCGGCACCGTTCCTGATCCAGAACTTCAGCCACTTCGGCGCCCCACTGCCGCCCTCGTCATCGGCGTTCCCCTTCATCAACAGCTATGAACAGCTGTTCGCCCCGCACGTCGACCGGTCGCTGCACGCATTGTTTCCACAGGGGCTCAACGCTTTCATCCAGCTGCGGGCCAGCGCGCTGAACGGCGAGGTGCGCTCCGCGGTCAGCTCGCTGACCCCGGCCGTCGCGGTGCTCTGCCTGCTGCTGGCCGGCGGGGCGGCGTTCGCCAGCAGGGCGGCGTTGCATCGCCGAGACCCGGACCGTCCGTCCCGTCCGTCGGCACTGCGTAGCAGCTGGTTCGTACCGGCCGGGTTCTTGCTGGTGGTCTTCCTGTTCGATGCCATCGTGGCCCCGGTGGTTTCCGGAGCCGGCGCCACCAACAAGGTGATGGTGGCCGGCGTCCCGATCATCACGGTGGCCGCCGTCGTCCAGCTGGCCCGCGCCAGGCTGCCGGTCGCGGTGACCGCTTTTATCTGCGCGGTGCTGGTGATCCTGCCGCTGGCCACGCTGGCCACCGACAGCCGCGCGGTCGTCCACGACAACAACGCCAACGGCGACGCGATGGCCGCGCTGATCCCGATCCTGAAGGCCGAGCAAGCCTGCCTGAACCGGCCGCTGGTGTTGATGACCCGCTCTCCGTGGGAGTTCAACCAGGTGACCGGCTACCCGGCGGTGCAGCTGCCGGACGGATCACAGGCAGACATCCTCAAGATCGCCGCGCAGTACGGCGTCACCGACATCGAAAACCCTGGGCTGCGTGCCTCGATGCGCAACACAACGACCTCGCTCGGGGCCGGCGGACCGCTCATCCAGCCGGCCACCCTGACCGGCCGGAACATTTATCGGATCAAGTCGACCACCGCCGGCGCCCGCTGTTAAGACGGATCGGATCAAGTCGACCACCGCCGGCGCCCGCTGTTAAGACGGATCGGATCACGTCGACCACCAGCGGCGCCCGCTGCTAGTTCGTCGCCAGCACTGGCCTGCCGGCTCCGCGGTCCTACCGTTCGGTCCCGCCCTGCCGGGTTTTGGCCGGGCGATCGCCTGCCGTCTGGCGCTGGGCTTGTGCGCCTGGGTTACCCTGGTGCCATCATGTGCGCGCTGCTCCTGCTTTGCGGCCGTGACGAGGCTCTGGGAAGCTCGGTCTGACAGACCGGCTCCGGTCGGCCCCTCGTCGCGGGTTGCAGTGTTGCGCCGACGACTTCTCCTCGCCCCCTCACGCGATTGATCCTTTGTGGTTGATCTCGTGCGCTCGGGGCACCTCCTCGGCCTAGGAGCCATCGACATGAGTTGCGCAGCCTTCCCGTCCGACCAGTTCACCCCCGACACCCGGCGCACCACCCAGCGGCCGTCGGCGATGCCGGTCCACCGCTACCGAGCCTTTCCGCCGATCGACCTGCCTGACCGGCAATGGCCATCGCGGGTCATCACTCGGCCGCCGCGCTGGCTGTCCACCGACCTGCGCGACGGCAACCAGGCCCTGATCGATCCGATGAACATCGCCCGCAAGCGGGCCATGTTCGATCTGGTCGTCAAGCTGGGCTACAAGGAGATCGAGATCGGATTCCCGGCCGCCAGCCAGCCGGATTTCGACTTCGTCCGGGAGCTGATCGAATCCGACCGGGTGCCCGAGGACGTCACCATCTCGGTGCTGACCCAGGCCCGCGAGGAACTCATCGAACGCACCGTGCAGTCGCTGGTCGGCGCGCACCGGGCCACCGTGCACCTCTACAACGCGGCATCGCCGGAGTTCCGCAGCGTGGTGTTCGGCTTTCCCGGTGACGGCCGCGCCGAGTGCCGCTCGGTCGCCACCGAAGGCACCCAGGCGGTCATGAAGTACGCCGAGCACTACCTGCTGGCCGGCTCGTCGGACACCCAGTTCGGCTACGAGTACTCCCCCGAGATCTTCATGGACACCGAGCTGGACTACTCGCTCGACATCTGCACCGCGGTGATGGACGTCTGGCAGCCCGAGGCCGGCCGCGAGATCGTGCTGAACCTGCCGTGCACGGTCGAACGCTCGACGCCGAACGTCTATGCCGACCAGATCGAGTGGATGAGCCGCAACCTGCCGAACCGGGAACACGTTGCGCTGTCGGTGCATACCCACAACGACCGAGGCACCGGGGTGGCAGACGCGGAGTTCGCGGTGCTGGCCGGGGCGGACCGGATCGAGGGCTGCCTGTTCGGCAACGGCGAGCGTTCCGGCAACGTCGACCTGGTCACGCTCGGGCTGAACCTGTACAGCCAGGGCATCGATCCCGAGATCGACTTCTCCGATATCGATGAGATCCGGCGCACCGTGGAGTACTGCAACCGGATCGGGGTGCACGAACGCCACCCGTACGCCGGCGATCTGGTCTACACCTCGTTCTCCGGCTCGCACCAGGACGCCATCAAGAAGGGTTTCGACGCCTTGGAGCGCGCGGCCGTCGCGGCCGGCAAGCCGGTGTCGGAGATGCCGTGGAGCGTGCCGTACCTGCCGATCGACCCGAAGGATGTCGGGCGGTCCTACGAAGCGGTGATCCGGGTCAACAGCCAGTCCGGCAAGGGCGGCGTCGCCTACATCATGAAGACCGAGCACAAGCTCGACCTGCCACGCCGGCTGCAGATCGAGTTCAGTCAGGTCATCCAACGGCACACCGAGGATGCCGGCGGCGAGGTCGGTGCGGAGCAGATGTGGTCGGTTTTCGAAAAGGAATACCTGTTCCGGGACAAGGCCGCCTTCGTCCTGAAGTCGTTCACCACCGCCTCGGACGGGGACGTGGATCGGGTACGCGCGTCGGTTGCCGCGTTCGGCAAGGACTGGGACGTTTCCGGCGTGGGCAACGGCCCGATTGCCGCGTTCTGCACGGCAATCTCGGATCAGGATATGGGCCTGGGCGGGATCGGCGTCCGGGTGCTGGACTACTCCGAGCATGCGCTGACCTCCGGCGGGGACGCCGAGGCCGCCGCGTACCTCGAGATCGAGGTGGGCGATGAGGTGTTGTGGGGCGTCGGGATCAGCGAATCCATCGTCGGCGCCTCGCTGCGTGCGGTGATGAGCGCGGTGAACCGGATCGCGCGCACCCGTTAGCTGCTCATCCTTGCCAGCGAGTGGAAGATTTTCGTTGCCTGGCCACGAAAATCTTCCACTCTCTTGGTGGGGCGGGCTTGGACGCGGGTGGGGCTTGGCGGGTCGGGGCGGCTTAGCTCTTGGTGGCCAGCGCGGCGATGTGCTTACCGATCTCCAGCGAGCTGGTAGCGGCCGGCGACGGGGCGTTGAGCACGTGCACGTTGCGGCCGCGCTGCACTATCAGGAAGTCATCCACCAGGCCACCGTCCGAGCGCAGCGCCTGAGCGCGGACGCCGGCGTGGCTGGGTACCAGGTCGGCCGCGGAGATCTCGGGCACCAGCCTGGCCAGGCTGGCGGCGAACCGCTTCTTCGACAGCGACCGGGCCACCTCCATCATGCCGGCGCCGAAATTCTTACGGGCCAGTCGCCAGAAGCCGCCGAAGCGCAGCACCGCGGCGACGTCGGCCGGCCGTACGGTGTGCCAGTCGTAACCTTCCCGGGCCAGCGCCAGCACCGCATTCGGCCCGGCATGCACCGCACCGTCCACCATCTTGGTCAGGTGTACGCCCAGGAACGGAAAGTCCGGGTCGGGCACCGGGTAGATCAGGCCCTTGACCAGATGCCTGGCCTCGGGCCGCAACTCGTAGTACTCGCCCCGGAACGGCACGATCCGCGAGTCCACCCGCTCGCCGTCGCCGTCGTCCTTGGCCGCCACCCGGTCGGCATGCAGGCCCGCGCAGTTGATCACCACGTCCGCGGTGAAGCTGCCGACGCCGCTTTCCACGGTGGTCCTCGCGCCGTGCCGGACCAGCCCGGTCACCGTGGCACCCAGCCGCAGCTCGGCACCGGCCGCGGTCAGCTCGGCGGCCAGCGCCCGGCAGACCGCGGAGTAGTCGGTGATCGCGGTGGCACTGACCCGGACGGCCGCGATCGCGCGTACGAACGGCTCGTACTCGCGGGCCTGTTCGGGCACCAGCCGCTGCACCTCGATGCCGTTGGCCAGGCCGCGTTCGTAGAGCTTGGCCAGTCCGGGTAGCTCGGAATCATCGGTGGCCACGATGAGTTTTCCGGTGCGAATCAACGGTATTGCATGCTTTTGCGCGAACCGGGTCATCGACTCAGCACCGGCTTTGCACATCACCGCCTTGGCCGAACCGGGCGGGTAGTAGATACCGGAGTGGATCACCCCAGAGTTGCGGCCGGTCTGGTGCAGCGCGAGGTCAGGCTCCTTTTCCAGCAGGGTCAACTCGCCCGCCGGATCGGCCTCAAGCAGCGCACGAGCGGTTGCCAGGCCCACGATGCCGCCGCCGACAACTAAATATCGGGTCATACCGCCCGCTCCCTCCAGTCATGTCAAATTTCTGTGTTAGGACAGGTATTCTTTCTATGCATCGGGGGTGCGTGTCGCAACCGCCGAAGGTCAATTTTTCGTGACGGGAGTTACCAGTCGTGGCGGACGTAATCGCGCTCGGGCAGCCTACCGTGGGACAACCCGAACTGGACGCCATTGCCGAGGTCTTCGCCTCAGGCTGGCTGGCCGGCAACGGACCCACCTCGCGCCGTTTCGAGGCTGCCTTCGCCGAGCTGTCCGGGGTGTCGCACACCCTCGCGGTGGCTAACTGCACCGCCGCCCTGCACCTGGCCTTCCTCGCCCTCAAGCTCGGCCCGGGCGATGAGGTCGTGGTGGCCGACTACACCTTTCCGGCAACCGGCCACGCGGTGATGATGACCGGCGCCAAGCCGGTCTTCGCCGACGTCCGGCCCGATATCTGGACCGTCGAACCGGCCGCCGTCGAGGCGGCCATCACCGCCAAGACCGTCGGGATCGTCGCGGTGGACGTCTTCGGCCAGGCAGCCGACTACGACGAGCTGCAGGCGATCGCGGACCGGCACGGGCTCTGGCTGGTCGAGGACGCCGCCGCCGCGTCCGGTGCGCTGTACAAGGGCCGGCCGGCCGGTTCGCTGGCCGATGCCGGCTGCTTTTCCTTCCATGGCCGCAAGGGAATCACCTCCGGCGAGGGTGGCGCGCTGACCACGGACAACGCCGAGTTGGACGCCCACGCCCGCAAGGCGCACGCCTTCGGCATCGAGAGCGCGCTGAGCCGGGCCGCGTCGGATGACCTGCCGGTGCCGGAATTCGACGAACTCGGTTACAACTACAAGCTTTCCGACGTCGCCGCGGCCATGATGCTGGTGCAGCTGGGCCGGTTGCCGGATCTGATCAAGGCCAGGCAGGCGGTCGCCGAGGGTTATGCCGAGCGGCTGGCCGATTCCGAGCTGATCACCCTGCCGGTGACCGCGCCGGACCGGGTGCACGTTTGGCAGAGCTACGTGCTGACCCTGGACGAGTCGGTGAACCGGGGCGCGGTCGCGCACCGATTGCGGACGGCTGGCGTGCAATGCACGTTCGGCACCTACGCCTCGCACGTCCAGCCGATCTACGGACCGTCACCGGCCTGCCCGGTGTCGGCTTCACTGTTCACCCGGCACCTGGCCATTCCGATGCACGCCAACCTGACCGGCGAGCAGGTCGACCGGGTTGCCGACGCGGTGCTCGCGGCCGTGACCGGTAGCTGAGTTCGTCTTACCGCAGAATCATCAGATGCAATAAACCAATCGTGGGAGATAGTTGATGGCCGACAAGACAGTTCTGTTCACCGGTGGTGCCGGATTCATCGGCAGCCACGTGATCCCGATGTTGCTGGAGAAGGACTACCAGATCCGGATCCTGGACAACATGTTCCGCGGTGACCGGGACAAGATGGCCGAATTGGTGGCCGGCGGCAATGTCGAGCTGATCGACCAGGACGTCCGGTACGGCGGCTCGGTGCAGCGCGCGATGAAGGGCTGCGAGTCGGTCATCCACTTCGCCGCGGTGTCGATCAACAAGTCGGTGTCCGACACCGATGAGTCCATGGATATCAACACGATCGGCAACCAGAACGTGTTCGCGGCAGCCGCCGCCGAGGGGGTTCGACGGCTGGTATTCGCCTCGACCGCCTCGGTCTACGGCGAGCCGGACAAGCTGCCGATGCACGAGGACGACACCCTGCACCCGCTCACCCCGTACTGCATCTCCAAGCGAGCCGGCGAGGATCTGCTCGGCTTCTACCAGCGCACCAAAGGGCTTAACTGGATCGCGCTGCGTTTCTTCAACGTCTACGGCCCGGGCCAGAAGACCACCGCGTACTACACCTCGGTGATCAACCACTTCGTGAACCGGCTGCGCAACGGCCAGCCACCGGTGATCGACGGTGAGGGTGCCCAGTCGATGGACTTCATCCACGTGCACGACATTGCCACCGCCGTGATTGCCGCACTGGAGGCCGAGCAGGGCAACCTACCGATCAACGTCGGGACCGGCATCGACACCTCGGTGGCCGAGCTGGCCCGGATCCTGATCGAAGCGGTCGGCGTCGACGTCGAACCGCAGTTCAACCCGCGCGATGTCCTGGTCAGCCGGCGAGCCGCCGACATCACCCGGGCAAAGGAGATCCTCGGCTGGGAGCCGACCATCGAGGTCAAGGACGGCATGATCGACCTGGTGCGCAACGGCGGATGAGCACCGGTCCGGCGGCCGAGCTACCCGCCAATCCGTACAACCCGCATGCCTGGATCATCGGCGAGCCGTCGATCGGCGAGGGAACCTGGATCGGTGCCTTCACGGTCATCGACGGCTCCGGTGGGCTGCGGATCGGCAGCGGCTGCGATATCTCCTGCGGGGTGCAGATCTACACGCATTCCTCGGCCAAACGCTGCGTCAGCGGCCGGAGCTACCCGGACGTCGACCGGCTGCCGACCGTGATCGGCGATCGAGTTTTCATCGGGGCGAACGCGATAATCCAGATGGGCGTCACCATCGGTGACGGTGCCCTGATCGCCGCCGGCGCGGTGGTCGCAGGCGACGTGCCGGCTGGGACGCTGGTTGCCGGCATACCCGCCCGTCCGGTCGCCCGGGTGATCGTGGCCGACGGCCAGGTGAGCTACCAACCGCTGGCCTCCGGAGGGAAGTGAGCAGATGGCAGTGCGGATTCAGCCGAGTGCGGATGTCGATGCCGGCGCGGTGATCGGCGACGGCTCGTCGGTCTGGCACCTGGCCCAGGTACGTGAGGGTGCGGTGCTCGGCGAGAACTGCATCGTCGGTCGGGGGGCCTACGTCGGCTCCGGCGTCCAGATCGGTGACAACGTCAAGATCCAGAACTTCGCGCTGGTCTACGAGCCCGCCATCCTGGAATCAGGTGTGTTCGTCGGGCCATCGGTGGTACTGACCAATGACCACTATCCGCGGGCGGTGAACCCGGACGGCTCACCGAAGGATGCCTCGGACTGGCATCCGGTCGGGGTGACGGTGCGAGAAGGGGCTTCGCTGGGGGCACGCGCGGTCTGCGTCGCACCGATTGTCATCGGGCGCTGGGCGCTGGTCGCAGCTGGTGCGGTGGTGATCGCCGACGTTCCCGATTTTGCTTTGATGGTAGGAGTTCCGGCTCGACGGATTGGCTGGGCCGGCCGGGCCGGCTCGCCGTTGCAGCCGGCCGGCGAGGGCCGGTTCCGCTGCCCGGTGACGGAGGAGACCTACACCGAGACCGACGGCGTGCTGGCCCTCGATCCGATCCCTGACCGATACTGATGCTGAGCGCGAGTAATTGCCGGCGCTGAGCACCACTGATCTGACAGTCTGGATGGATGACGACACCTTCGGTCCGGCTCATCCACGCCGCGGAGCTGACCCGCGCGGCCCCGTACGCGGACGCGGCAATGGCAACCGGGGCCTCCCGGTTCGCGTTCACCGCCGGCGCCTGCCCGCTCGATGAGCAGGGTGCCACGGTCAGCCCCGGCGACCTCGCCGGCCAGACCGAGCAGGTCATGATCAACCTGCGGCTCGCGCTGGCGGCGGCCGGCGCTCAGCTGACCGACGTGGTCAAGACAACCGTCTACGTGGCCACCAGCCACCGTGCCGATCTGGTGACCGCGTGGAACGTGGTACGCCGACACTTCGCCGATCATGACGCCCCGAGCACCCTGCTCGGAGTGGCGATGTTGGGCTACCCGGATCAGCTCGTCGAAGTCGAGGCAATCGCCGCGCTCAGTTAAACCCCGCGCCCCTAGACCAGTTCCACCGTCAAGCCGGTTTTGGCCGATTCCAGAACGGCTTCGGCCACTCGCACGGCAGCCAAGCCGTCCCGAAGGGTGACGATGTCGGCATCGGCGCCGCGCACCGCATCGCGGAACTGCTCGTGCTCGGTCCGCAGTGGCTCGGCCTTGGCAAAGGCATAGCGGGTCACGTTTCCCTCGGTCATGCCGCGGAAGTGCGCTAGGTCTGACCACTCGCTTTCGACCGTGCCGTTGGCATAGAAGGTCAGGTCGGCGGTCAGCGTGTCGGCGACGAAGGTGCCGCGATCGCCGGTTACCACGGTAAGCCGTTCCTTCATCGGCGACAGCCAGTTGACCAGGTGGTTGGTGACGATGCCATCGGCCAATTGTCCAGCGATAGCAACCAGATCCTCGTGCTCGCGACCGCTCTTGTAGGCGATCCGGGCACTCACCGACCGGAACTGCTGGCCACTCACGAAGGCGGTCAGGTCGATGTCGTGGGTGGCCAGGTCCTTCACCACGCCGACGTCGGCGATCCGGATCGGGAACGGGCCCTGCCTGCGAGTGGCGAGCTGGTAGATGTCACCGAGCTCGCCGGCCTGCAGCCGGGTCTTGAGCTGTTGCAGCGCCGGGTTGTACCGCTCGATGTGCCCGACCGCCCCGACCAGGCCGGCCGCCTCGAACCGCTCCACCAGCCGGGTGGCCGATTCCTGCGATGCGGCAACGGGTTTCTCGATCAGCACGTGCACACCGGCCGCTGCCAGCTGCAGCCCGACCGCTTCGTGCAAGGCGGTCGGGACGGCCACCACGCAGTAGTCGATTCCCTTGTCGATCAGGGCATCCAGCGAGTCGAGTACCGGGACCCCGTTCGCGGCACCGTGCGGGTCACCGGCCGGATCGGCAACCGCGACCAGCTCGACGCCGTCCAGCGAACCGAGCAACCGGGCATGATGCCGGCCCATCGAGCCGAGCCCGATCAGGCCGGCTCGCAGCCGTGCCGGGGTAGCGGTCATCAGGCGCCAGCTCCGGCCACCGCGTTGACGGCCTCGACGATCCGGGCCAGCTCGTCCGGACCGAGTTTCGGGTGTACCGGCAACGAGATCACCTCACCGGCCGCCCTGGTCGTCTCGGGCAGGTCGAAGGTATGCCCGAAGGATGGCAGCCGATGGGTCGGGATCGGGTAGTACACCCCGCTGCCGATGCCGCGCTCGGCCAGCTCGCTGACGATCCGGTCGCGCTCGGCGGCCGGCACCCGGATCGTGTACTGGTGGTAGACGTGCACCGCACCCTCGGCCACCGGCGGCACCAGCACGTTGCGCAGGTTGGCGTCCAGGAAGGCAGCGTTGGCCTGGCGCTGCGCGGTCCAGCCGGCCAGTTTTGTCAGCTGTACCCGGCCGATTGCGGCATGGATATCGGTCATCCGGGTGTTGAAGCCCACCAGCTCGTTCTCGTAACGCCGCTCCATGCCCTGGTTGCGCAGCAGCCGAACCGTCCGGGCCAGCTCCGGATCACCGGTGCTGACCATGCCGCCCTCACCGGAGGTCATGTTCTTGGTGGGATAGAAGCTGAATGCGCCGAACGTGCCGAACGAGCCGACTGGCTTGCCATGCAGGCTGGCGGCGTGTGCCTGGGCAGCATCCTCATAGATCGCAAGCGAATTGCGCTCCGCGATCTCGGTGAAGTCGTCCATCGCGGCCGGGTGCCCGTACAGGTGCACCGGCATGATGCCGACCGTCCGATCGGTGATGGCTGCTTCCACCGCCTTGGGATCCAGGCAGAAGCTGTCGGCGGAGATATCCACGAAGACCGGCGTCGCGCCGGCCAGCGCGACCGAATTGCCGGTCGCGGCAAAGGTGAACGACGGGACGATGACCTCGTCACCGGCCTTCACGCCGGCGGCGAGCAGCCCCATGTGCAATGCCGAGGTGCCGGAGTTCAGCGCAACACACTCGACGCCGCCGGCGACCGGGCTGAACTCAGTCTCGAAGGCGGCAACTTCCGGGCCCTGGGCGATCATGCCCGAGGCGAGCACTCGGTCGACCGCGGCCCGCTCCTCGTCTCCGATGTACGGGGCGGCAGCGGGTATCGGGTTGGAACTCATCGGGTCAAACCTCCGGACGGCAACGATCGCGAGATCACTTAACGAAAACCAAATAGTACTGAGTGGACGGGCCGACGTCTGACGAAAATAATCAGGAATAGCACTGCAAGTAGGGCAAAAACCCCTGCGGCGACAGTCGCAAGATAGAACCTGAGACCTACCGTCGCCGGCGCACCGGCTACCTGAAACTGGCCCAGCGAACTCCTGGCGCTACCGGCCGCCGGTATTGCCTTCGGCGTGGTTGCGGCCGCCGCGCTTGCCGCCAGCAGCAGCGGTTGCACCCCGTCGAAGACCGCATTCGCGGCCCCGGCCGCTGGCTTCGCCGCGATCGCCCTGGCCGGGTCGATAACCCCCAGCCCGTACGCCGAATCCCGGCCGGGAGTGCCCCGATCGGTGACCGTGCTGAGCAACCGAGTCAGCACCTGCCGGTTGGTCTCACTCGGATATTTCGACCAGATCAGTGCCAGAGCCGCCGAGGTCATCGCGGTCGCCTGCGAGGTTCCCTCACCGATATAAGCCGAATCTCGGCTGAGCGTCGGAATCTTGTCACCCGGTGCGGACACCGTCAGGTACGGATGCCGGGACGAGAAGGGCGAGACGTTGAGCTGCCGGTCGACCGCGCCCACCGACACCACCCCGAGGCAGACGCCCGGCTCTTCGACCGGGCTGCCGGCGTCACCGGAGTTTCCCGAGGCGGCGACCACCAGCGCGCCCTTGGTGAGCGCATGCAGCACCGCGGCCTGCACCGCGGGTGGGCACGGGTCCGGGCCGTCACTCTCTTCGCTGACGCCGCCCAGGCTCATGCTGATGATCCGGGCGCCGTGATCGGCCGCGTAGTCGATCGCGGTGGCGGTCGCGTTGGGGGTCGGGGTGCCCTTGCGGACCACCCCGCGCAGCGGCACCGCCAGCGGCAGCACCCGCGCGTTCGGCGCGAGGCCCTCGATATCGCCGAAACCCCGCCGGGCCACGATGATCGAGGCCATCGCGGTGCCGTGCGAGAAGTCCTCGGAGTCGTAGTCGGTGCGCCCGTCGCTGCCGTTGCCGATGAAATCCGCCCCGGCCAGCACCTTGCCCTGCAGTTCCGGCAAGCCGGCATCGACGCCGGTGTCGATCACCGCCACCGTGATGCCATGGCCGTCGGCGCCGCCGGCCCACAGGCTCGGGACGTTCCAGCTGTCGAACCACCACTCCGGCGCCTCCGCCGGTCCCGGCGCGGCGCTCGCGGTACCCGGCACCGCGATGACGACCAGCGCGAGTAGCAGCGCCGCGAGCGCGCCACCCCAGCTGCGCCGGCTCACGATTGCACCGTCCAGTACACCGTGTTCAGATCCTTGATCGAGGCCACCGCCTGGACCTGGACGTCGGTCACCCCGTTCTTGTTGACGACCTGATTGTTGAAGTCCCAGATCTTCCAGGCGCCCTTCACATACACGGTGCCGGTCAGGTCAACCCGGCCATCATCGGTACCGGACAGCGAGACCCCCGGGGCGCCGGAGAGCCCCAACTTCGCCGTCCCGCGCAGGCTGCCCGGGATCGAGCGGCTGTCGTCGGCCACCGGGCAGTTCGGGTCCTTCGACGAGCCGGTCAAGCAACTGGTCAGCGCCTTGCTCAACGCCTGATCGAGGCTCCGTTCGGCATCAGCGGTGAGCAATGCGCTCAGGTCGGTGGCCTGGCCGTCGTCGATCAGCCGGATCATCGGCTGGCCGGCCGGCCGCACGGCCGGATTGTCGGTAGCCACCGGCAGCGCGCCCGGAAACACCAGCAGCCGACCGTTCGGCACCGGGCGGCCGGCAAAGGTCAGCCGGTGCGAGCCGGTGCCGCCAGTGGTCAGGTCGATCGAGGTCGCGGCCCGGCTCAGCCGCCAGGACGAACCCTGCTTGACCAGGTCGACCGCGTCATTGATCTGCTGAACGCCCGAGCTGAACCTCAGCTGGTAGCTGACCTGGGTGGTGGCCGACGAGCCATGCACCACCGTGCCCCGGACGTTCACGTTGCTGAACTTGGCGATCGTCAGCTGCTGATGGAGCACCAGGTCGGTCAGATAGTCCCCCTGGGGCGCGTTCACCGCGAGCGCCAGGGCAGCCGGCGCATCACCGCTGGCAAGGGCGGCGAAGTAGCGCTTCACCACGGCCCGCGGCGCGTGATCGCTGCGGAACTGGCCGACCGCGACCGAGCTCAGCAGGGCCGCAACCAGCGTGCACAGCACCGCGGCGGCCAGCAGCTTGCCCCGGCGGGTCCGGCCGGCCGGCAATCTCGGTGGCGTCGGTGCGCCCGGTGGCAGCACCGGTGCCTGCGCTGCCGAAAAACCCGGCTGCGGCGGAAGCCAGTAACCGCCCTGATCGGTATCCATACCTACCCGTTGTCCATCTTCTGGTGCTCGCTCTGTTTCTCGTGCTGGTTCGGGGTGAAAGCCTGTCGCTGGTTAATCGACCGTCCGGCGTCCGGAAAAAGCCCGACCGAGAGTGACTTCGTCGGCGTACTCCAGATCGCCGCCGACCGGCAGGCCGCTGGCCAACCGACTGACCGTGACGCCCATCGGCTTGATCAGCCGGGCCAGGTAGGTGGCGGTCGCCTCACCCTCGAGGTTCGGGTCGGTGGCCAGGATCAGCTCGGTCACGGTGCCGTCGGACAGCCGGTGCAGCAGCTCGCGAACCCGCAGGTCGTCCGGGCCGACCCCGTCGATCGGACTGATCGCGCCGCCCAGCACGTGGTAACGGCCCCGGAACTCGCGGGTCCGCTCCACCGCGACGACGTCCTTGGGCTCCTCCACCACGCAGATCACCGTGGCGTCCCGGCGCGGGTCACGGCAGATCCGGCACTCCTCGGAGTCGGACACGTTCCCGCAGATCCGGCAGAACTTGACCTCGGACTTCACCCGGCGCAGCACCGAAGCCAGCCGCTCCACATCGGCGGCCTCGGTGGCCAGCAGGTGAAAGGCGATCCGCTGAGCGCTCTTCGGCCCGATGCCGGGTAGCCGGCCCAGCTCATCGATCAGGTCTTGAATCGCGCCCTCGTACATCACAGGCCGGGGATACCCAATCCGCCCATGCCCCCGGTCAGCGGACCCATCTTGTCCGCCGCCAGTTCGCCGGCCTTTCGGGTGGCATCCCGGACAGCCGCGACCACCAGATCCTGCAGCGTCTCGACATCCTCGGGATCGATCGCCTTCGGGTCGATGGTCACCGCAAGCAGCTCACCGCTACCGGTCACGGTCGCCGAAACGAGCCCGCCGCCGGCCGAACCCTCGACCTCGGTCTCGGCCAGTTCGGCCTGGGCAACGGCGAGTTGCTGCTGCATCTTCTGCGCCTGCTTCATGAGCTGCTGCATGTTGGGCTGCCCGCCTGGTCGCACGTCGATCTCTCCCGCTCACATCGGTGGCATTTTCGGGCCCGGCGTGCCTGAGTGTCGATTCGCCGCCGAGCTTGCGTCAGCCTAACGCGCACCTCTGGCAGTCTTGGCGTTCATGCGGATTCTGCTCGGGGTGTTCTCGGCAATCGCGGCCGTTCTGCTGGCCGGTTGCACCGCCGCGCCGAGGCCGGCCGGGTCCGGCTCGGTGTCCGTCCCGACGGTCGCCTCCAGTCCGGTCGCGAGCACCACTGCACCGTCGTCGAAGCCAGCGGTGTCCAAGAGGCCGTCCTCGACGCCGACGAGTTCGAAGCCCGTCGTGCTGAGCCCGTCGGCTAAGCCGCTGACCGGCACCGTCATCGTGCTCAATCCCGGCCACAACGGCGCCAACGCCGCTAACTCGGCTGCGATCAACCGCCAGGTGCCGGCGGGTTTCGGTGAGTACAAGGCCTGCGACACGACCGGCACCGAGACCAACGCCGGCTATCAGGAACACGCCTTCAACTGGGACGTCTCGCTGCGCGTCCGGACGCTGCTGCAGGCACATGGCGTCACGGTGATCATGACCCGGAGCTCTGACAGCGGTGTTGGACCGTGCGTGGACGAGCGGGCCCGGATCGGCAACCAGGCCGGGGTCGCGGCGGTGGTCTCGATCCACGCCGACGGGGCGCCGACCAGCGGGCATGGCTTTCACGTCTGCGAGGACTCTCGCCAGCCCGGCGGCGCCGCGGTCGCGGCCGCCTCGCACCGGCTTACCGTCGCGATGCACGACGCGCTGCTGCACGGTTCGGGGATGACGGTGTCCAGCTACCTCGGCTCCAACGGCTACTACCCTCGGGACGACCTGGCCGGGCTGAACCTGGCCACGGTCCCAGCCACGTTCTTGGAGATCGGCAACATGCGCAATTCCGGCGATGCCTCGATCCAAACCTCGCCGGCTGGCCGGCAACGCATCGCGCAGGCGGTCGCGGACGGCATCCTGGCCTGGCTCGGCCGGTAACGACTCACATCGCACCAGAGAGTGGAAGATTCTTGTCGTCCTGCAACTAATTTCTTCCACTCTCTGCTCTCGGCCGAGAGGGCTGGTCAGCCTAGCCGGGGACCTAGCGCGGCGAGCAGGCCGGCGCAAGCCCGCTCGATCTGATCCAGCACGGTCTCGAAACCGCGATCGTCGTCGTAGTACGGGTCCGGCACGTCCAGCTCGCCGGCCAGCACCGCGGCCGGGTCGTAGCTGCGCAGCAGGCTGATCGAGGCGGCCGCGGCAGCCGGATCATCAGACAGCCGAGCCAACGTGCCGAGCCTCGCCAAGTGGCCGGAGTCGATGGCCAGCACCACGTCACGTCGGTCGAAATCGGCGGCTACGAACTGCCTGGCGACGTGCGGGGCAGGCTGGTAGCCACGAGCGAGCAGGGTTCGCCGAGCGCGCGGGTCCATGTCGTTGCCGGCGTGCCATGGCCCGGTACCAGCGCTGTCCACCAGGACCGAGGCTTCGAGGCCGGCCTCGGAAACCAGCCGGCTGAAGACCACCTCGGCGGTGGGTGACCGGCAGATATTGCCGGTGCAGACGAAACAGACCCGGACCGGCGGCCCGCTCACGGCCCCTCGATCGGACGGGCTCCCAGGCTGTTCTGCAGCAGGGCTATCGCCGCCGCTTCCGGGTCGCCGCCAGCGCGTTGGGAGAGGCCGCTGACCTCATCGCCTTCCTCGTCCACGCCGTCGTCGTCAACCGGCGGCTCGGGAGCAGGCCGCTCGGCTGGGGTGGCTCGGGCCGGTCGGCTGGCGCGCGGGGACGTGGCGGGCGGGGCATCGGCGGCGGCCCGTGCGTCCGGTGCCACGTTCGACGGAGCCGGCCGGATCGTCAGCTGCCAGTTGCCGGCCACCACCGACTGCAACGCCTCCCGCAGCACCGACACGTTGCTGTCGTCCGCGATCCGCCGGGCCAGGCCAGCAGGGGCGATCAGATCGATCACCTCGCCGTCGACGGAGGCGATGATGACCTCGTTCATCATCGCCCACTTGACCTTGCTCCGGTCGCGCAGCGCGAGCATCACCTCGGGCCAGACGTTGCGCAGCGCATTGGAGTCACCCGCTTGCGCTGCGACGGGTCGGTCCACCTCGGCCGGTATGGACGATGGCGGGGCAGTCGCGGCCTGGCTGGCGGGTTCTGAGCTGGCTGGCTCCAGACTGGCTGGTTCTGAGCTGGCGGGCACCAGGCTGGCTGGTTCTGAGCTGGCCGGTTCCAGGCTGGCTGGTTCAGAGCTGGCCGGTTCCAGGCTGGCTGGTTCTGAACTGGCCGGTTCCAGGTCAGCTACTGCCGAACCGGCGGCCGGCAAATCGGTGCTTGCCGAACCGGTGCTCGCCGGAGCAGCAACTGCCCGGGCAGCCTGGGGCGACTCGGCCGGTGGCAGATCATTGGCGATCGGTGATTCGGTAGCCGCTGGCTTGGTGGCAGGCGCGTCGACGACCGGCGGCTCAACTGCCACCCGGCGAGCGACCGGCGGTTCAGGGGTGGTTTCGGCCACCGGCCGGCGACCGACCGTGGATTCAGTAGGCGCCGCCGATTCCGGGGCCGGCGGCTCGGAGCCCGGCCGCCCGGCAGCCGACCGTCCGGTAGCAGTTTCGGCTGCCGACCGTCCGGCAGCCGTTTCGGCATCGGCCCGGGGACGTCGGCCGCTCTGGCCGGTGGCCGACTGCTCGGCGGACCGGTCGACGCTCAAGCCCATCGCCTGCCGTCGTTCGAGCCGTTCCAGCCGCTGCAGGACGGCGGCGTTGTCGGCGGCCGAATCGGGCAGCAGCATCCGCGCGCAGAGCAGTTCGAGCATCAACCGGGGCGAGGTGGTGCCGCGCATGTCGGTCAGGGTGGTGTGCGCGATATCGGCATAGCGCACCAACGTGGCCAGCCCGATCCGGCGTGACTGGTCGGCCATCCGAATCGCCTGATCGTCGGCGTAGTCGATCATGCCCTTCTCGACTGCGTCCGGCACCGCGTCGAGCACCATCAGGTCGCGGAACCGTTCGAGCAGGTCGGCGGCGAACCGGCGCGGGTCGTGGCCGGCCTCGACGACCCGGTCGATGGTCGTGTACACCCCGGCGGCGTCGCCGACCGCGAGCGAGTCGGTCATATCGTCCAGCAGCGCGGCATCGGTGACCCCGAGCAGGCCGACCGCGCGGGTGTAGGTGACCCCTTCGGGGCCGGCGCCGGCCAGCAGCTGATCGAGAACGGACAATGAATCACGGGCAGATCCGGCCCCGGCTCGGACCACCAGCGGGAACACCGCCGGCTCGACGGTGGCGTCTTCGGCCTGGCAGATCCGCTCCAGGTGGGCGCGCAGCACCGAGGGTGGGATCAGCCGGAACGGGTAGTGGTGGGTGCGCGAGCGGATCGTCTGCAGCACCTTGTCCGGCTCAGTGGTGGCGAAGATGAAGATCAGGAAGTCCGGCGGCTCCTCGACCAGCTTGAGCAGGGCGTTGAAACCCTGCGTGGTCACCATGTGCGCCTCGTCGATGATGTAGACCTTGTATCGGTCGCGGACCGGCGCGTAGTAGGCCCGCTCGCGCAGGTCCCGGGCATCGTCCACGCCGCCGTGACTGGCCGCGTCGATCTCGATGACATCGATCGAACCGGAACCGTTCGGGGCGAGGTCGACACACGAGCCGCACACCCCGCACGGGGTCGGGGTCGGGCCCTGCTCGCAGTTCAGCGATCGTGCCAGGATCCGCGCGCTCGAGGTCTTGCCACAGCCGCGCGGGCCCGAGAACAGGTAGGCGTGATTGATCCGGTTGGCGGTGAGCGCCTGCATCAAGGGAGCGGTCACGTGCTCTTGACCGATCACCTCGGCGAAGGTCGCAGACCGGTACTTTCGATAGAGCGCCAATGCCACCGGCTCACCCTATCCCGAGGCACGGACAGCGTCCGCCGGCCCGGAATCCACACTGACCGCACAGGGTGCTCATGGCTACTTCGAGCGCTAGGTTGGAACTGAGCTGCTAGCCGCCGTCGAGCGGAGGGAGGCGTGCCGGACGTGACCAGCCCGATCGCCGTGGCCGAATTCGACAGTGCGCCGGTCGCGGACGCCGCCGCCGAACTATTGCCGTGCTGCTCCAGCCGCCGGTGGGTGACCCAGCTGGTGAGCGGCCGCCCGTATGGCCGGCTGGATGTGCTCAGCGCTCGATCCGATGCGATCCTGGCCAAGCTGGACGGGTCCGAGCTGGCGGATGCGCTGGCCGGCTCGGGGATGCCGCCGACCACGCTGCGCCGGGCACCTGCCAGGCCGTACAACGACCCGGTGGCTGAGCGAGAACTCGCCCGGACGGAGCTGACCCGGATCGTCCGGCGCCGGTTGGCCGCCGCCTTCCGCTGAGCCGTCCGAGCCGGCCGGCTTTGAGTCGGCGTCAAAAAGGACCCCCCGCGTACCCGCCAGAGCCTGCTTATCCTTGCTGCCTTCCGGCCCTGGGGAGGTTCACAGGATGAGCGCCACGCGAGGGGTCTGGCGGCAAGTGTACTGGGACCCCACCCGGTTTCCGGACCTGCCCTCATCCTCGTCCGGCGGCCGCTGCCCGCCGTCAGGGGCCAGCGGGCCGTTCCGGCGGCTGATCGGCCGCGTCGGGCCCCGCCCGGCACCGAAGGCGGCCACCATCGCGATCAGCCAGGCCGTCCCGATCAGGTATGCCCCGACAACATCGGACAGGTAGTGCACGCCGAGCGCGATCCGGGAGAAGCCGATCAACGCGACCAGCAGGCCGGCCAATGCCACCAGCCACGGCCGCAGCCGGGAGGCCACCGCCGGCAGGAACACCGCGAGCAGGATGCCGTAGCAGACGATCGCCGCCTGGCTGTGTCCGCTGGGAAACGACTTTCCGGCGGCCACCGCGACCGGGTCGGGCAGCTGCGGCCGGGGCCTGCCGACCAGCGATTTGATCAGCTTGTTGAGCAGCGAGCTGCCGAGCGCGGTGACCGGCACGAACACCGCCAGCCTGGGCATTCGCCGGTACAGCAGCCAGCCGAACACCGGCGCCAGCACGATCGCCCAGGCCACCGATGAGCCGCAGTCGCTGACGATCCGCATCGCGGAACTGAAAGCTCGATGCGCCAGCGCGAACCGGTGCAGCCGACCCGCAACGTCACGGTCGATCCCCAGCAACCACGATGCGGACGAGCCGACCACCAGCGCCAGCGCCGTGAACAGCCCGGCCGCCAGCAGCGCGATCACCGTCCGGGCCTCGATCCGGCGGCCGATCAGCACGGACAGCGCAGGATCAGCGCTCCCGGCAGCACCCCGACGGACAGTTCGGCACGCTCACCACAGAAGTCACCGTCGAATTCCACCGGCAAGGCAACTTCGGTGGTGATCCGTACCCGGTTGCCGACCATGGTGTCGGCCTGCTTGCCGGCGGCCGGCCGGCGCCGCAAGATTCTGCCGACCAGCACAGGCCAATCGACGACGGTACGGGGCGCCAGCACGATCACGTCCAGCTGGCCGTCGTCCGGTTCGGCGGCCGGCAGCAGGGTGATCCCGCCCTGCAGCTTGCCGACGTTGGCGACCAGTACCCCGACCCCCCGCTTGCGCACAGCGGGCCGATCGTCCATCGCAATCGAGTACTCGGTACGCCGCCGGCCCCGGATCGCCCGGACCAGCCCACCGAGATAGGCGAGCCAGCCCAGCTTCGCCTTCAGCGACTCGTCGGTGTCCCGGATCAACGCAGCGTCGAAACCCAGGCCGGCCATCACCATGAACTGCTGGTCACCGGCGTCGAGCACGTCCAGGCGCCGCTCCGAGGTACCGAACGCGATCGCCAGCGACTTGTCCAGCGGTAGCGGAATATCGAGGTTGCGGGCGAGCAGATTCCCTGTCCCGGACGGCACAATCGCCATCGCAACGCCGGTCCCGGCCAGCACTCCCGCGCAGCTGGCGACCGTCCCGTCCCCGCCGCAGACCAGGACCAGTTCGGCGCCGGCCGCGACCGCCGCTCGTGCCTGGCCGGCGCCCGGGTCGTCCTCGGTGGTCTGCCACCAGCGCACCTGCGCGCCGGCCAGGTGCTCGGCAACGGCTGCTTCCAGCGCTGCCAGATCGGCGACCTTGACCGGGTTGGCCACCACCGCGACCAGGCCGCTCATGCCGAACCACCGGACAGCAGCATGCTGGTGGTGACGCCCAGCCAGCACGGCGCCAGCGCAGCGCCGGCCAGAGCAGGTGAGTAGTCGCCCGGGGACGCCAGTCTGAAGCTGGCCGCGCCCTTCATCGAATCGCTACTCGCGACCTGATCCGCGGTGTTTCCGGCCACCAGCACCCCCAAAGAGTCCGGCGAAGAATACAACGAGCGATGACTATGATGTTCCAATTCGCGTTTGGAGCACCGGATGAGCTCGTTCTTCCACCACCCAGCCGACCAGCGGCCGGCCGGCCAGGACGGCGCGCCGGCCATCGTCCACGCGGCCGAGCACGTCGCCGAAGAGCTGGACAGCCTGGTGCCGATCAGCGACGACGTGGGCAATCGGGTGCTGCCGGACAACGCCCGGCTGGTCCGCTGGGCCGCCCCGCTGTTCACCGTGTGCGCGCTGCTGATGCTGCCCTGGATCGTGCTGCTCGGCACTACCCTGCCCGACCGGCAGCTGTCGCAGAACTACGATCTGGCCTGGACCGGCTACGACGTGATCCTGCTGATCGGGCTGGCCAGTACGGCGTGGTGCACGCTGCGCCGATCCCGCTGGCTGCCGATCGCAGCCGCGGCGACCGGGGCGCTGCTGACGGCCGACGCCTGGTTCGACGTGCTCACCACGCCAGGTGGTTGGGGCCTGGTCGAAGCCCTCGCGATGTCGCTACTGGCCGAGTTGCCACTGGCCGCGCTCTGTTTCTGGCTCGCCGTGCACAGCCAGGACGTCGCCGAGCAGCGACTCGTCCTGCTGACCCGGCGACGCACGCATGGCTGAAACCACCCTGCGCCGAGGGCGCCCGTCCCGGACCCGTATCCTCTTCGACGGAGGATTCGCATAGTGGCCTAGTGCGCACGCTTGGAAAGCGTGTTGGGTTAACGCCCTCAGGGGTTCGAATCCCCTATCCTCCGCCAGAGTGTCCTTACTCGAACCCTCGCGGGTTTTCTCGGCTTCAAGGGCTTGTTGAAGTAAGGGCAGTAACTGGTTACCGGCGACGGTCCTCATGGATACTTCGCCGGTTTCGCGTAGATAGCACCTTTCTGGGTCCTGGTCCCGTCAGAGGCTTGCGGTCGGCGAAGATAATCATCGAGGCGAACGGCTCCAGCAGCTTGAATCCTGACGGCGTGTCCGGAGACTTTGGTGTGCCAGGTTCGTCTCTGGATTCTCACCCGCGGTGTCGAGGAGCGGCAGTTGATCCAGCACACCAAGTTGTTCAAGCAGTGCTATCGACGGTGGTCTGCCAGTGTGCAGCAGAATCCGCAGAGCCAACGCGAGCCGCTTGTACTCCTGCTGCTCGCCGCCATCGAGTGCCCTAGCTGATGAGCGCAGGAAGGCCAACTGCTCGAGCAGTGCTGTATCCAGCTCTGAGCGATCACGATCTATCCGTTGCACCGCGCCGCCTCCTAGTTGCCGATACACATCTTTCACGAACCGTCGTGTTACGGCGACCTATCCGTGCAGCAGACCCAGGTTCCAGAACGGGCGAAGTTGAAGCGCGCTTCAGCAAGACACCTTCGGCGTAGTGCCGGTCCGACGCGAAGAAGGTCCGCAGTGGCAGAGGTGCTGGTCAGGGCGAACAATGTAGGGCCGGACGGCGAATTTTGTGCGAGGAGCTGGCAATCCGCACGTGCCCTGGTCACGATTCGATCATGCGCACCGTTTCTCATCGAGTATCTGCCTCACCCAACAGATTGAAACGGCACGCAGCAGCCACAGTGGCTTCCGCAGCCTTAGTGGTCGCCGCACTGCTGGCGGTCGGGGTTCGTCATCCGGCCAACGCCGCCACCCCCGGCCCAAGCGGGGCCGTCAGGCAAAGGCTGTCATCGGCACCCTTGGTTCGCTCAGCCATGCGATTGCCTGTCGGCAGGTCGGATCCGACTGCGCTAATGCGAATGTCTCCGAAGCCCGTATCGGAAATTGTGGCCGATCGGACTGCAAGGTCGTCAGTCTGGACGAATGACGACGGTTCGCTATCGGTTCGGCAGTACGCGGTTCCGCATTTCTATCGACCAGTTGCTTCCAAATCTTGGGATCCCATTGACACGACGCTCCGTAGCGTCAGCGGTGGCAGATGGGTTTCAGGAGCGAATGCCTGGTCCACATCGTTCGGGTCGCCCGGTTCTCTGGACGGTGCGGAGCAACTGACCTTCGCGGCTCACACCTTTGCATTGACACCGCTGGGAGTAATCGACGCGGCGATCGTTCCCACCGTGTCCGGGTCGTCGGTGACGTATGCGTCGTTGTGGCGGGGTGCAGATGTGCGGGAGACCGTACTGCCGAGTGGAGTTGCCGAGGACGTAGTGCTGCACTCGTCTGCTTCGCCGTCGTCCTACAGTTTTAGGCTAAGCGGGGCCGAAGCTGTGGCCAATGAGGCGGGTGGTTTGGACTTGGTGTCGAAGGGCGCCAAGGTGGCCGTGATCCCGCCGATATCGGTGTCGACCCAGAGAGTCCCTGCTGTCGTCGCTGAGCTGGGACCACACGCTACGGCGGCGTCGGGGGCGAGATATACCGTGATCGGTTCGACCATCACGATATCGATTTCGCCGACCTGGCTCGCTTCACTGCCGCGGTCGGCCTTTCCGGTCGTCATAGACCCAGAAGTGGACGACTATCAGTCATCTACCCAGACGATCGGCGTCAGCGCCGCAGGTGGGTCCGTCTCAGGCCAAATGCGCACCGGATATGACACGTCTGGATCCTTATGGCGAGGCGCCACGTTCGTGAGCAAGCCAACGCTCCCGGCGACGCTGCCGGGCGGTGGACCGTGGCAGTTGGTGAGCGCGCACTACGAGGCGGACTGTTCACCTTGTGACCTCAGTAGTGCTGAGCTCTACGGGGAGCCGAACGCCTCGGGAAACCCTCCCACCTATACCTCCATCCCGAGCGGCACGCCCTTGTGGGCGGCCGGAGCGGGCAACCGAACCAACGCCATCGTTGAGGCAGACATTACGCCTTGGATGCAGAGCCGAAGCAGCAGTTGGTTTGGATTAACGGCCTTAGACGGCACCCCGCCGAATGGACCGCTCACAGCCCTCGCTAGCTATCCGGCCAGCGGCGACGACATCCTCTTCCGGTACGTCGAGGCTCCTCCGCCGTCGCATGTAACCTCCCCCGTCGACGGTGCGGTTATCGCTACCACGGCTCCGACACTGACCGCGCAGGTCGTAGACCCGGCGCCCCCCAACCAAGTGTTGTACGACTTCAAACTGTCCACGGCACCAGGCGGCGGCGGGGTGAGCGTGATCGACTCCGGCTGGGTTAATGCTCCGTCCTGGCCAGTGCCGCCCGGCGCGCTGGCCGACGGCGTCACCTATTACGCGCGCGTGCTCAACATCGACAACAGCGATCTGTACGAACCGAACTCCCAGTATTACGTACCTCCGATTCCCGGGCCGCAGACGAGCTTCCAGGTCAAAAGTCGTCTGAACAGCGGAGGGCCGGCACCGACCGACACAGTTGGCTCGGTGCCAGGGAACACCTCGACCCCCAGCCAAGGCTCGCCGTCCCCGGGTACGGCACCGGCCAGCGAAACGGTAAACATGGTCACCGGCGACTTGGCATTGGCGGTCGGGACACGCAGCATGACCACTCTGGCCGGGCAGGCTGGGGTGAGCCTGTCCTACAACTCGTCTCAATCGTCCCTAAGCACTGGGTCGAACTACGGCGTCAACGCTCAGTACTACGCCGACAATGGGTCCCACACCTTCCCGACCGCGCCGATAGGCCGCCGCGTGGATCCGGGCGTCAACATTGCTCCGACCGGATTAAACGCACTCACGGCGTCATTGCCCGCGGGTAGTAACTTCATGGTGCGGTGGACAGGAACGCTCAGTCTTCCTGCTGGCACTTGGGCAGTCGGCGGTCTAAACACCCTCGGCGGACTCCGCGTGTTCGTCAACGGCGCATCCAGCCCGGCCTATGACGACTGGCCCGCGGCCAACGCCTATGACGGTGTGCCGCATTACAGCACCAGTACTATCACCGGCGGAACGCAGCGCTATCCGATCGAGGTTGACGCGTGGAGCCAAGGGACGGTTGGCGCAGGTGGTCTGCTGCCGACGATTCAACTTTGGGCCAAGAACGCCACTATCACCGATCCAACCCAACAATCTCAATTTCTCGTGTCCCCAAACTGGCTGACTCCGACTCCATCCTCGCTTCCACCAGGCTGGGACATCGGTCTGCCAAACGCTGTCTGGTCACGAGTGGACGACCTCGGATCCCAAGTCGTGGTCGAGTCGCAGACCGGTGCCACGGCTACATTCACCCGAACTGCCGACGGAACCTACCAGGCGCCTTCCGGCGACAACGACTACCTCAGCCTTCGCGCGGGCATTCTTCAGCTGGCAACCTCGGCCAACTATCTCTACACCTTCAACGCCGACGGCTCGGTTGCAACGACGACCAGCGTCGCCGACGATCGCCATCCGACCGCGCTGCGCTACAGCTACAGTGGCACGCCTGCGCTAATGCGCACCATCACCGACCCGGTCTCCACGCGTGCGATCAACTTCTACTACGGGGGCGACACCAGTTGCCCAGCAAGCAATGCCGCTCCGATCGGCGTGCTGTGCCTGGCTGCGAATTGGGACGGCACCTCGACCTCATTTGGATACAACAGCAATGGGCAGCTTGCCGCGGTGTACAGCGACGGCGGTCAGACAACACTGCTGGGCTATGACAGCAATAATCGCGTAAACGACATCCGTGATGCCCTTGCCGAGGACGACATCGCTGCCGGCCAACCCGGTCTGCCAAGTAGCTGCCTATCGGTAACCGCAACCCGTTGCCCGCTTGACACCCAGATCACCTACGACAGCGTGGGCCGGGTCGCTAGCGTTGTCCAACCGGCGCCAGCGCCGGGTGCGACCGCACCGGCACGGACCTACACCTACGGCGTAGGCACGACCAGTGTCGCCGTGGCCGGTTTCAATCCCGCTCCAGACGGGATCGCGAGCAGCGTTACCTATGACGCGCAGAGCAAGATCACCAGTCAGACCAACGCAACCGGGCAACACAGCTACACGGTTTGGGACAGCATCGATGAGCCCATCGTTGTCGTCGACATCTCCGGAGAGCAGACCAGCACGGTCTATGACAACGCCGGAAACGTCACCGACGCCTACGGCCCGGCGCCGGTTGCGTGCTTCGCCCCCGCGAGTTGGCCCGCGAGCCTGCCCGCACCGACGTCGCCTGTCGTCGGCTACTTGCCCGTGTCGGACCCGGCGGGGACGACCGGTTGCGGGATACCCAGCGTCGGGCATACCCACAACGGCTACGACGAGAACATCACTGGCCTCGCCGAGTCGTACTGGTCTAACGGCGACTTCGCCGGATCAGCCACCCAGCATTCGACCGGCGTCGGAGGCTCCTATACCGGATGTAGCCAGGCCGGCCCGATCAGCAGCTCGCCGCCACCGTGGCCAGCGGTCGCTACCGCTCTATGCGGCTCCTGGGCGTCCAGCTCCCCACCAGTAACGCCGGATGCCAACGGCAACTGGAGTCTGCGAATGTCTGGCACCTTAAACTGGACTGCCGTTGCTGGTGACTATGTCTTTCTCTACTCCGCACCACTTCCCACGAGCCTCTACATCGACGGCACTCTGGTAGCGACCAATCTCGATCCGAACGACCCCTACAACGCCAGTGGCGTACTTCCAAGTGCCGACGGTTCCGTCCATCTGACCCCAGGAACCCACACTGTTCGCGTCGACATCAATGGCTCGACCAGTCAGACAACGTCTTACGGCATCATCTACCGGCTCGATGAACCCGACCCCGGACACGCAGGCCAGGACACGCTCGGCCCATGGACCGGGATCAGCCTGGCCGGTACGAGTCCCCATTACGGCCTCCATACCAGCAGCACCGACGCCGACGGCAGACAACCACGACCAGCTACACCTCGACTGCGGTTGGCCCCGAGGATGGCCTGCCGACAGCCACGACCGTCGGGGCTGGCACCTCCGCGGCTCTCACCACCACGACCACTTATGAGTCGCCGGGTCCCACGAGTTATCTGCGAAAGACATCCTCCGTGCTACCAGCCGGAAACGCGACCACCTATGCCTATTACAGCGGCACTGCGGGACCGCTCGCTGCAGCATGCGGGGTGTCTGCAGCTATGCCGCAGGCTGGCCAGCTGCAGTCCCTGACCGACCCGACACCCGCGACTGGAGTTGCAGCGAGGGAACAGCAATTCATCTATGACGCAGCGGGGCGGCAAGCGGGGCGTCGAGTCGGGCCAGCTAGCCTCATCGCTAGCGCCCCGTGGCAATGCACAACCTCCGACACGCGGGGTCGATTGCTCGCCGAGTCTTGGCCAGCCACAGCCACTGCCCCCGCCCGAACCGTCACCAGATCCTATGCCGTATCCGGAAACCCGCTAACTTCTTCAGTCACCGACACCAGCGGCGGTGGGGTCGTCTCCACCACGGTGGATCTTCTCGGCCGCCTCACGTCCTACACGGACGCTAACGGCAAGACAACCGCTACTACCTACGACCTAGCCGGACGCGTCGTCGGATCCAGCGGGCCGCAGGGAAACTTAACCTACGTTTACAACGCCAACGGCGACCCAAGCACCATCTCTCTGGGATCGACGGTCCTAGCCACAAGTCACTTTGACGCTGCAACTGACCGGCTCACATCAGTTACCTACGGCAACGGAACCACCGGCACAATCGGCTACGACATCTACGGCAACCAGAACGCATTGACGTTCATGAACACGGCCAGCGGTGCCTTTCTAGATGGCAATCAGGTCACCCGATCCTTGGGTGGCCGGGTCTTCAGCGAACTGGAAAACATCAACGGAACCAGTCTCACTAACCCCAACCCCGCCGGTGCCAGTTCAACCGACTACAGCTACGACGGGGCGGGAAGACTCATCACTGCCGCGTTGCCCGCCGGTATCGCGACCTATGGCTACGGGACCAACGCCGGCTCGGATGGCTGCGTGACCACCGGCGGCGGCCTGAATACCAATCGCACGAGCGTCGTAACCACCTCGCATGCTGGCGTCTCCACATCGATCGACTCCTGTTACAACAACGCCGACCAGCTCACCAAATCCATCGCCGCGACGAGCACCAGTACCAATTACGTCTACGACGGTCACGGCAACCAGACTGCCGACAACGGAACCATGCTTACTTGGGATGCCTCCGACCGTCTTGCTAGCACCAGCACCGCCAGTTCGACCACGGTTTACACTTATGACGCGCTCGATCGGGTGACCAAGCGCCTCACCGGAACATCGGCCGTCTATTACGCCTACAACGGATTCACCGACGCGCCCGCAGCTACCCTCGATACAAACCTTGGTGTGGTCCAGACCTTCATCGGCCTACCCGGTGGTGTCATGCTTACTACCCCAACCAGTGGCAATATCTGGTCATACCCGGATCTGCACGGTAACTACACCGTGGTCACCAACAACGTCGGTACGCGCCAAGGTGGACCTGACACCTACGACCCCTGGGGCCGACCCACCGCAGGCCAGACACCACTGAACAATGCCACCGACGCTAGTAATCTCGGAGCATTCGGCGTTGCTGGGAAGGTCACTGATACGACCACCAACATCACGCTCATGGGTGCTCGGGCCTACAACAGTTCGGAAGGACGCTTCCTGAGCGTCGACCCGGTGCAGAACGGCTGTGCAAATCCGTATACCTACGTCTACGGCGATCCGCTGAACCAACGCGACCTTACGGGTAGGTCATCGTGTGGCGACAGCGCCGCGGCCGGATTCATAGGTGGCTTGGTCGCGTTCGGCCTAACGGTGGCCTCCATAGCGGTTGAGGGTCCGGAAGTCGCTTTTGCTCTCGGTGCGGCAGCGGCAGTCATCGGGACTGTCGCTGCCCTGACGGACGCGCATGGCTGCGTAAAGGAGCACGATCCGGAGGCGTGCGCCGGGCTCGGCCTTGGAATCGTAGGTTCGGTGGTAGGCGGTACCGGCCTTGCCGTCAGCTCAAAGCTCGGAGCTGACGGACTTGCCGCGGTAGGTGGCACCTACGGTGGCGCGGGGCTAGCGGCCGACTTCGGTGCGGGCTACAGCTCGATCGCTTGCGGGGTAAGTAATTTGGTGAGCGGTGCACTCGACTATTTAGGTGGTCTCTTGAATGGTTTCTTCAACGGTATAGCGAGAATTGGATATTATGCCTGATTTTCTGCCAAAAGGTCTTGATCGGGATCTAGGCCTACTAACACCAACGTTGTATCAAAAGTTGACGCCTTTTGAACGGCACCTCGCCAACCGCTCTTTTAATTACTATCGAGACCTCTTACGACGAGGTGAGCCGTCCGCCTACGGAAAGACCATTCCGCAGGCCGCTAAGCGCGCCTACACCCGCGCGATGATGGTGCCGGTCAATCTGGGGCTTGGCATCGGGATTGTCGGTGCAAGTTTCATCTCGCTAGCAGGCGGCCAGCCCGTTCTCGTAGGGTGCGGTGTCTTCATACTCCTGTGCGATGCCTTACAGATCACCTTCTTCGGACGACGGGCAATACAAATAGGAAAGTATTTTCGCACCGAGTATCTGGCCGACCCTATTGACGTCGACACAGGAAGCGAAGGCCCCGTGGCAGGGCCATCTGGCTCAAACATTTAGGAGATGCACCTGAGGGCTGCTGCGTGCGGCGAATGCCCACTAAGACACGAACTTCGACGGCGAGCTCACCGCCTGATTTCCATCTCTCCCGCCAATGACGCCGTTCGGCTGAGCGTCGGTAGTCCTCGGCGGCGAGCTCCACTGGCCAGATGTCTCCGTCGGCCAGGGACGCCAGAAACTGCGCCTCGACACGTGCTCCGCCCTCGCGTGCGAGGAGATAGCCGACCTCTGCGACGACTGGCCCCGGAACCAGAATCCGGCGGCGTGCCCCGTGTCGCAGACGATCACCGATTAGCGACCGAAACCTTCGGCCAGCAGCTCATCGACACGCTCGGAGGTGTCCGGGTGACCCGCCGTGATCGCCCCGAACCACGGTGGCGGCCACGGCGACGCCTCCGCGGCGCTCGCCAGCCGCTGAACCTCGATAAGAGCAGCCGACACTTGTTCCTCGGGCAGTTGCTCGACCAAGCGGTGCAACTCGTCGCGGGCGGCGGTCATGACCACCGTGATACGAGCCACTCCCCGGATGTGCCCTCGACAAGTCCGCTTCTCGATCCGTGCCTGCCTGGGTGGCGTACCTGCCGTTGGGTCAGCCCCTCCGGCCCCGCTCCCGACGTCGATTTCCGAAAGGCCCTTCCTAAATCGTGCTACATATGTAGAGTTAGCAAGATGAGCCGTCCTCGCAAGCCTTCCGAGCAGACCCAGCGGGTACTGATGGCGCTTGCCGCCGACCAGACGAAGTGGCGCTATGGCTACGACTTGGCCGTCGAAGTGGGTTTGAAGTCGGGTTCGCTGTATCCAATTTTGATGAGGCTGGCCGAACGCGGCCTGTTGCAGTCGGATTGGGAACAAGGGCCGCCCGGAAAGCCGCCGCGGCATCTGTACCGGCTGACGGCCGACGGGCTGGAGCAGGCAACGGCGCTACGTGCGAATCGCGCCTCGGCCCGGTCTCCGTTGCGCGGGCAGTTGGGACAGGCGCGGTGATACCCGTCGTGGTGGTACTCGCCGCCTGCCTACTCGGCTACGTCGTTCGCCGAACGCTCTCCGCGGCGACCAGCCACGGGGCCCTCGATCGGCGCGACCTGCCAGAGCTGCTGGTATCGCTTGCCGGGCTGCTGCTCGGCGGTGAGCGCTGCGAGTGGGGCCCAGCGATGCTCGGCGAACTGGCCGGCCTTACCGGCCAGTTCGCCCGGTGGCGTTTCGCGCTCGGTTGTCTGCGGGCCGCCCTCTTCGCGCTACCCGGTTCCACGTCGTTCGCCCGCCAAGCCGCCGCGGTGATCGCCACCGCCGGCGCAGTCTGCACCGGACTGGTCGCTTACGGGTTCGCGCGCTACCCGGGGTTGATCATCGGCGTTGGTACCTGGCTGGAGCTGGCCGCATTCCTTGCCGTGATCGGCAGCTACCTGATGGCCGCTTGGGTGGTGCTGCGCCGGATCGAGGCTGGCAGCGTGGGCAGCATCCGGGTTGCCTTGCTGGCCGGTGCGGCGATCGCCGTCGTGTGGTCGGCGGCGAGCGTCCTGTTAGCCGAGCAGGCATCGGGATCGGCCTTTCTGACGAGTTGGCTGGCCGTGCCGTTCGCGGCCTTCTCGGTCGGGTTGCTGGGTGCCTGGCATGCCAACGCCGCCCGCGCCGGCGGCCAGGCGGCGCTACTGGCTGCAGTCGGCGCTGGTCTGCTCGTCTTCGGCCTGTGGGTGCTGGACACCGTTCTCAGCGGAGGGCGACCGTACGACCCTGGCCTGATCAGCGATTTCCGCGGCAGCGGAGCGCCCGACCTGGCAACCTACGCGGTCAGCGACAACCTGGGCTCGGCGATGATGCTGCTGCTTGTCGTGCCAGTGCTGGCAACGATGTTCGGCGCGGCCGGTGCCGCGATCGCGACCCGGCTATTCCCGCACCGCGTCAATCGATGACCCGTTGGCCGCACAGGAATTTCACGCCCGTCACGTTCAGGTCATCTGGCTGTCACACACGCGCGCTGCACTAGCGGTAGCAGTCCATCGACTACCGAAGGGTGGCCCACCGTGGCGCGGCTACTGACATTCGAATACTCCTCGGTGCACGGGGCACTGGCCGCCGCGTACACCTCGGGCGCGCTGGCCGCCGAGTTCGGCCCGGAGCAGGTCCGGGTGGCCTTGCCGGCCGAGGCCGAGGGACGGGGCTGGCCCACGCCGCTGCTGGCCGAGCTGAGCATCGCCGAGGCACAGCGGCAGCGCTATGACACCAGGCTGCTCGGCGTGGTCCCGGACGGCGACGGGCCGGCCTGGGCACTGATCACCTCGCACGTGACCTTGGAACGCGATTGTGCGCTGCTGGTCCGGGCGCTGGGTGCGGTGCTGCTGGCCCGCCCACACCGGCGGCCGGTACTCGATCCGGCCGTCCGCAGCGACGATTCGAGCTGGATCGCCGAGGAGCCGCTGCGCGCAGCCAGCATCCTGGTCATCGAGGATTTCGTGGCCGGAGCGGCACCGCTGGCTGCCTGATCAGCTGCTACTGCGGCCCGTCGTTGTAGCGGCGCAGCAGGGTCGCGAACCGCTCGATGTCCGCCGGCGGCCACCCCTCCAGCCGGGCGACGAAGGCGGCATGCAGTTCTTCGCGGGCCTGATCGAGCACCTCGCAGCCGGCCGGCGACAGTTGCAGGTGGCCGACCCGGCCGTCGTCCGGATTGCCCTCCCGCACGATTACGCCGCGTTCGATCAGGCCGGCAATCTGGCGGGACGCGGTGGACTTGTTCAGGCCGAATTCCTGGGCGGTGTCGGTCACCGTGGCATCGCTGCTGCGGTGCAGGTAACTCAGGATCGAATAGTCGGTCATCGTCAGGGCCGGATGCGCCAGTCCCGACTCGCGTCGCAGTCGCCGGGCCAGCACCACCAGCTCGGCGTAGACGGCCTCGGTCTGCTCAGGCGCCGACATCTGCCGAGCCATTGCTCCGTCCGGGCCGCTCGGGGGACGTGGCGGCCACATCGAGATCTTCCTTTGTTTCATAGCGCAGCGCGCCACTCGGGCAGCGACCGATCACCTCGATGAGCAGGTCCCGCCCGGCCACGTCAGCAACACTGCCCGGGTCTATCCAGGGCCTGGCGGAGGTGTCGAACACGCTGGGCATACCTCGTACGCACTCGGCCGCATGCTGGCACAGTGCACCATCGAAGGAGACCTCGATCAGCGTGCCGGAATAGGTCTTTCGGGTCACGGGTTGTGTCCTCTCCGCAACGATCCACCGACGTGTCCGACCAGACCTTAGCCCGTCTGACGCGGCTCAGCGGCGCGGTTTTGCGAACTTGCCCACCCGTTCGGTCTCCCGCGGCCGGCGCGGACCGGCCGACTCCCGGGTCAGCTCGATCAGCTGGCCAGAGATCCTGGTCCGCTTGAGCGCGTCAAGGGTGGCCGGCGGCAGATCGGCCGGCAACTCCACCAGGCTGTGATCGATCTTGATATCGATATGCCCGAAATCCTGCCGGCTCAGGCCGCCTTCGTTGGCGATCGCACCGACGATCGATCCGGGTTGTACCTTATGCCGCTTACCTACCCGGATTCGATAGGTGGCCATCCGGACGTCCGAACGAGGCTTGCGAGGCCCGGCAACCCGGCCGCTGGCCCGCTCGCGCGGCCGGTCGGCAGCGCTGGTGAAGCCGGCGCTGGCAACGTCCTTGCGGCGCTTGGCCATCGGCGGCTCGGGCTCGAGCAGGAATGCCTTGTCGTCCTGAGACAGCACCGCGAGCGCCGCCGCGATGTCGGCCACCGGGATGTTGTGCTCGGCAGCATAGTTGTCGATCAGCCCACGAAAGAAAGCCAATTCCGACGAATCGAGGCTGGCTGTGATGGCATCGCCGAACTTGGCCACCCGGGTGCTGTTGACGTCCTCGACGCTGGGCAGCGACATCTCCACCAGCGGCTGGCGAGTGGCCCGCTCGATGGAGTTGAGCAGGTGCCGCTCGCGCGGGGTGACGAACAGCAGCGCATCGCCGGTCCGGCCGGCCCGACCGGTACGTCCGATTCGATGGATGTAGGACTCGGTGTCGGTCGGGATGTCGTAGTTGACGACGTGGCTGATCCGGTCGACGTCCAGCCCGCGGGCGGCCACATCGGTGGCGACCAGGATGTCCAGTGCACCGCTCTTGAGCTGGGCGATGGTGCGTTCCCGTTGCGCCTGCACCAGATCGCCGTTGATGGCGGCCGCCGAGAAGCCGCGTGCCCTGAGCCGCTCGGCCAGATCTTCGGTGGCCTGCTTGGTCCGGACGAAGACGATCATGCCGTCGAACTGCTCGACCTCAAGGATCCGGGTGAGGGCATCCATCTTCTGCGGGTTGGCCACCAGCACGTACCGCTGGTGGGTGTTGGCAGCTGTGACGGTCTTCGACTTGACCGTGATCTCGGCCGCATCGTTGAGGTACTTCTTCGAGATTCGCCTTATCTGAGAAGGCATCGTGGCAGAGAACAGGGCGACCTGCTTGTCTGCCGGGGTGTCGGCCAGGATGGTTTCGACATCCTCGGCAAAGCCCATCCGCAGCATCTCGTCGGCCTCGTCGAGCACCAGGAAGCGCAGCTGGGTCAGATCCAGCGTCCGCTTCTGCAGGTGATCGATGATCCGGCCGGGCGTACCGACCACGACGTGCGCGCCACGGCGCAGGCCAGCCAGTTGGACGCCGTAACTCTGGCCACCGTAGATCGGCAGCACGTGCAGGCCGGGCAGGTAGTGGGCGTATTTGCCGATGGCCTCGGCCACCTGCAACGCCAGCTCGCGGGTGGGCGCCAGTACCAGCGCCTGGGTGAAGCGCTCGTTCAGATCGATCCGGGACAGGATCGGCAGCGCGAAGGCGGCGGTCTTGCCAGTGCCGGTCTGGGCCAGGCCGACCACATGCCGACCCTGCATCAGCGGCGGGATGGTGGCCGCCTGAATCGGTGATGGGGTCTCATAACCGACATCGTTCAGCGCGCGCAGGATCGGCTCGCCGACGCCGAGGTCGGCGAAGGTGATGTGGTTCTCGTCGGAAGAGTCGTCAGAAGCGGTAGTCATTGCCTACCAATCTAGCCGAGACCAGGGGGTGTCGGCGCTCACCAGCGACGCGGGCCGGCCAACTACGGTAGCCGCACCGCCAGGTTCAGTACCCGGGTGGTCTGGCCTGCGGAGAAATTGTCGTCGCTGATCAGGCTCAGCCCGGCGAAGCCGAAGAGGTCCGGCGTGGTCAGCGCCATCCCCTCGAAGTTGTCCAGCAACGGGTTGGTCTGGGTTTCCTTCGAGGTCGCTGCCAGGGTCGGGCAGTCGACCAGGTTGGCCACCAGTTTCTTCCTCACGGTGCTGGCGGCCGGCGCCTGCGAGAGGTTGCCGACCGAGCTGACATCAGCGGCCCGGTTCAGCCCGGTCACCGCGAACAGTTCGACCGCATTGCCGGTGGCCGGAGCGAAGGCGGCCTCCTCCACCACGAAGGAATTCTCCGAGTACGCGGCCACTTCCGGCACTCGCAGGCCAGCCTCGGTGCGATAGCTGATTTGCTTGGTGAGCGTCCAGCGGCCATGCCGGTCGGCGTCATAGACCAGGAACCGATGCAGGTTCGCATCCCCGGTCGCCGACACGTCACCGGACAGCGCGCCCTCCATGGCCGCGATGATCCGATTGCCGGACGGCGTGATGGTCAGGCCTTCCAGGGTGGCGTTGCTGGTGGCCTGCCCGGCCGGCGTACGGCCGGTCACCGCGAAGCGCGCGGGCACCGGCAACTCGGCCTTCTGCACGCCGTCCCGGCCGAAGATCCGGATCGACGGTTCGGTCTCCGAGCTCAGCAGGTAGTCCCCGTCCGGCAGCACCGCCAGGCCCTCGTTGTCGGCGGTGGTGCCGTCGTAGGCACTACCGTCCGGACGCTTGAGTACCAAGGGGTCCCGGATCACCTGAGGGTCGACAAGGTTGCGGAAGAACCAGATCCGGGACGGATCGCTGGCATGGTTGTCGACCGCTGAAACCCAGGCAGTCGAGCGCCGGTCGTAGGCCAGCGAGGACAGGCCACCGAGCTCGACGCCGTGGTAGACGAGCTTGTCCAGGGAATCGCTGAAGTTCAGCGCGAGCGCACTCGGCGCGCACAGCCGGCTGGTGGCCGCCGGCAGCTGAGCCGGGTCGGTCGGCTGGGCATCGGCCGAGGCGGCCACCAGCAGGCTGGCGCCCAGCGCGGTGACCGCTATTGCCGTGACAGTTGCTTTTCTCATTCGGTTTTCACCTTTTCCGCGCAGCCGATTCTGACAACCGGCCGGACTCGGGAACCTGGTTGAGGACACCGTAGGGCAATCGGGATACCACCGGGTAACCAGCGGCCGAATTCCGGGACGTCCACGGGTGACATCCGCGGTGGCCGACAGGGGGCCGAACCTGGCCGAATTACCGCCGGGATACCTCTTGCGGTCTGCCGTCACCGGTGGTCGGATGGCCCGATGACTGGAACGGGACACGAGACGCTGGTAGCGATCGGGACGAAGAAGGGCCTCTGGCTGGCCAGGAGCGACAACCGGCAGGACTGGACGCTGACCGGGCCGGAATTCTCGATGCACGAGATACCGAGCATCGCCATCGACACCCGGGGCGACCGAACCCGAATCCTGGTCGGCGTCCGGTCCGAGCACTGGGGACCGACCGTGGCGCATTCCGATGACCTCGGCCAGAGCTGGGTAGAGCCCGAGCATGGCGCGATCCAGTTTCCGCCTGATACCGAGGCGGCATTGGAGCGCGTCTGGCAACTGCAGCCGGACGCCGAGAGCCGTCCCGGCGTGGTCTGGGCCGGCTGCGAACCAATCTCGGTGTGGAAATCCACCGACGGCGGCGAGCATTTCGAACTCAACCGCCCGCTCTGGGACCACCCGCACCGCTCGGAGTGGGGCGCCGGGTTCGGCGGCGCAGCCGCCCACTCGATCGCGCCCGATCCGACCGACGATGACCGGGTACACGTGGCGATGAGCACCGGTGGGGTGTACCGCAGCGCCGACGGCGGCCAGTCCTGGACGGCCCGGAACAACGGCATCTCGGCCTACTTCATGCCTGACCCCAACCCCGAATTCGGCCAGTGCGTGCACAAGATCGCCCGGGACAGCGGGCTGCCCGACCGGCTCTACGCCCAGAATCATCATGGCGTGTACCGCTCGGAGGACCAGGGCGACAGCTGGCAGTCCATCGCGGACGGGCTGCCGGCCGACTTCGGCTTCGTGATGCTCGCCCACCCGCGAACGTCCGGCACCGTGTGGGTGATCCCGTTGCAGGCCGACGGCGAGCGGTTCCCCCCGGGTGCCCGGCTGGCGGTGCACCGCACCAGCGATGCCGGGGCGAGCTGGACCCGGCTGGACGTCGGCCTGCCTGAGCGGGACTACAACTCGGTGCTGCGCGATGCTGCGGCCGTCGACACCGCCGAGCCGGTCGGGGTGTACTTCGGAACCCGGGGCGGTTCGGTCTATGCCAGCGCCGATGCCGGCGACAGCTTCACCGAACTCGCCTCGCACCTGCCGGACGTGCTGTGCGTCCGGGCCGCCGTGCTGACCGGTTGAGCCGGTGGCGATGGTGACCGTGCTGCTGCCGCGAACCTTGGCCGGGACGGCCGAGCAACAGCAGCGGATCCCGCTGGATCTCGGCCCGGCAGCCACCGTGGCCGGGTTGCTCGACCAGCTCGGTGCTCGCTACCCGTTGCTCGGCCGGCGGATCCGGGACGAGACCGGAGCGGTTCGCCGCTACGTCAACCTCTACCTCGACGGCGAGGACGTCCGGGGGCTGGCCGGCCCGGCGACAGTGGTGCGCGACGGGCAGGAGCTGCGGGTCGTCCAGTCGGTGGCCGGCGGCTGAGCTGGTGCTGCCGGCAGCTAGCCGAGCGAGCGCGGATCGGCTGGCACGTCCACCGCGTGCTCGCGCAACGCCTCGATCGGCACGATCTCGAGCGCCCGGACGTTCGTCGCGGCCAGCACCACCGGCGCCGCCACCCCGGCAAGGTGGGACTGCAACCACCGGCTGGCCACCACGCACCAGCGATCGCCCGGCTGCAAGCCCGAGAAGTCGTACTCCGGCCGCGGCGTCATCAGGTCGTTGCCGATCTCGCGCTGATGGGCCAGGAACTCCGAGGTGACCACCGCGCACACCGTGTGGTTGCCGACGTCCTGCGGGCCGGACGTGCAGCAGCCGTCGCGGTAGAAGCCGGTCACCGGGTCGGTGCCGCATTCCTCCAGCTCGCCACCCAGCACGTTGCGGTCATCGCTCACCCGCTCAGTGTTGCACCTTCCGTACCGCGATCGGGCCTGAATCTCGCTGCCTTGGGTCGAGCGTTAGCGGCCGTCCCGGATCCAGCTCTGCGCGCCCTCGTCGAGCCGGAGCTCGGCATCGCACAGCGCGGCAGCCTCCGGGTCGTGGGTGGCGACCAGCACGCCGGCGCCGCGAACTGCCTCGGCGCGCAGCAGGCCCATCACCCGGACCCGGTTCGCGGCATCCAGTTCGCTGGTCGGCTCGTCGGCGAGGATGAAATCCCCCTGCTCGGCCAGCCCCCTGGCCACCGCGACCCGCTGCTGCTGGCCACCGGACAGCTCTTCCAGCAGCTGGTCGGCGGCCTCGTCCAACCCGAGCGCGGCGAGCGCCCGCTCGGCACGCTGCCGGGCGTCGGCGATCCGGGGCCGGGCGGCGACCAGCGGGATCGCCACGTTCTCGATCGCGGTCAGCATCCGGACCAGCGCATTGCCTTGCGGGATAAGCACGATCTTGTACGCGACCGCATCGTCCCGGCTGGTCAACGGGTGCTCGTCCACGCTCGCGGCGCCGGCGGTGGCGGGGATCAGGCCGGCCAGCGCGGACAGCAGCGTGCTCTTCCCCGCGCCGGACGGTCCGGTCACCGCGATCAGGTCACCGCGCCGGACCTCGAACTCGGCCGACCGGAGCGCGTGCACGTCACCGAAGCGGACCTCGATGCCGGCCGCCCGCAAGGTGCCGGTCACTGCTCACCGCCGTGGTGCCGGCCGAAGGCCTGCCGGTCGAGTTCCTGCTGTTCTTGCTGGCTGAGTTCTTGCTGGCCGAGTTCTTGTTGCCTGCGTTGCGGCCAGCTTTCGGCCGCTGGCTCGGTGGTAGCCGGCGGGGCGGCTTTCGGGGTGGCGGCGCTGGTCGGGGTGGCATCGTGCGGATCGAGCAGCACCGTGCCGTCCGGATTCAGCCTGACCCGCAACAGGGTTCCGGGCGGGATCCGCTCGCGGACGTCCGGCGGCAGCTGCAGCGAACCGTCCCGGCCGACCACCGCGAAGTCCTCGCCGTCGCGACCCTCGGCCCCGATCCGGCCGTCCCGGATGGTGATGGTGCGCGGCATCCGCGCCGCCACCTCGGGATCGTGGGTCACCGCGATCACCGTCGTGCCGACCTGGCGGTTCACCGAACCGATCGCGTCCAGCACCTCGTCGCGATACTGGTGATCCAGCTGACTGGTCGGCTCGTCGGCCAGCAACAGGCCGGGTAGCGCTGCCATCCCGACCGCGACCGCCAGCCGTTGCAACTGCCCGGGCGTCAGCTCGGTCAGCGGCCGGTGCGCGCAGTCGGCCATCGAGAGCAGCTCCAGCACTTCCTCCGGTTGCGGCAGCTCGTTCATCCCCTTGCCGCGGGCGGCCTTCTGCGCGAACGCCACGTTCTGCGCGGGCGAGGCATAGCTGAGCAGGTTGCGGGTGGCGCCCTGCAGTACCGCCCCCACCTCGACCGCCCGCAGCCAATCCAGCTCGGTGTCGTCCAGGGTGCCGAGGTCATGCTCGCCGACCTGCAACCGGCCGGCGCTGGGGCGCTGCAGGCCGGCCAGCAGGGTGATCAGGGTGGACTTGCCCGAGCCGGACGGCCCGAGCAGGCCGACCAGCTGGCCCGGTGCCACCTCCAGATCGACGCTGGTCAGCGCCACCACGTCGTTGCCTTCCAGCCGGTAGATGTGCACCAGCCCGTGCGCTGAAACCCTGAGCCCGGTCATCGCGCCCCCTCCCGGAGCCGGTCCGGCGACACCCGTCGACCGATCACGAATGCCCCGATGAAGGCGGCACAAACCAGCAGTACGACGGCAATGCCGACGGCTACCGAGACAGCCGACCAGGCCACCGGGTAGCTCGGTTTCGGCACCGGCGCCGGATTGACGAACAGCGGTACCGCCGGCAACGCGAGCCGGGCTCCGAGCACCCCGACCACCGCACCGACCAGCACCGCGAACAGCACGCCGGCCAGTTGTTCGAGCAGCACCGCCCGGCGAACCGCGCGTACCGGCAAACCGACCAGCCGGAGCGCGGCCAGGTCGTAGCTGCGCGCGCGCTCGGAACTGAACGCCGCGATCACCACCATCAGCGCCGCGATCAGGGCAGCCAGCACCGCGGTGGCCAGCGCCGCTCGGATCGACCAGGCCGGTGGCGATTGGTCATATACCGACTGCTGTTCTGCCGCCGTTGCCCGACCGGTGACGGTGATCCCGCCGGCCGCCAGCGTGGCAATCAGGGCCTTCTCGCGTACCGGGTCGGCCGCGCTCAGCCAGACGCTGGACGTGCTGTTGGTGAGTACCGGTTCGGTCGACGAGATGGCCAGGTCCAGGTCGGTCAGCAACGCACCGCTGCCCACCTGCGGTATGAAGGCCAGCGTCCCGACCGGCTGGCAGCTGGCCGTCTGACCATCGATACCGTGCATCGAGATAGCCGAATCCTGTTGCCCGCTAGGGGTATCTCCCGATCCTGCCGATTCGGACGCCGGCGCGCCACCGGCCACCAGGCAGGGCAGGTTCACCGGGACGTCCAGGTGCTGCAGGGTGGCACCCGAACCATGGCTGACCGCCTGCAGGTTCAGCGCGCCACCGGTCCCGGGCGTGAACGAGATGGTCGCGGCGGTACCGAGAGCAGCTGCCGCGGCATCGGAATTCTGCCAATCACCAGCACTACCAAGCGAAACCGGCTTCCAGGAATCTGCCGTTCCGGCGTCCAGGCCGAGCAGCTGGATGGACACCTTGGCCGAGGAGAAGTCGCCGACGGCGCGGATCAGCTGGATCCGGCTGAGCGTGCAACCCTTCGCGCAACCGCCGAGCAGCGCGGTGGAGGAGGACGGCCTGGCGCCGGTAGCGACCGTCAAGATGGTGCTAGTCACCGAACCGTCCGGCAGTTCTACCTGCATTTGCAGAGACACCGGCAACGGCGCGGGCGAGCCCGGATCGTCGCTGGTCACCGAGACCGCGCCGACCCGCAACCGCAATCGGCTGCCGGTGAGCGTGATCGGCGGCGGCGCAGCGCTCGGCACCAGCGCGTTCAGCAGCGACTGGGACGGGGTGTCCCGGTCGGACCCCCAGCGCGCGATCTGGCGCAGTCGCCGGTGATCGACCGCCACCACGGGGGTATCGCCGCCGTCCGGTCGCTGAACGATGACCGGGGTGGCATAGTCACCGGCAGGGTCGGCCCGGTCAAGCACCGACCGCAGTGTCGCCGCGGTCGGCGCGTTCACGGTCAGCACCACCGGAGCTCCGACGGTCGCCTCGGCCCGGCCGGTCCGGTTGGTCGCCGACACCCTCCACTGATCGACCGAGGAGACCAGCAGCGCGACCGCCACGCAGACCAGCGTGACCACCCGGCGGAACCCCGGCCGGCGGGCTGCCTGCAGC
>JALYVK010000174.1 GCA_030853265.1 Actinomycetota bacterium
CCTCAAGGCCCAGGCCCGGCTCGGCCACCGCGACCCCTCCACCACGCTGCGCCACTACTCGCACGCCACCATGCTCGACGACCGTGACGTCGCCGACGACCTCGACGCCCTCCTCAATGGTCGTTAGCAGGCCGGGTTGTTCTAGCGGCAGCATTGCCTCTGCCCGGCGGCTGTTGATCGTCGCTCACCTCGGACGATGGCTGCGAGAGCCGGACCACTACAGGACAACGCGAGCTGGTGACGATTCACGCCGATTGGTGGTCACGACGAGGCAACGCCGAGTTCAGGGTTTCCGTGGGAGCTTCTTGGGGGCCTGGAAGCCGAGGCTGGCGTAGCCGCGAACACGCTCGGTGTACATGCGGGCGAGAACGGGGACATCGACGTCCACGTAGTCGTGAACGACGACTCGGGTCTTTTCGGTTGTGGGTCGCAGGATCCGCCCTACGTATTGGACGATGCTCCCCTTGAACTTGATCGGGAAGGCGAGGAAGACAGTGTCGAGGGCTGGGCAATCGAAGCCTTCGCCGAGGAAGCTGGCCGTGGCGACCAGAGTCGCGCCGGCCAGGCCCGGTTGGGCGAGCCGGTCGATGATGTTGCGTCGGGCTTTCTTACCCATACCGCCTCTGAGCGCCATCGGTGAGAGTCCTCGCTCGAGAAGCTCGGCCTCGATCAGCTCGAGATGATCGGTCCAGCGGGTCAGCACGAGGTTGTTTCGTCCCTCTTTGGCCGAAGCGGAGATGTCTTCGCATATTCGTCTGGTCCGGTCGCGGTTTTCCACCAGCGCCCGGAAGGTCTGCTGGATCTGTTCGCCCGGAACAGCAGGATGGGCGGTCTCGTGTACCACGACCTCTCGGTGCAGTAGCTGCGCCTGGGACGGTCCGGTCATGCGGTGTCGGACCGGGCCGCAGTGCATGGACATGAGCGCTTGTAGGCCATCCCGCCGGTAGGGCGTGGCGGTAAGCCCGAGCCAGCGACGCACCGGAATCTGGCAGACGGCCCGCTCGAAGGTCACAGCCGGCACGTGGTGGCATTCGTCCACTACCACCAGCCCGTATCTGCCGGTCAGCTCTTCGAGGTCGTCCCGGCGAGCCAGGCTCTGGGCCATGGCTAGATCGACGACACCGCTGGCCTTCCGCCTCGCCCCCAGCTGGCCCATGGTTATCTTGGTCAGGCCGAGATAGGTGCCGAGACGCTCGCGCCATTGCTCGACGAGGGGCTGGCGGTCGACGATCACCAACGTCGGGACTTGGTGGAGCGCGATGAGCGCGCACGCCACGACCGTCTTGCCTGACCCTGGGGGTGCCACCAGGACGCCAAGGTCATGGGCGCCCATAGCGTCGACGGCTTGTTCCTGGTCGGGGCGCAGCCTGGCCATCAACGTGAAGTCGGCCGCTACTGATGGCGGAAACACGTCGGTCACATCCAGGCGGCTGCCCGCTTCGACAGCGATCGCTTCGGCCTGGGGGCGTAACCCTCGTGGTAGGAGCAGCTGACCGAGCGACTCCCGGTAGCAGCGAATGTAGCGGGGCGTGTTCCCCGTCCAGAACCGGTTCGCTTCCTTCTCGTAGAACTCGGGATTGGGCAGCGACGCCACGTGTTTGAACCCGGCGATCAGATCAGGCGGAACACCGATGCGATCTACAGCCAGCATCGACCCTGCCGACGCTCGAATCGACGGCGGCGTCGCCGGCGAACCCGCTCGGCCCGAGAGACGGCGGTACGTTCTTGACTGCGGTCCGGCAGCGACGTCGCCGAGTGTCTCAGCCAACGCTGCAGCCGCTTGCCCGCTTAGGCGATTCAGGGAAGCGAGGAACTCCCATTGGTCGGCGTAGGGCTCCAGAGTCGACGGCTCGAGGAACACCGTCGTTGCCTTCTTCCGGCACTTGCCCTGCAGCGGCAGGGCAATGAGGTTCCCGAAGCCCTCTTTGGGCAGAAAGTCTTGGGAAGGGAACAGCCTGTCGTAGCTCACCAGATCAAGTTCGGCGCGCACCATCATGGCCTCACGGACCAGGTAGACACCGATCCGCCGGGCCGTGCTGGCAGGCACCCGGTCGGCGAAGAAGACCCACACGTGGCCGCCTTCTCCGGACCGAGAGCGCTCCAGGGCAGCAGGGACACCCGCGGCTGTGGCGGCATCAAAGTAGGCCAACGAGTCGAGGGCCCAGCCAGGCCCGTCGAAGTCGCACACCAACAACCAGCATCTGTCGTCTCGGAGCAGCGGGTAGAGACCTACGTGCTCGC
>JALYVK010000175.1 GCA_030853265.1 Actinomycetota bacterium
CCAGAACATCAAGTCGGCCAAGCGGATGGTCGAGCGTGCCCGTCCGGTGGTCTGGGACGTCCTGGAAGAGGTCATTCGGGAGCACCCGGTGCTGCTGAACCGCGCACCGACCCTGCACCGGCTGGGCATCCAGGCCTTCGAGCCGCAGCTGGTCGAGGGCAAGGCGATCCAGATCCACCCGCTGGTCTGCACCGCGTTCAACGCCGACTTCGACGGTGACCAGATGGCAGTCCACCTGCCGCTGTCCGCCGAGGCGCAGGCCGAGGCCCGCGTGCTGATGCTGTCGACGAACAACATCCTCAAGCCCGCCGACGGCCGTCCGGTGACCATGCCGACCCAGGACATGATTCTGGGCCTGTACCACCTCACGACCGTGCGTCCGCAGCAGATCGGTGCCGGCCAGGCCTACTCCTCGGCCGCCGAGGGACTGATGGCACGCGATGCCAAGGCACTGGGTCTGTCGGCTCCGGTCAAGATCCGGCTGCAGGGCATCACCAGCGTCGACAACGGCAAGGCCGACCCCTGGGTTGCTCCGGAAGGCTGGACCCCCGGCGAGCCGGTGCTGGTCGAGACCACCCTCGGGCGGACGATCTTCAACGACACGCTGCCCTCGGACTACCGCTTCGTGAACTACGAGGTCACCAAGAAGGAACTGGGCCAGATCGTCAACGACCTGGCCGAGCGGTACCCGAAGGTTGCGGTCGCGCACGCGCTGGACAACCTGAAGGCGGCCGGCTTCCACTGGGCCACCCGCTCGGGCATCACCATCGCGATCGACGACGTGGTCACCCCGCCGCGCAAGGCCGAGATCCTCGACAAGTACGAGAAGGACGCCGAGAAGATCGAGAAGCAGTACCTGCGTGGCGTGATCACCGCCGACGAGCGTCGTCAGGAGCTCGTCGAGGTCTGGACCAAGGCGACCAGCGAGGTCGCCAAGGAGATGGAAGCCAACTTCCCGCAGACCAACCCGGTGTGGATCATGGTCAACTCCGGTGCTCGCGGAAACATGATGCAGATGCGTCAGATCGCGGGGATGCGTGGTCTGGTCGCCAACCCCAAGGGCGAGATCATCCCGCGTCCGATCAAGGCCAACTTCCGTGAAGGCCTGTCGGTGTTGGAGTACTTCATCTCCACCCACGGTGCTCGTAAGGGTCTGGCCGACACCGCGCTGCGGACCGCCGACTCCGGTTACCTGACCCGTCGCCTGGTCGACGTCAGCCAGGACGTCATCATCCGCGAGGACGATTGCGGCACCGAGCGTGGCGTCAAGCTGGTCATCGCCACCGCGGCAGCCGACGGTCGGCTGATCAAGGACGGGCACGCCGAAACGAGCGTGTACGCCCGGCGGCTGGCCGAGGACGTCGAAGCTGACGGTGCCGTAGTGGCCGCCGCCGGTGCCGACCTCGGCGACGTGCTGATCGACGAGCTGGTGGCTCGGGGCGTGTCCGAGGTTCGGGTGCGTTCGGTGCTGACGTGTGAGTCCCAGCTCGGCACCTGCGCCAGCTGCTATGGCCGTTCGCTGGCCACCGGCAAGCTGGTCGACGTCGGCGAGGCGGTCGGCATCATCGCCGCCCAGTCGATCGGTGAGCCCGGTACCCAGCTGACCATGCGTACCTTCCACACCGGTGGTATCGCCGGTGACGACATCACGCACGGTCTGCCTCGTGTTGCCGAGCTGTTCGAGGCTCGGGTGCCCAAGGGTGTCGCGCCGATCAGCGAGGCAACCGGACGGCTGCGCATCGATGAGGTCGAGGGCACCGGTAAGGGCTCTGGTCGCAAGCTCATCGTGACGCCGGACGATGGCACCGAAGAGGTCGAGTACCCGATCCTGCGTCGCGCCCGGCTGCTGGTGGCCGATGGTGACCAGGTCGAGGTCGGCCAGCAGCTGGTTGCCGGTGCGGTCAACCCGCACGACGTGCTGCGGATCATGGGCCCGCGCGAGGTGCAGCTGCACCTCGTCCGTGAGGTCCAGGAGGTGTACCGCAGCCAGGGTGTGGCCATCCACGACAAGCACATCGAGGTGATCATCCGGCAGATGCTCAAGCGCATCACGGTGATCGACTCCGGTGCCACCGAATTCCTGCCGGGTTCGCTGGTCGAGCGCGCCAAGTTCGAGGCGGAGAACCGTCGGGTGGTTGCCGAGGGTGGCGAGCCGGCCTCGGGACGTCCGGTGCTGATGGGTATCACCAAGGCATCGCTGGCCACCGAGTCGTGGCTGTCGGC
>JALYVK010000012.1 GCA_030853265.1 Actinomycetota bacterium
CCCTGGCAGCTATCCGCCGCCGCCCGCCGCGGGCCACCTGCAACCACCGGGCGGCCACCAGGCGCCGCCGCCCTCGGGCGAGTACCAGGCGCCACCGGCCACCGGCTACCAGGCACCGCCGTCAGGTGAGTACCAGGCACCGCCGGCCACCGGCTATCAGGCGCCAGAGGGTGGGGTCGGTGCGCAGTTCTCCAACTTCGACCCCAAGACCCTGCAGAACTTCGACCCGAAGACAGTGAACCCGCTGGACTGGGGCATCATCGCGGCCGGCGTGGTGGCCTTCATCTTCTCCACCTTCGGTTTCTACAAGTACTCGGTGTCGGTGGCCGGCTTCTCCAACAGCGCGACGGTGAGCGCCTGGCACGGCTTCTTCGGTTGGTTCGGTGTGCTGGTGGCGCTGGCCGCCTCGATCGTGCTGGCGATCCAGCTGATCGCCAAGATCGAGCTGCCGTTCTCGGTACGCACCGTAGTGCTCGGTGCCTTCGCGCTGGCCACCCTCTGCCTGCTGCTCGCGCTGTTCGTGGTGCCGGGCAACACCGGTGGGGCCGGCGGCGTGTTCGGCGTCAAGATCGACAAGGGTCACGGCTTCGGCTACTGGGTCACCTTCCTGGCGGTGATCGTGGGCACCGGGCTGTCGGCCAAGCGATTTACCGACAGCGGCGGCAAGCTGCCCAGCCGCGGCTGACCGCCTGGCGGATAGCTGGTTAGTCACCGGCCGCCAGCTGGACCGGGCTAGATTCAGCGTATGAATCAGCTCGATCAGCTGGCGGCCGGTGCGCTTATCCGGGCTCGTCCCTGGGACGTGGTGGGGGCCGCACTCGCGGCGCCGATGGTGCTCTGGGGGTTCCTCGGCTGGTTCGGCACGGTCGGCGACTCCGGTGGCGGCCAGCCCGGCTTCTTCGCCGGGACCGGCGCGGCCGGCATCGGCCTGGTGCTGGCAGCTTCGGCGCTGGCCCTGAACCAGCTCCTGGCGGGCCGGCCGCACGAGCGGGTCAGCCCGCCGGTTGCGGTGTTCCTGGCGACTGCCGCCTCGATCATCGTGCTGGGCGGCATGATCGCCAAGCCGGACAGCACCACCATCCAGGCCGGTTCGGTGGCCGGCTTGCTCACCGCGCTGAGCCAGGGCGCGGTGCTGGTGTTGGGTTGGTTGCGGGGCAGCAAGAAGTCGTTGAAGGCCGCCAACGTTCGGGCATTGCAGGCACAGCAGGCAGCCGCCGACCAGGCCGCGCTGGTGTCGGCCGGCCAGCCGTACGGGGCTGGTTATGGCGGGCAAGGCTATGGCGCGGCTGGGTATGGCGGGCAGGGCTATGGCGGCCAGGGTTACGGGGCGCCGGGCTACGGCGGCTATCCGCAGCCGCCGGCACCGCGCTATCCGCAAGCTCAATACCCGCAAGCTCAATACCCTCAGCAGGCCCAGTACCCGCAAGCTCAATACCCGCAAGCTCAGTACCCGCAGCGAGCGCCGTACCCACAAGCTCAGAACCCTCAGCAAGCCCGGTACCCCCAGCAAGCCCAGTACCCCTCGCAGGCGCAGTATCCGCAATCTTCACAAGGGCAATCTCCGCAGAGTCAGCAGCCGCCGGGACAGTATCCCTATCCGCCCCAGCAGCCGTCCGGCCCGCCACCGCAGCAACAACAGCCCCAGCAACAGCAGCCCAACCGCAAGCCCTGAGCCGCGAGGCAGCGCTAAAACCCGTTGCCGGGCCAGCACGCTGCCTTGTAGCGTCCGACTCACTATGAAGTTCTGAGCCCAGTCGAACCCGTGTCCGAGGCGGTCGGTGTTGTCATCGACCCCAGCCCGGCGGGTTACCGCTCACCCCCGCTGGGATTGCCATGCCTGCTGCCCTGACTGCCCGTGACCTCGTCAAGTCCTATCGCGCCCGTCCGATCCTGGACGGCATCGAGCTGATCGCCACCGCCGGCCGGCGGATCGGCTGCGTCGGTGAGAACGGGGTGGGCAAGTCCACCCTGTTGCGGCTGCTCGCCGGTGTCGAGGCACCCGACTCGGGAACCGTCGAGGCTCCTGCCGACCTGGGCTACCTGCCGCAGGAACCGGACTTTGCCGCCGGTGTCACGGTGGGCGAGGTCGGCGCGGCGGCGCTGGCGCCACTGCACCGGGCCGTCCGGCAGGTCGAGACGCTCAGCGCCGCGTTGCCGGACCGGACGCAGGACTACGTCCGGGCGCTGGAATGGGCGCAGGCCCACCAGGCCTGGGACGCCGACCGCCGAGCCGAATTGGCCCGGGCCCGGCTTGGGCTGGCCGGGATCGCGGCCGACCGGCCGGTGGCGACGCTGTCCGGTGGCCAGCGCAGCCGGCTCGCGCTGGCACTGATCATGACCAGCCGGCCGGACTGCGTGCTGCTCGACGAACCGACCAATCACCTGGACGGCGACACCCTGAGCATGCTGGAGGAGTTCCTGATCGGGCTGCCCGGTGTGCTGGTGGTGGTCAGCCACGATCGGGTGTTCCTGGACCGGGTCTGCACCGACATCGTGGACCTGGACCCCACCGACGGCCGGTCCGGCATCCGATACGGCGGCGGTTTCAGCGACTACCTCGAACAGAAGGCGGCCGCCCGGGCCCGGTGGCAGCAGACCTACCTCGACCAGCAGGCCACCATCGCCCAGCTGCGCCGCGCCAGCACCGCGAGCGTGACCAGCGTGGCGCACGGCCGCGGCCCGACCGACGGCGACAAGTTCATCTACAACTTCAAGGGCGGCAACGTCGAGCGAACGCATGCCCGCCGGGTCCGCAATGCCCAGCGTCGGTTGGACATTGCTGAACGTGACCAGGTTCGCAAGCCGCGTCCGCCGTTGCGTTTCGATGCGCCGCTGACCGGCCCGGTCGGCAGCCGGCGGATCGCGGTGTCACTGCGCGACGTCGAGGTCACCGGCCGGCTGCTGCTGCCCCGCCTCGACGTCCGAAGTGGTGGTCGGCTGCTCATCACCGGTGCGAACGGCTCGGGCAAGTCCAGCCTGCTGGCGGTGATCGCCGGCACGCTGGGTACCGATCGCGGTGTCGTCACGGTGGCGGCTCGCCGGGTCGGGCTGCTGGCTCAGGACGTCAGCTTCGCCGATCCGGCCAAGACCGCACAGCAGACCTTCGACGGCCGGTTCGCCATGGACGGGTCCAACCCCACGCTGAGCGAACTCGACCTGCTGCACCCGCGCGAGCTGAACACCGCGGTCGGTGAGCTGAGCGTCGGTCAGCGCCGCCGGCTGGCACTGGCGCTGCTGATCGCGGGCCGGCCGGACCTGTTGCTACTCGATGAGCCCACCAACCACATCTCGCTGGCGCTGGCCGCCGAACTGGAACAGGCGCTGCAGGCCGCCGTCGGCACCGTACTGGTGGCCAGCCACGACCGCTGGCTGCGCGAGCGATGGTCCGATCAGGTACTGGCGCTGGCCGGCCGCCGGTGATCCTCGCCGTGCCCGGCGCGCCTGGCTACGGATGCCGAACCGCTTTGCGAGCCTGGGACGGTGAACGGGGATGACGAACTGCCAGCGGGTTGGCTGACCCTGTTCCGTCGCGGCGTGCTGTCCGGGGCCGGCTTGCTGCTGCTGGCCATTGGATTGTGCGCGATTCCGGCCTTCGCGGTCTGGTTGGTGCCCGGAGCCGACACCACCCCGGCAAGCAGCGCGGTCAAGGCCGGGGCGTTGCTGGCGCTGTCGGCTTCACACGGTGGCATCGAGCTGAACGGCACCGTAGTGACGCTCACCCCGCTACTGGTAACCCTGGCGCTGGCCTGGCTGACCGCGGGCCAGGCGCGCCGGGCCGAATCCTGGTCCGGCGTGGTCGGGCTGGCGGTGGGTTACGGCGCGGCTGCCGCGGCGGTTGCCGGTTGGGCCAGGCTCGGCAGCACCGAAGCACCGGTCACCCGTACGGCGCTGGCGGCGATGCTGTTCATCGCGCTGGTCGGTGGCACCGCCCGGACCGTCGAGATCGGCTGGTCCAGGTTGTCCGATCGCTGGCAGCGGGTGTGCCAGGCCGCGTTGGCCGCCAGCTGCTGCTACCTGCTGGCCGGTTCGCTGTTGGCCGCGGCCATGCTGGCGGGCCACTTTCACGAGGCGGCGGCGATGCAACGGCAGCTGGCGCCGGGTGCCGCCGGGCTGCCGGTGGCGCTGCTCGGGGTGGCTGCCGTCCCGAATGCAGTGCTGGCCGCGGTCGGCTACCTGACCGGCCCCGGCTTCGAACTCGGCACCCACAGCTCGGTGTCGGTGCTGTCGGTCAGCCATGGCCAGCTGCCGATCTTCCCGCTGCTAGCCGGGGTTCCGCACGGTCGGCCGGCAACGGTGTTCGGGCTGCTGGCCATCCTGGTGCTGGCCGCAGCCGCCGGCTGGCTGGTGCTGCGGATGGTCGCCGAGTCCGAGAGCTGGACGCAGCGGCTGTTCGACGTGGCGCTGGCCGCGGTGCTGACCGGTGGCCTGCTGGCGACGCTGAGCGCGCTGGCCGCCGGCCGGATCGGTAGCGGTGCCCTGCGCGGGATCGGCCCGACCTGGTGGGCGGTCGGAGCCTGCACCGTCCTGGTGCTGCTGGCCGGTTCGGCGGCCTGGCTCGCGGTCGAGGTGCTGCGCGGAAAGCCGGTCGAGCTACCGGTGAGCCTGGTGTACCAACTGCGGCCGGTCGACTCGTCGCAGCGGGCGGTCGACTCGCAGCAGCGGGCAGACGCCGAGACCGCGGTGCCAGCCAAGGCCGTCCCGGACGAGCCGGCGGACCGGTCCCGGCACGTCAGCTGACCGGTCCCGGACGAGCCGGCTGACCGGTCCCGGCACGTCAGCTGATCGGCCGGTGTGGGCAGCCCAGTAGGGTAGGCGCCGTGACCGCCAGGCTCGTCGTCCTCGCATCCGGTTCGGGCAGCACGCTGCACGCGATCGTGCAGGCCGCGGCCGCCGGTGACCTCGACGCCGAGGTGGTGGCCGCCGGTACCGACCGGCCCGGCTGCCGGGCCATGCAGCTGGCCGACGAGGCGGGGGTCTCCACCTTCGCCGTCTCGTTCGCCGATTTCGCCGACCGGGCCATCTGGGACGCTGCCCTCGCCGAGGCGATTGCCGGCTACCGGCCGGATCTGGTGCTGCTGGCCGGCTTCATGCGAGTGCTGGCCGCCGACACCGTCGAGCGGTTCGACATCGTCAATACCCACCCGTCCCTGCTGCCGTCCTTTCCGGGTGGGCACGCCATTCCGGACGCGCTGGCGCATGGCGTCACGCTGACCGGGGTGACCGTGCACCGGGTGGATGCCGGCCTGGACTCCGGCCCGATCCTGGCCCAGGCCGCGGTGCAGGTACTGCCCGGTGACACTGCCGACAGCCTGCGGGAGCGGATCCAGGCGGTGGAGAAACCCTTGTACATCAAGACAATTCGCGAACTGTGCAGCGCGATCACACCCAGAGGAGTCTCCACCCCATGACCCGAATCGCGGTCCGGCGGGCGCTGGTCAGCGTCTATGACAAGACCGGCTTGGAAGAACTGGCGCGCGGCCTGCACACGGCCGGCGTCGAGATCGTCTCGACCGGTTCCACCGCCGCCCAGATCGCCGCGGCCGGCGTCCCGGTCACCGCGGTCGCCGACGTGACCGGCTTCCCCGAGATTCTCGGTGGCCGGGTCAAGACCCTGCACCCGCACGTGCACGCCGGCCTGTTGGCCGACCAGGGCAACCCGGAACACCTTTCCACCGTCGAGGGATTGGGCATCGACACCTTTCAGCTGGTGGTGGTCAACCTCTACCCGTTCCGCGAGACGGTGGCCTCCGGTGCCACCCCGCCGGAGATCATCGAGCAGATCGACATCGGCGGCCCGGCGATGGTGCGCTCGTCGGCGAAGAACCACGGTTCGGTGGCCATCGTGGTCGATCCGGTCGGTTACGCCGACGTGTTGACCGCGGTGGCCGGCGGCGGCTTCGACCTAGCGGCCCGGCAGCGACTGGCCGGCCGGGCGTATGCGCATACCGCGGCCTACGACGCGGCGGTGGCCAACTGGTTCGGCGAGCAGTCGGTGCTGGCCGAGGCGGCCGAGGCCCTCGAGCCGACCGAGCACTCGGCGTTCAGCCCGTACCTCGGGATGGCGTTGGAACGGGCCGAAGTGCTGCGGTACGGCGAGAATCCGCATCAGCGGGCTGCCCTCTACGTCCAGCAGGGCGCCCAGCCGGGCATCGCGCAGGCCGAGCAGGTGCACGGCAAGGCGATGAGTTTCAACAACTACGTCGACGGCGATGCCGCCTACCGGGCCGCCTTCGATTTCACCGAGCCGTGCGTGGCGATCGTCAAGCACGCCAACCCCTGTGGCATCGCGATCGGTAGCGATATCGCGCAGGCGCATGCCAAGGCGCACGCCTGCGACCCGGTCTCAGCCTTCGGTGGGGTGATCGCCACCAACCGTCCGGTCACCGCCGCGATGGCCGCGCAAGTGGCCGACGTGTTCACCGAGGTGATCCTCGCGCCAGCCTTCGAGCAGGCCGCGCTGGAGCTGCTGACGGCGAAGAAGAACCTGCGGTTGCTGGTGATTCCCGGCCCGCGCCCGCACGGGCCCGAGCCCCGGCCGATCTCGGGCGGGATGCTGATGCAGGACGCCGACGCGCTGGACGCGCCGGGCGACGATCCGCGCAACTGGACGCTGGCCTGCGGTACCTCGCTGCACGATGCCGAACTCGATCAGCTCGCCTTCGCCTGGCGGGTGGTGCGCGCGGTGAAGTCCAACGCGATCGTGCTGGCCAGCGACGGGGCATCGGTCGGGGTCGGCATGGGGCAGGTGAACCGGGTGGACTCAGCCCGGCTGGCGGTGGCCCGGGCGGGTGAGCGGGCCGCCGGCTCGTACGCAGCCTCGGACGCTTACTTCCCGTTCGCCGACGGCCTGCAGGTGCTGCTGGACGCCGGGGTGCGGGTGGTCGTCCAGCCGGGCGGTTCGATCCGCGACCAGCTGTCGATCGATGCCGCCGAGGCGGTCGGCGCGACGATGTACTTCACCGGCACCCGTCACTTCGCGCACTGAGGTGGGCAGCAGGTGAGTGCCGAGCTGCCGTCCTGGTTGGCAGAGCTGCTGGCCACCGGGGACGAGGTCGCCGACGAGGATTTCAGCGGCACCGACCTGCGCGACCTGGCGCTGAACCGGGCCCAGTTCCTGCGGTGCCGGTTCGACGAGGCCGCGATGGACCGGTTGCAGACCGAGGCTTGCAGTTTCACCGACTGTTCCTTCGACCGGGCTGAGCTGAACGCCTCCGTGCACCTGCGGAGCGCGTTCGTGGCCTGCTCGTTCAAGCGGGTCCGGCTGACCGATGCCAGCCTGTCCGGTTGCCGGCTGACCGGCTCGGTGTTCAGCGATACCCCGCTGCGGTCGATCAGCATCGTCGGCGGTGACTTCGGCGCGGTGTCGCTGGGCGGTGCCGACCTGCGGGACCTGGACTTCTCCGACGTCAAACTGGTCGGCGCGAACGTGGTCGGCGCGAAGCTCGATCGCAGCTTGTTCGCTGGCGCGAACCTGACCGATTTGCGCTGGAACGGGGCGTCGTTGCGGCACGCCGACCTGCGTGGCGCGATGCTGGAAGGCCTGGATCCCCGGCTGGTCGACCTGACCGGAGCCCGGGTCGACCTCGAACAGGCAGTGGAGTTCGCCCGCTACCTAGGCATCCGAATCGGCTGACCCGCCGACCTGGGTGCATTTCGCGGCCCGAGTTTCCACTCGTTTCGGCGTGTCGTGGAAACTCGGGCCGCACAATGCGGGACGGGGGTGGGCGGCGGCCGCGTGGAAGAATGGCGGCGTGACCGCGACGATTATGGACGGCAAGGCCACCCTGGCGACGATCAAGTCCGAGCTCAAGCAGCGGATCGCCGCGCTGGCCGAGCGGGGAGTGGTGCCGGGCCTGGGCACCGTCCTGGTCGGCGACGATCCTGGCAGCAGGTGGTACGTCGCGGCCAAGCATCGCGACTGCGCCGAGATCGGCATCGCCAGCATCCAGCGCGAGCTGCCCGCCTCGACCAGCCAGGCCGCGGTCGAAGCGATTGTCGATGAGCTGAACGCGGACCCGTCCTGCACCGCGTTCCTGGTCCAGCAGCCGACCGGCCTGGACGAGTTCGCGATCCTGAGCCGGGTCGACCCGGTCAAGGACGTCGACGGCCTGCACCCGATCAACCTCGGTTCGCTGGTGCTCGGCCGGGCGGCCCCGTTGCCGTGTACCCCGCTCGGGATCATCGAGCTGCTGCGCCGCTACGACGTGCCGATCGCCGGAGCCCATGCGGTGGTGATCGGCCGTGGCCTGACGGTGGGCCGGCCGCTCGGGCTGCTGCTGACCCGGCGCAGCGAGAACGCCACGGTAACCCTGTGCCACACCGGCACCCGCGATCTGGCGGCCGAGGTGCGCCGGGCCGACATCGTGGTGGCCGCCGCCGGGGTGCCGGGCCTGATCACCGCGGACATGATCAAGCCGGGCGCGGCGGTGCTCGATGTCGGGGTCAGCCGGGTGGACGGCAAGATCACCGGTGACGTGGCGGCCGGGGTTGCCGAGGTAGCCGGCCACGTCGCTCCGAACCCGGGCGGGGTGGGGCCGATGACCCGCGCGATGTTGCTGAGGAACGTGGTGGCCGCCGCGGAACGCCGCGCGGCCGGCTAACGCATGGTCAGCTGGTTTCACAGCCGGGACCTGCGCGACATCCCGTTCGCGCTGGTACTGCTCATCGAGCTCGTCGGCGTCGCTTCGGTAGCCATTGCGCCGCAACACTGGCTGCGCGCGATCGGCGTGCTGACCGCCGGGATGGCGGTGGCGGGGTTCTTCCGGCTGGTGCTGTCCAACGACCAGGCCGGCCTGCTCCGGGTCCGCCGGCGGACCTTTGACGTGACCTGTTACTGGGGTTTGGGGCTGCTGGCGATGGTGTTCGCGCTCACCCTCCCGCAGCGCTGAGTCCGGCCCGGGTGAGCGTGCTCTCTCCTGGCCGTCCGACCGGGCTTCGGGCAGCTGCTACCCGGTAATCTCGCCGGTATGACGACTACTCCCGTGAATGTCACCGTGACCGGTGCGGCCGGCCAGATCGGCTACAGCCTGCTGTTTCGGATCGCCGCCGGCCAACTGCTCGGCCCGGACGTGCCGGTGCGGCTGCGACTGCTCGAAATCACCCCGGCGCTCAAGGCCGCCGAGGGCACCGCGATGGAACTGTCCGACTGCGCGTTCCCGTTGCTGGCCGGCGTCGACATCTTCGATGACGCCACCGCCGCCTTCGACGGGGTGAACGTGGCGCTGCTGGTCGGCGCCCGGCCGCGGACCGCCGGCATGGAACGGGGCGACCTGCTCTCTGCCAACGGCGGCATCTTCAAGCCCCAGGGCGAGGCGATCAACGCCGGGGCGGCCTCCGACGTTCGGGTGCTGGTGGTCGGCAACCCCGCCAACACCAACTGCCTGATCGCGGCCTCGCACGCGCCGGACGTCGGCAAGGACCGGTTCACCGCCATGATGCGGCTGGACCACAACCGGGCGCTGAGCCAGCTGGCCGCCAAGACCGGCAGATCGGTCGATGACCTCCGCAAGATGACCATCTGGGGCAACCACTCGGCTACCCAGTACCCCGACCTGGTGCACGCCGAGGTGGCCGGCCAGAACGCCGCCGAGCTGGTGAACGACCAGGCCTGGATCGAGAACGACTTCATCCCGACGGTGGCCAAGCGTGGGGCGGCGATCATCGAGGCCCGCGGCGCTTCGTCGGCGGCCTCGGCCGCGTCGGCCGCGATCGACCACGTCTATGACTGGGTCAACGGCACCGCCGAGGGCGACTGGGTCTCGGTCGGGATGGCCTCCGACGGTTCCTACGGCGTTCCGGAAGGTCTGATCGCCGGCTTCCCGGCCCGTTCGGTCGATGGCAGCTGGCAGATCGTCCAGGGCCTGGAGCTGGACGAGTTCTCCCGTGACCGGATCGATGCCTCGGTAGCCGAGCTGGTCGGCGAGCGGGACGCGGTGCGTGAGCTCGGCCTGATCTAGCGGTTCCCACCACCGGGCTCGTCGGACGATATGTCTGGCGAGCCCGGTGTCATTTTTAGGTGAGCTAATCATTCAAGATCTTCCTTGAAAAATCACGGAAATCTCACGATCCGGGAGCGGTCTCGGCCCCGAATACTGACTTGGGACCGACGTGTCCGGCATTCGGGGGAGGAGTCGGGGGAGACACTCGGCGCGCGAGATCGGTCCCTTCCTGTCTGCTCACGTGGGAAAGGTCTCTACCGATGTCAGATTCCACCCGAAGAAACTTCCTGATCGCGACCGGCGCAGGCGCCGCCGCGGTCGGAGTGGCGGCCGCCGTTCCTGGCATGGCCGCGGCACAGACACCGAAGGCCACGCCGCTGCGCAACCCCAAAGACGCTCAGCCGCTGGTCGCGCACATCAGCGATCCGAGCAGCGGCACGCTCTCGCTGTTCCTGGCCGAGCACGAGGTCATCGTGCACGATCCGGACCTGGTCGCCCGGCTCACTCGCGCCGCCGGCGCCAACAACCGGGAGGCCTGATGTCCTCGCATCGCGAAGCCCCGGAAATCTCGAAGGATCCGGTCGCCGACAACACCGACGTCTACGCCTTCGTCAGCCCGGACCGCCCCGGCACGGTCACCCTGATCGCCAACTTCATCCCGTTGCAGCAACCGAACGGCGGCCCGAACTTCTTCGAGTTCGGTGACGACGTGCTGTACGAGATTCACATCTCCAACTCCGGCACCGCACGGGCTGACATCAGCTACCAGTTCCGGTTCAACACCAAGATCATCAACAAGAACACCTTCCTGTACAACACCGGGCCGATCGGTTCGATCACCGACACCAAGAACTGGAACCGGCCGCAGTACTACTCGGTGACCAGGGTGGCTCGCGGCGAGGATCACGGCTGGGACTGGGACCGGGACGGGCATGGTGAGTGCCTGGCTCAAGGGCTGACGGTGCCGCCGGTCAACGTGGGTATCCGCAGCACTCCGAACTACGCGAATACCTTTACCAACGCTGCCATTCACGATCTCGGGCATGGCCGTCGAGTGTTCGCCGGCCAGCGCGCTGAGGGCTTTCACGTCGACCTGGGCAGCATCTTCGACCTGGGCGTGCTGCGTCCGTTCGCCGCTGCCCACCTGATCCCGTCCGCGGCCGCGATGGACGGCGTCAACGGCACCCAGGGACTGAACGTGCACAGCATCGCGATCCAGGTGCCGTTCAGCGACGTGGCCCGGCACGGTCGGACGCCACACGACGTGTTGGATGCCGGGTCGGTCATCGGAGTCTGGGCCAGCGCCAGCCGGCGCAAGTCCAAGGTGTTCGATGCCCAGGCCGGCCACTCGGTCAGCTTCGGCCCGTACCAGCAGGTATCCCGGTTGGGCAACCCGCTGTTCAACGAGGTCATCGTGCCGATGGCGGAGAAAGACCTGTGGAACTCACTCGATCCGCACTCGGACGGCCGGTTCGCCAAGTACGTGACGAAGCCGGAACTCGCCGGGTTGCTGCCGGTGCTCTACCCGGGGGTCTTCCCCAAGCTGGCGGCGTACACCAAGCCACGCGCGGACCTGCAGGCGATCCTGCTGACCGGTATCCCGAAGGGGGTGGTGCCTGGTTTCCAGAACAACACCGGGCCGGTGCTGGCGGACATGCTGCGGCTGAACCTGGCGGTGCCGGCGAGTAAGTCGCCGAACCCGATCGGGTTGGTGGCCGGCGATGCGGCCGGATTCCCCAATGGTCGCAGGCTGATCGACGACGTGGTGGCGATCGAATTGAAGGCGGTGGCCGGCGCCACGATCCCGCTGGTGGATCCGCACTTCACGCCCGACGTCACCGCGGCGAAGTTGACCGACGGTACGACGAACACCAATTCGCCCTACCTTGCCAACTTCCCGTACCTGGGCACGCCGGCCGGCGGGTTCCAGACGATGCCGGCGATCCCGGCCAGCTGAGTGGGGTGGCAGGGCCGGCTCTTGTATAAGTCCGGCCCTGCCATCGTTCGGCTTTCATCTTTCAAATAAAAGGGATGTGCCATGGAGGACAACAGTCACGCCGGCCAGGGGCCGGTCGTTCTTGACATCGGCGGCGATATCGGAGCGCTGATCCTGGCGGTGCCGGCCGCGCTGGTCGGGGTCGAGATCGAGGCCCGGCCGGTGGCTGGGGCAGCGAAGGCGACCTTCGATGCCGCAGCCGCCGCGCCCGCGGATTTCGTGCGGTTCGCCGGGGCCGAGGACGCCCATGCGGCCTCGGACCACAGCCACGCCGATCACCACCATCACTCGCCGACGCACTCACATTCGCACGGCCCGGCGCTGGTGCATGTCGCGGTCCTCGGGCGTCCCACCGACGGCGGGATGGCCTACTCCGCGGTCTTCGGCGAGCTGCAGGACGGTGACTACGAGCTGTACGTCCGCCCGGACGGCCCGGTCCGGCTCCGCTGCACCGTCCGGGGTGGCGAGGTAACTACCCAGACCTGGCCCGACCTGCCCGCCTGAGCGGGCAACTCGGCTGGACGCCAAACTCGGCTGGACGCCGCAAGCTCGCCTGAGCGGCTCGCGCCGGATCAGTCCAGCCGAACCGGCATCAGGATCGAGAAACTGCCGCTGCGATCGGGGTTTCGGATCGCCAGCGGGCCGATCGGCCCGTCCAGCTCCAGCATCAGTTGATCGTTGCTGCCGGCAGCCAGCGCCTGCAGCAGGAACTCCTGGTTGAGCCCGATCGACAGCTCACCGGCCGGCTCGTCCACCGGCCGCAAGCCGGTCTCGGTCAGCTGCAGGACGCTCAGCTGGTAGTCGGCGCCGTCCCTGGTCATCGAACGGGTCGGGCCGGTCCGGATCGCCTGCCGGAAGGCGGCCACCTCGACGGGCAGCCGGTGGCTCACGGCGGGCTGCAGCATGCCCCGGTAGTGCGGGTACTCCTGCTGGAGCCGCTGACCCGCAATGACCTTGTCCGAACAGCTAAAAGTGACCTCGTCGGCCGAGACGACGATCGTCACCGGGCCGTCCTGGCCGGCCAGCTCACGGGCCACCCGATCGACCAGCGCAACCGGTACCAGGGCTGCCTGTGGCTCGCCGGTCGGCTCAGCCGCCAGCTCCGAGACGGCCAGCCGGTAGCGGTCGGTGGCGACCAGGCGCAGGCAGGAAGCGTCGGAATCGAACAGCACGCCACCGAGCATCGGCAGCTCCGGATCCTCGCTCACCGCGAACCGGACCTCGGCCAGCGCGTCGAGAAGTGCTTGTACGGACAGGGCAATCGTGGTCATCAGACTCTCCATGGGTTCGAGTAGGGCTCGGACTGTGGAGAGTTCTCGCCGGGCATCGGCCAGGCCGTCCTCGAGCCGCCGCAGGTGCTCATCCAGCACCAGCTGCGCTGCCGCCACCGGGCCGTTGAGAATCCGACGGATCTCGGGTAGCGGCAGGCCGACCCGGCGCAGGCTGGCGATCAGCCTGGCGGCCGGCACCTGATCGGCGGCATAGCGCCGGTAGCCGTTGGCCGGGTCGACCGAGGCCGGGACCAGGATCCCCGCGCTGTCATAGAACCGCAGCGCGCTGATACCGAGGCCGCTGGCTGCCGCCATCCGCCCGATCCCGAGCAAGTCCATCTCCACCCGGTTGACCCTTCCGTCTCGACCTGGTCGAGGGTCAAGCCATCACAGCTCGTTGAGGACCGCCGCCCGCAGTACATCCAGGCCGACGCTGCCAATGTCCAGTGCCCGCCGGTGGAACGCCTTGAGGTCGAACGAGTCGCCGGCCCGGGCCCGCGACTCGTCCCGGATCTGCAACCACAGCCGCTCGCCGAGCTTGTAGGACGGTGCCTGGCCTGGCCAGCCCAGGTAGCGGTCGAGCTCGTAGCGCAGGAACGCCTCGCCCATGTTGGCATGACTGTCCAGCAGCTGCCAGGCCTTCTCATACGTCCAGGGACCGCCGCCGACCTCGGCCGGTGCCTCGAACCCGCAGTGCACGCCGATGTCGATGACCACCCGGGCCGCCCGCAACGACTGCCCGTCCAGCAGGCCGAGCCGGTTGCCCGGGTCGTCCATGAAGCCCAGATCGGCCATCAGCCATTCGGCGTACAGCGCCCAACCCTCGCCGTGGCCGGACGTCCAGGAGGCCAGCCGGCGCCAGTTGTTGAGCAGCTCCCGGCGATAGACCGTCTGGGCGATCTGCAGGTGGTGGCCCGGTACGCCCTCGTGGTAGACGGTGGTCAGCTCGCGCCAGGTGGAGAACTCGGTGACGCCCTCGGGCACCGACCACCACATCCGGCCCGGCCGGGAGAAGTCCTCCGACGGCCCGGTGTAGTAGATGACGCCGGTGTTGGTCGGCGCGATCTTGCATTCCAGCCGCCGGACCGGCTCCGGGATGTCGAAGTGGGTGTCGGCCAGGGCTGTCACCGCGGCGTCGGCCTGCTCCTGCATCCAGGCCTGCAACGCATCGGTGCCGGCCAGCCGGCGGCCCGGATCGGCATCCAGGATCTCGATGGCCTCAGCCACCGACGCCCCGGACTTGATCTCGTCGGCGGTGTCGCGCATCAGGCCGGTGATCCTGGCAAGCTCGGCCTGGCCCCAGGCGTAGGCCTCGTCCAGGTCCACCGTCGCGCCGACGAACTGCCGAGAGAACGGGGCGTAGCGATCCCGGCCGATGGCGTCGCGGTCCGGCGCCTGGGCCAGCAGCTCGTCGGCCAGGTAGTCGCGCAGCTTCTGGTAGCCGGCCTGCGCCGCGTGTGCGCCCCGGTCCAGGTCGGCCCGCAGCGAGTCCGGCAGCTCCTCCGTTCCGGCCTTGGCGCTGCCGACGAAGCCGGTGAAGAAGCCGTCCGCGCCGAGGTTGGCATCGCACTGGCTGATGCAGGCCGCCACCTGCCGGCGCGGTGAGACGTCCCCGCGCTCGGCGGCCAGTCGAAGCGAGGTCAGGTAACCGTCCAGCGCGGCGGGCATCGCGGCCAGCCGGGTAGCCACCACGCCCCAGTCTTCGGGGGTGTCGGTGGCCATCAGGTCGAAGGCGTCCCGCAGGCTCTGCACCGGGCTTGCGATGATGTTCAGCTCGGACAGCGGTGCTCCGCTGGCGTGCACCTCGATGGCAACCGACAGCCGCTCGCGTAACGCGGCGATGGTGACCTTGTCGTTGTCGTCGACCGGGCTGACCCGATCCAGGTCGGCCTCGGTGCGGCGGTTCAGGTCGTCGACGGCCTGCAGGCCGTCCGGGGAGAGGTCCGGCAGGCGGTCGTCGTAGCCCTTCAAGCCGATGTTGGTCGCCATCAGCGGGTCGAGGGTGGCAGCGGCGGAAAGGTAGCTGTCGGCGAGCGCGTCCACCGCGGTTGCGGCACGCGGCTGGGAGCTGGCATCAACGGTCATGGTTCACGAACTTAGTCCCAGTATCGGAGGTAGCCAACAGCGCGGAGTGATCCGGGGCTCTTCTAGTACCGGCCGGCCGCTGGGAGCGTGGCCCGGTAAGTAAACTTCGTCAACGAGCGCCCGCACATCCGGCGCAGTCAGCAACACCGCGGTTATCCCTGGCATCGCATGCCCCTCCGGAGCTGGTGCCGAAGCGACGAGAGGTGCGTAGATGTCGAAGATCAAGGTGGTAGGAACCGTTGTCGAGCTCGACGGCGACGAGATGACCAGGATCATCTGGCAGTTCATCAAGGACCGGCTCATCCACCCCTATCTCGACGTCAACCTCGACTACTACGACCTGGGTATCGAGCACCGGGACGCCACCGATGACCAGGTCACCATCGACTCGGCCGAGGCGATCAAGCGGCACGGCGTCGGCGTCAAGTGCGCCACCATCACGCCGGACGAAGCTCGGGTCTCCGAGTTCGGCCTGAAGAGCATGTGGCGTTCGCCGAACGGCACCATCCGCAACATCCTCGGCGGCGTGATCTTCCGCGAGCCGATCATCATGTCCAACGTGCCGCGACTGGTACCGGGCTGGACCAAGCCGATCGTGGTCGGCCGGCACGCCTTCGGTGACCAGTACCGGGCCACCGACCTGGTGGTGCCCGGCGAGGGCACCCTGACGATGACCTTCACCCCGAAGGACGGCAGCGAGCCGATCGAGCTCAACGTCTTCGAGTTCCCGGGCGGCGGCGTCGCGCTGGCCATGTACAACCTGGACGAGTCCATCCGCGATTTCGCGCGGGCCTCGCTGCGCTACGGCCTGGACCGTAACTACCCGGTGTACCTCTCGACCAAGAACACCATCCTGAAGAAGTACGACGGCCGGTTCAAGGACATCTTCGCCGAGGTCTTCGAAGCCGAGTTCAAGGACGACTTCGCGGCCGCCGGCATCACCTACGAGCACCGGCTGATCGACGACATGGTGGCTGCCTCGCTGAAGTGGGAGGGCGGCTACGTCTGGGCCTGCAAGAACTACGACGGCGACGTCCAGTCCGACACCGTTGCGCAGGGCTTCGGCTCGCTGGGCCTGATGACCTCGGTGCTGATGACCCCGGACGGCCAGACGGTGGAAGCCGAGGCCGCGCACGGCACGGTCACCCGGCACTTCCGCCAGCACCAGGCCGGCCAGCCGACCTCGACCAACCCGATCGCGTCGATCTTCGCCTGGACCCGGGGCCTGGCGCACCGCGGCAAGCTGGACGGCACCCCGGAGGTCACCAACTTCGCCGAGACCCTCGAACGGGTCTGCATCGAGACGGTCGAGTCCGGTCAGATGACCAAGGACCTCGCGTTGCTGATCAGCAAGGACAGCCCGTGGTTGACCACCGAGGACTTCCTGGCCGCGATCGACACCAACCTGCAGAAGGCAATGGGTTAGTTCGTTCAGCTGGAGGGGCCGATCAGCCGGAGGGGCCGAGGTGCTGATTCTGGACGTGCCTGGCGCTGACCCGTCGGCGCGCGGGCAGGGGCTGGCGGCGGTCACCGGTTCCCGGCTGGCTGCCGCCGCGGCGAGCTATGACGAGCTGTTCGCGGTCGCCGGGGCCACGCCCGATCGGGTCCGGCAGGTGGCCCAGCAGGCCGAGGCCGCGCTGGTGGCCTGGGCGCCGGACCTGGCCGAGGAAATAACGGCAATCGCGGATGCGACCGGCCTGCCCCGGTGGCGGGTTTTTGCCCTCAACGCCCGTACCGAGGTGCTCGCGGTCGGTGCTGACGCGGGCGGTGCGGGTGGCTCTGGTGCGGTCGGCCGGGAGTGCTCGACCATCGCCCGGACCGGCGCCGGCGCGCAGACCTGGGACTGGCACGCAGAGCTTGCCGGCAGCTGGCAGCTGGTCCGCTACTCGGCCACGGCGGTCCCGTTCGTGACCGTCACCGAAGCTGGAATCCTAGGCAAGATAGGGCTGAACGCGGCCGGCGTGGGCGTCCTGTTCAACATCCTCGGCCATCGCGCGGACACCGGACTGGGCGGCGTGCCGGTGCACGCGGTGGCCCGCCGGGTGCTGGACAGCGCACCCGACCTGGCCGAGGCGCTGGCGATCATCCGCAGCGCTCCGCTGGCCGCCTCGACGTGCTTCACGCTGCTGGATGCCGAGCGGGCAGTGTGTGTGGAGGCCTCTTCGGCAGGGGTGCACGAGCTCCCGCTCGATGGCGAATGGGCTGTGCACACAAACCATTTCCTGAACCCGATGCTGGCCGCCGGCGAGCTGCGGACCGGTCCGGAGACCGACACCCTGCAGCGGTTGGCCTTGCTGCGCCAGCGATTGACCGCTACTCGGTGGCGCGGCGGTGCCGGATCCAGCGACGAACTCAGGCTATTGCTCTGCGCACACGATGCCGACGGCGCGCCGGTGTGCTGTCACCTGCTGCCGGACGCGCCGCTGGGCGCTCGCTGGCAGACCCTGGCCACGGTGGCGATCGAGCCGGTCGCGGGCCGGCTGAAGGTGCTGGCCGGCGGGCCATGCCAGACCGAACAGGAGTGGACCGCGGTGGACATCGAGGACCGACATGCCTGAGGGCCACACCATCCACCGGCTGGCTCGTCAGCAGCAGAAGCTGTTCGGCGGCCAACCGGTGCGGGTATCCAGCCCGCAGGGTCGCTTCAGCGAGGGTGCCAGCCTGTTGGACGGGCACGTGCTGGCGCGTACCGAGGCGGTCGGCAAGCATTTGCTCCAGCACTACCGGGATGCCCCGAGCCTGCACGTTCACCTTGGTCTCTACGGCAAGTTCGCCACCGGCGTCGGTGAGCCGCCGGTACCGGTCGGTGCGTTGCGGCTCCGGTTGCAGGCCGGTGAGAACTGGACCGACCTGCGCGGCCCGACCGCCTGCGAGCTGATCGAACCGGCCGAGATCGCGGCGCTGTTCGCCCGGCTCGGCCCGGATCCGTTGCGGCCAGGTGCTGACCCGTCGCGGGCCGAGCGGCGGATCGCTCGCAGCCGGACCAGCATCGCGGCACTGCTGATGGATCAGCAGGTCATCGCTGGAATCGGCAATGTCTATCGGGCAGAACTGCTCTTCCGGCACCGGGTCGACCCGTTCCTGCCGGGCCAGTCCCTGGGCAGTGCGAGCTGGCTGGCGATGTGGACCGACCTGGTGGCCCTGATGCGGGCTGGGGTTTGGACCGGCCGGATCGAGACCGTCCGGCCGGAGGATCGGGTGCGCAAGCGTGGCCCGCTCAACCGCAGCGAGGCCGGCTATGTCTACCGGCGGGCCGGCCTGCCCTGCCGGGTCTGCGGCACCGAGATCCGCACCGAGGTGCTGGTCGGCCGCAACCTGTTCTGGTGCCCGTACTGCCAACCACCCGGTGCCCACTAAAAGCGGTGCTCTCTAAATTGGCTAGGACCGAGGTTAGGACGATTTCTTGTTCGCTGTGGTGAGTGCGAATGTCAATGGCGTTCGGGCCGCGCAGCGTCGCGGCGGGCTGGCCTGGCTGGCCGGCGCCGAGGCGGATGTGCTGTGCCTGCAGGAGGTTCGGGCCACCGAGGATCAGTTGCACGCGGCGCTGGCCGAAGGCGGTCTGGGTGCCTGGACGGTCTCGCAGGCCGCCTCGGCGAGGGCCGGTCACTCCGGGGTGGCGGTGCTGTCGCTGCTGCCACCGGCCGCGGTCCGGACCGGCCTGGCGCACTGCACCGATCAGGGCCGCTGGATCGAGGTGGACCTGCTGACGCCGGCCGGCTTGCTGACCGTGATCTCGGCGTACCTGCACACCGGCGAGGCCGAAACCCCCAAGCAGGACGAGAAGTTCGCCCTCCTGGACGCGATGACCTCGCGGATGGCGGAGCTTGCCGCCCGGTCGGCGGCCGGTGCCGGCGAGGCGCTGATCACCGGTGACCTGAACGTCGCGCATCGCGAGGCCGACCTGAAGAACTGGAAGGGCAACCGGGGCAAGGCTGGCTTCCTCGAAGCCGAACGTGCTTATTTCGACGGCTGGTTCGCCAACGGCTGGACAGACCTGGGTCGGCTGCACGGCGGCGACGGGCCCGGCCCGTACACCTGGTGGTCCTGGCGCGGCAAGGCCTTCGACGTCGACACCGGCTGGCGGATCGACTACCAGCTGGCTACCGCCGGCCTGACCGCCCGGTCGGTGAAGGCCGAGGTCGGCCGGGCCGCGAGCTACGCCGAGCGCTGGAGCGACCACGCGCCGGTCACCGTCTGGTTCGACTGACCTGTTTTTGCCGTATTGGAAAAGCCTTATCGAGTACGCCCTATCGAGCAGGGTTGGGAGGGATCGGCACGATGGCTGGAACGTATGAGAACTTCCTGCTGAATACAGCGGATGGCATTGCCATCGTGACCATCGACCGGCCAGCCAAGCGCAACGCGCTCACCGTCGACATGTGGCGCCAGCTGTCGGCGATCTGCGCGGAGCTGGCTGCCGATCCGTCGCTGCGGGCGGTGATGCTGACCGGTACCGGGCCGTCGTTCTGTGCCGGGGCCGACATCAGCGCGCTGTCGGAGGACGAGGTCACCATGCGGGCGGTGGTCGAGCAGGCCGAGCAGGCACTACGTAACCTGGCGGTGCCGACCATCGCCAAGATCCGCGGCCACTGCTTCGGTGGCGGCAACCAGCTTGCGGTGGCCTGTGACCTGCGGGTCGCGGACAGCACTGCGAGCTTCGCGGTTCCGCCTGCCAAACTTGGGGTAATCTACTCCGTCACCTCGACCCGGTGGCTGACCGAGTTGGTCGGGCCCGCCTGGGCCAAGCGGCTGATCTTCACCGCACAGCCGATCGATTCGGAGACCGCGCTGCGGATCGGGCTGGTGGAGCAGCTGGTCGAGCCCGCCGGGTTGGACGCAGCGGTCGAGGAGCTGCTCGCCGCGATGCTGCCGCTGGCGCCGATGACGCAGCTGGCCAGCAAGCAGCTGGTGAACCTGATCGCCGATGGCGGCGATGCCGATTCTGCTTATGCCGACTGGACAATGCAGTGGCGGTCCAGCCCGGACGGCGTGGAAGGCCCACGGGCCTTCATCGAGCGCCGGCCACCGGAATTCAGCTGGCGCCGAAGTTCGGCTCGGTAGCAGGCCGCGTCCGCCTAGGCGATGGGTCGGTAGCCAGCGAGTAGATAACCGCTGGGTGACGTCGCGCCTCGGATCAATTCGAGGCTGCTCAACGGCAACCCGTCGAACAGCCTTCGTCCGCTACCGACGATCACCGGCGCGATGGCGAGCCTGAGCTCGTCGACGATGCCCGCCGCAAGCAGGGTCTGGGTGACCGAGATGCTGGCATGGACGCCGATGTCGCCCCCTGGCCGATCCTTGAGGTCCCGCACGAAGTCGACCAGGTCATCCTCGATCACAGTGGTATGGGTCCACTCCCGATCGAGCGGCGTGGAGGTCGCGACGTACTTGGCGACCCCGTTGATGAAAGTCGCGAACGGCTCGATATCGCTACTCGGCCAGAACTCGGCCCACTCGTCGTAACTGTGGCGGCCGAGGATGACCGCGTCCTGCGTCGCGATGAGAGCGGTGCCGCTCGCATCCACCACGTCGTCCCAGTTCGTGAAGAATCTGTCGGGATCCTCGGCTACGCCGTCGAGGGACAAGAACTCGAACGCGACGACCTTGCGCATGCCTGGTACCTCCGGTGACCTGGTCGCTCATGCCTGGACGGCTGAGCCGTCAAAGCCTATCGGTGCGATCAAGGACTGGCAGGGGATTGCAGCTACCACCGACAGGCCGGGTCAGTTCTCGGGACCCGGCCCGGTCGGGTAGCTCAGCACGACGGTACGAAGGGTGACACCGTCCTCGTCCTCGCTGCGATAGGAACGGATCACGCCATGCTCGTGGTCCAGCTCGGCGGTCACCAGCGCCGCGCGGCCATTGCCCAGCAGTCGGCAAGCAGCGGTGTCGAGGATGACGGTCTGCTGGCCCAAGCCGCAGATGCCGGCCAACGGTGGGTACCTGTCCGGCCACAGCAGTTTTGGCAGGTCGAAAAAACTGTTGTCGGCGTCGCCGGCCGGAATTCGAATGTCGGGCTCAGCAACTACCCAGCCCTGGCCGTCGCCGCGCCAGTGGATCTCCAGTGGCGCGGCTCCGGGGCCGATGAACTCGGTAGTAGTCGCATCCAAAGTCAGCTCGTTGGCGTTTGCCACGAAGCTCGCAGCCAGCTTCTCATATACCCGATTGGTTAGGTTGACATCAAGGATGGAACCTGAGAGTGTGCTCCACATCTAATATCCTTTGTTAGGGGTCATTACCTTGCGCATCGCCATAGTGTTAATGATACCTGTGATGCTGGTGTCCCTCGGATTTTCAGGTGGCGCGGCGGCGGCCAGCCCGAGAGCCCTCACCGCTACTTCATCGCCGGATGTTCCGCCACCGCCAGACCCCGGTGACACCTACGCAAGCGTGGGCGGCGGAACTCACGTGTGCAACGAACACAATATCTGCCAGGGTACCTTTAGCGGCAGCGGCCAACTGACCGGCTGGGCCCTCGGGACTTTGCATGTCAGCATAAATCTCTACGCCAACGGTACGAAGCTCGCGACCAGTTCGAACACCTGCGCAATATCGACCTCGTGCTTCACCCAGCACGGCAACGTCACCTTCAACTACATCTACCCCGATCATCCTCAGGCGTGCGTGACTGCGAGCGGGCAGGCCAGCTATCCAGGAGGCACCGCGGTGGGTAGCGATCAGGAGTGCATCTACATCGGCGGCAGCGGTGGTGGGACGGCGGCGGCCCGCTAGGTTAGCTGTGCGGAACGTGCCAACAGACTCCGAGAGCTCTATCGCTGGGCGCGTGGTGCTCGCCCTGGTGTGGTTACGGCTAGGAATGGCAACTCCGAGCATCGTGCTGGGCCTTGCATTGCCGTCAGCGGTGTCTCGCAATTTATGGTGGCTTTTCAGCGGTCTAGCTATCGCATATGGGATTGCCGGCTGGTTCTATTCGGGCACCCGAAAGCGTGCATTGAATTACCTGCTATTGATGCTAGCTAGCATAGATGTCTACATCACAATAGTAGAGCTGCATTTGGATCTGCGCGATCCTATCGCGGGCGAGCGCCCGATATTGGTGACCTCTATCGTGCTTGATGTGCTGCAACTAGTCCCTGCATTGATCGTCGCGTCGGTGGTCACGTGGACGATAAGACAAGTTAGTCGCAAGCGGGTGGCCGGATCGGTGCGACATGCATTCACGCTTTCGGACGGTCGGGTGGTGGAGACGGCCGCCGAGGATGAAGTCGCCGACTAGCCAGTCACCGCCGAGTCGAGGATCAAGCCGCTAGACGGTGCTGACCAGCCGGGATGAGCCGTCCACGTCCCGGATCACCTGGATCCGGTCGGCGATCCGCATCTTCAGCTCGCTGACGTGGCTGACCACACCGACCGCCCGGCCGCCCGCGCGCAGGCCGTCCAGCACCGCAATCACCTGATCGAGCACCTCGGCGTCGAGGCTGCCGAAACCCTCGTCGATGAACAGCGTGCCGAGATCGATACCGCCGGACTCCGCCCGCACAATGTCGGCCAACCCGAGTGCCAGCGACAGTGACACGTAGAACGTCTCGCCGCCGGACAGGGTGCCCGGATCGCGCGGCCGGCCGGTATGCAGGTCGAGCACCCGAAGCCCCAGCCCCGACCGGGCGTTTCCGCTGCGCGCATCGGTGTGTTCCAGCTGGTACCGGCCGCTGGAAATGAGCCGAAGCTGGGAGTTCGCGGCAGCCACGATCTCGGCGAACCGGCGGACCAGGACGTAGGTGGTGAGTTCCATCTTGAGCTGGTTCTCACCCAGGCCGGCGACCAGGTTGCCGAGCCGGATCGCCGGCGCGGTGGCGGCCAGCACCTCGGCGCTGCTGTGCACGGCAGTGCTCACCAGCCGGGCATGCTCGACCGCCGCGGCGCATCGCTGGGTTGCCGCTCCGTGCGCCTTGGTCGATTCTCGCTCGGCCAGCGCGGCGAGCCGGACCGCCTCGGCGAGGGTGTCGAGGTCGGGTGCCTCGGCGTCCAGCGCGGGATCGGTCAGCTCGGGCGTGTTGAGTTTGGCAGCGACCGTCAGCACCTGCTCGTCATAGTCGCGCAGCCGGGACCGCAGGGTTGCCAGCGCCGAGCTGGTTCGCCGGGCCTGCTGCCAGTCCTGCTGGCCGTCGAAGTCCGCCTCGGCGAGCGCGGCGTTGAACACCGCGCCGGCCTCCAACGCATGCGCGAGCGCCGCGGTGGCTGCGGCGCTGGCAGTCGCGGCCAGCTCGATGAGCTCGACCTCGGCGCCGAGGTCGGCGACCCGCTCGACCACCGTGTCGTAGCCGAACCGGGCCTGGTGCACCGCCAGCTCGTCCTGCTCGATGGTGGCCTGCAGCGCCCGTGCCTGTTCGGCCAGCCCGGCCTCGACCCGTTCGGCCGCCTGAACCTGCTTGCCCAGCTGGTTGAACTGCTGTTCGATGGCGGCCAGCTTGGCCTCGATGTCGGCCAGCTTCGCCGCGTTCGCCTCCGCCTCGGCCAGTGCGGCGCTGGCCTTGTTCAGCTTGCCCTCGGCGAGCTCCGGGGTCAGCTGTTCGGCTTCGAGCTGCAGCCGGATCAGCTCGGTCTGCTGTTCGACCAGCAAGCTGCGCCGGGACTCGACGTCGGTGGTCATCCTGCGCAGCTCGTTCTCGGCGGTGCGTACCTGATCCTGGCTGACATGACCCGGCGCCGGCCGGGCCGGTCTGGGGTGCTCGACCGAGCCGCAGACCACGCAGGGATCGCCGCTCTGCAGGGCCAGGCCCAGTTCGCTGGCGATAGTGGCCCGCCAGCTCGCCTGCAGGGATTCCAGCCGGACCCGTTGCCCTTCGGCCGCTTCGAACACCTCGCGGGCCAGCGTCTGGTTGCTGGCCGCCTCGCGTGCCGCGGTTTCGGCTTGCCGGGCCGCGAACAACCGGCCCTGGGCCCGGTCTCGCTCGGCGATCAGCAGGGTGAGCTGGCTGGCCGCCAGTACCGCCTGCTCCTTCGAGCCGGTCAGCGCCGCCTGCTTGGCAGGCAGGGTGGCCAGCTGCTTGGTGGCGCGCTCGATGGCGGCGAGCTGCTCGTCCCGCTCGGCGGTCAGCTGCTCGTACTGGGTGTGCAGGGTGCCCAGCCGCTGCTCGCGGCGGAGTTCCTCGGCCAGCTCGCCGATCATCGTCCGGTGCCCGGCGGCGACCTCGCGCAGCCGAGATTCATCCGTGCCGTACAGGTAATCCGGCAACTGGCCGCGAGCCTCGGTCTGGACGTCCTGGGCCCGGTCGGAGTGCTGGATCGCGGTGGCCAGCGCGGTGGCCGCGGGCTCGACCCGCAGCGCCCGCTCGGCGGCGGCCAGCTCGTCCCGGCCGGCACCAATCTCAGCTTCGGCGGCCACCAGCCGGCCTTGCTCGGCCCGCAACTGGTCCCGGTTGGCCTGCCGCCGACGCAGGTCCTGGCCGCGTTGGGCGGCGGCGTCGGCCAGCAACCGGTGCTCGGTGGCCGCCTCGTGCAGCCCAGCCGTGTGAGCCTCGGCGACCCGCAGCTCGCTCTCGACAGCGGCGATGGCCGCGACCAGACCGTCCCGGTCGCCGGCTTCGGCACGCCCGAGGATCTCGCCGGCCTGCTCGGCCGGCAGCCCGACCGCGCCGGCCAGCGCATGGCTTGCCTGGCGTACCGAATCCAGTGCGGACGCCCGGCGCTGCTCGGCGTCGCGGCGTCCCTCGACCAGCTGCTGCTGGGTCCGGGCAAGCAGCTCGGTGCCGAACAGCCTTTGCAACAAAGCCCGTTTGCTGGTCGTGTCGGCCCGCAGGAACGACGCGAACTCGCCCTGGGGCAGCAGCACGGTCTGCACGAACTGGGCGTGGGTGAGCCCGACCGCCCGGGTGATCTCGTCCTCGGCGTCGCCCTGACTGTGCGAGAGCAGCTCGCCGCCATCCAGGTCAGCCGCCGAGTTGAGCCGCCACAGCTTGACGGTCATATGCGCGGTGATGGTGCCGGCGCCGCGCTTCTTCGGCCGCTCGTAGCTGGGCGTCCGGCGGATTCGGTAGAGCCCGCTCTGGGTTTCGAAGACCAGCTCGACCACCGGCTCGGTGCCGGGCGGCGCGTGGTGGGACTTCAGCCGCTCGATCACCGCCGAACTCTGGGCCAGTTTGCCGTACAGGGCAAAGCTGATCGCGTCCAGCACGGTGGACTTGCCGGCCCCGGTCGGCCCCTCGATCAGGAACAGGCCGCTGTCGCCGAACCGGGCCAGGTCGATCTCGACCTGGCCGGCGAACGGGCCGATCGCGGTCATGGCGAGCCGGTGCAGTCTCATCAGCCGGCACCGGTCTCGGCAAGGGCTGCCTGAAAAGCCTGCTCGAACAGCGCCAGCTCGTCGGAGGAGGCGTGGCCGCCGGTGACGTGGCTGATGAAGTCGCCGCCGAGCTCGCGCGGGCTGCGCTGGACGGCGTCGCTGGCCGGCGCCGAACCGGCGGGCACCGAACCAGCCGGTACGTGCAGCACCTGCAACACCTGCGGGAACCGGGACTTGACCCGATCGAAGAGCTGGTCCGGCCGGGCCCGGTCGGTGACGGTCAGCCGCACCCAGTCCTCGGTGTGGCCGGTCATCGCCAGCAGCTCGTCCAGCGTGCCGGTCAGATCGGCCATCCGGCGGGGCTGGCTCAGCGGCAGCTCGCGCAGCTCGACGGTGCCGTCCGGGCTCAGCTCGACCAGCGTGACCGACTTGGTATGCCCCAGCTCGGAAAAGGAATACCGCAACGGCGAGCCGGAGTAGCGCAGCACGGCGCCGGTCCCGGTGCGGGGTTGCTGAGCGCCGTGCAGGTGCCCGAGCGCGACGTAGTCCACCCCGTCGAAGGTGTCCGCGGCGACGCTGTCCACCCCGCCCACCACGATCGAGCGCTCGCTCTCGCTGACGGCGCCGCCCACCACGAAGGCGTGCGCGATCACGATCGACGCCATCCCGGGCCGGCCGGCCAGATCGGTGCGTACCCGGTCCATCGCCGCCGACATCACGGCCTGGTGCGATCGGTGCAGCGGCTCCTGGCCGGTGGCCAGCACGGTACGGGCCACGTCCGGGTCCAGATAGGGCAGCGGGTAGATCGCCACGCCGGCCCCCGGGGCGCCCAGCAGCACCGGCTCACCGATGGTGGCCAACTCGGTGCGTACCCGCAGCCGATCGGTGAACAGCGGCGAGCCGAAGCCCAGCCGAATAGCCGAGTCGTGGTTGCCGGCCGTCACGATCACCGTGGTGTGCGCCACCAGGCCGGCCAGCGTGTCGGAGAACAGCGTGACCGCCTCAACCGGGGGCACCGCCCGGTCATAGATGTCACCGGCCACGATGACGGCGTCGATCGGGATGCCGTCCGGCGGCTCGGCGACCAGCGCGCGAAGCTGGTCGAGCACAGCACGCTGGGCATCGAGCAGGTCCACGCCGTGCAGCGTGCGACCCAGATGCCAGTCGGAGGTGTGCAAGAACCGCATGCCACGAAGCTACAAGCGGTATCCGACAGAACCGGGTAGCGACGCAACCTGAGCGCCAATCGGGCGGCTCCGAGTGCCGGAGCCGGCCTTAGCTCAGGGTTCAATCGGGCGCTCCGACGGACTCGGGCCTCAGGATGTGACTGGGTGCAGGCCGGCCGACGGTCGCACCGTGAAGCTGGTCGGTGCGCGGTAGCCCCGGCCGCCGAACGCGCCGTCCAGGGCAACCGCCGCCGCCCGAGCCTGGGCCGGGTCGAACAGGCCGATCACGCAGCCGCCGAAGCCGCCGCCGGTCATCCGCGCGCCGTACGCCTCGAAGGCCAGCATCACCTCGACCGCCAGGTCCACCTCGGGCACGCTGTTCTCGAAGTCGTCGCGCATGCTCGCGTGCGAGGCGGTCAGCAGCGGCCCGATCTGGCGGAGCTGGCCGGTGCGGAGCAGGTCCGCGCAGGCCAGCGTCCGGTCGTTCTCGGTGATCACGTGCCTGGCCCGGCGGCGCAACCGCTCGTCGTCCAGCCGGTCCAGCGCATCGGCCAGGCCGTCCAAGGTGATGTCGCGCAAGGCCGGGACGCCGAGCGCGCTGGCAGCCGCGGCGCAGTCGGCCCGGCGCTGGCCGTACAGGCCATCGGTGAGCTGGTGCGGTGCGTTGGTGTCGGCGACCATCAGGCAGAGGCCCGCCGCGGCCAGATCGAAGCTGATCGGCTCCACCTCGAGCGAGCGCATGTCGCAGAGCAGCACCCGCTCCGGTTCGCCGAATACCGAAGCCAGCTGGTCCAGGCCGCCGGTCGGGGCGCCGACGAAGTCGTTCTCGGCCTGCCTGGCCAGCGCGACCAGCTCCGGTCGAGAAAGCCCAAGCTCGCACAGCGAATTCAATGCCCCGGCCACCGAGCATTCCAACGCCGCCGAGGACGATAGGCCGCCCCCGGTGGGTACATCACTGTCCAGCTCGATGGAAATCCCGGGCAGCCGATGGCCGCGCTGTCGCAGAGCCCAGACCACGCCAGCGGCGTAGCCGGCCCAGCGGTCGTCACCGGTCAAGGCCCCGGGCTCCAATTCGGCAAGGGGAATCTCGACCGGCTGCTCGCGCTGCACCGACACCACTTCGACGACCGGATCGTCCAGCACCGAGACGGTGGCCAGGCAACCCTGCTCGATCGCCAGCGGCAGGCAGAACCCGTCGTTGTAGTCGGTGTGTTCGCCGATCAGGTTGACCCGGCCGGGCGAGCGCCAGCGAACCTCAGTCACCGGCTGGCCGCCGCGCGAATGCCCAGGCATCGGTGACCATCTGGGTCAGCCCGCGAGTCGGCCGCCAGCCCAGCACCTCGGCGGCTCGGACGTTCGAGGCGACCAGGACGGCAGGATCACCCGGCCGCTTCGGGGCATCCACCGTCGGGGTGGCCGTGCCGGTAACCTGACGGACCGCCTCGACCACCTCACGGACCGAGGACCCCGAGCCCGAACCGAGGTTGCAGATCAGCTGACCGCTGTTCGAGTTTGCCCAGTCCAGGGCACGTAGATGCGCATCGGCCAGATCCAGGACGTGGATGTAGTCGCGCACGCAGGAGCCGTCCGGGGTTGGGTAGTCGGTGCCGTTGACCTGCAGCTGGTCGCGCTGACCGGCCGCGACCTGCAGGGCAATCGGGATCAGATGGGTCTCGGTGGCGTGCCGCTCACCGAGCGCGCTGCCGGCCACCAGCCGAGCGCCGGCCACGTTGAAATAGCGCAGGCTGACCGCGGCAAACCCGTACGCGGTGGCATAGCCGGCGAGCATCTGATCGACCGCGAGCTTGCTGGCACCGTACGGGTTGGTCGGCCTGGTCGGCGCCGACTCCGAGATCGGCGCGCTGTCAGGTTCGCCGTAGGTCGCTGCCGTCGAGGAAAACACGATCTGGCGTACCCCGTGCCGGCGCATCGATTCCAGCAGGGCCAGGCTGCCGGTCACGTTGTTGTGCCAGTACAGCTGGGGAGCTTCGACCGATTCGGCGACCAGCGACTTGGCCGCGAAGTGCAGCACCGCCTCGAAATCGGCGCCGGCCAGTACCGGATCCGCTTCGGTAATCGAGGTATGGACGAACCGCGCACCAGCCGGGACGGCATCGGCATGTCCGGTGGAAAGATCGTCCAGCACGGTCACCTGGTGGCCGGCCGCGACGAGTTCGGCAGCGACGACGCTTCCGACATATCCGGCCCCGCCGGTCACCAGTACCCGCATCGTGCGCAACTTCCCGTCAGCTCGTCGCGAGCCACCGACCCTACACTCGGGGTAGGAAACCTCGTGCCACCAACTCGACTGGAGTTACCGACGCCCGATGAACGGCACCGTGCTCAACGTTTGTATCGTCCTCGCCCTGATCCTCATCGAAGCGCTGTTCGTCGCCGCTGAGATCGCGCTGGTGTCGCTGCGCGAGGGCCAGGCCAGGGCGATGGCCGAGTCTGGTCGCCGGGGCGAGGCGGTGGCAAGGCTGCTGGCGGACCCCAACCGGTTCCTGGCCGCCGTCCAGATCGGGGTTACCTCGACCGCGCTGCTGTCCTCCGCCTTCGGCGCGGTCACCCTTTCCGAAGCTGCCAAAAAGGCGTTGATCCACAACGGCATGGGTCAGACGCTGGCCGGCATCATCGGCATCATCGGGGTCACCCTGCTGATCTCGTTCGTGACGCTGGTGATCGGCGAGCTGGTTCCGAAACGGCTGGCCCTGCAGCGTCCCGAAGGTGCGGCGATGCTGTTCGGCCCGACCCTGGATCGGCTGGCCAGGGTGGCCAGGCCGGTGATCTGGCTGCTGTCCAAGTGCACCAACGGCGTCGTCCGGATCCTCGGCGGTGACCCGGACGCCGGCCGGGACAGCATCAGTGAGGACGAGCTGCGCGGGCTGGTCGCGGCCCACGAATCGCTGTCCACCGACGAGCGGCGGCTGATCGACGACGTGTTCGCGGCGGGTGAGCGCTCGGTCAGCGAGGTGATGATCTCGCGCACCGAGGTGACCTTCCTGGAAGCCAGCACCACGGTCAGCCGGGCGGCCAAGCTGGCCGGCGACTCGCCACACTCGCGCTACCCGGTGATCGGGCAGAGCAGCGATGACGTGCTCGGCTTCGTCCACATCCGCGATCTCTACCTCGGCGGGCCCGGCACCGATGATCGGTCGCGGGTGATCGGTGACCTGACTCGCGAGGTCAAGGTGCTGCCCGGCTCGAAGAAGGTGCTCTCGGCACTGAGCGAGATGCGGCGGGAGGGCCACCACCTGGCGATCGTGGTGGACGAGTACGGCGGCACCGACGGCATCGTCACGCTGGAGGATCTGATCGAAGAGGTGATCGGTGACATCCGCGACGAGTACGACGAGGCCGAACGGGCCACCCGGCGGCTGACCGGCGGCGTCGTCGAGGTGGACGGCCGCAGCAACCTCGACGACTTTGCCGAGTTCACCGGGCTGGTGTTGCCAGAGGGGCCGTACGAGACGGCCGGCGGGTTCCTGATGGCCCGGCTGGGCAAGCTGCCCGAGGTGGGTGACCGGGTCGAGGTCGGCGAGCATGCCGTGCAGGTACTCGAGGTGGACGGCCGGCGAGCCGCCCGGCTGCGGGTCGAGCCGTTGCCGACCGGCTCGCCGGAAGCGGACCGGGACCAGCACCGGGCGGAACACGAGAAGGCCGCGTCCGATCTTGGTTGATTCGGCCTCATCTGAAATTTAGGTGTTGTTTTCGCTGGCGCTGCCTGGTGTACCGGCCGATGATGAAGGCTGAGACCGAATCGACCTCGATCTGTTGGGACCTTCGTTGTGGGACATCCGCGCTACGCCGCCGCCGGCGTTCGCCTCAATTTTTCGCTCTCCCGGACCCTGTTCGGGCTGACCGTGCTGGCGCTGGCGGCGCTGCTGTGCCTGCCGTTGTTCAGCCGGGACGGTGGCAACCGGCTGTCCGCGGCGACCGGCCCGCAGGCCGGCCCGGCGACCTCGAGCACCAGCCCGAGCGCGGTACCCAGCGAATCCTCGACGGGTTCGCTGGACTCGGTCGACATCCGGCCGTCCAGGGTCATCACCGAGATGCCGGCCGCTGGTCCGATCGCCGGTGGGGTGTTCGGCCCGGCCGGCGAGATCGGTGCACTGGGCATCCCGACCATGGTGTTGCACGCCTACCACCTGGCCGCGGACCAGCTGGCCGTCGAGCAGCCGTCCTGCAAGCTGCCCTGGTGGCTGCTCGCCGGGATCGGGCACACCGAGTCCGGCCATGCCGAATCCGGCCGGCTGACCGCGGACGGCACCACCCGCGGGCTGATCCTCGGCCCGCGGCTGAACGGCGGCATCCCCGGTGACGCGGTCATCAGCGACACCGATCACGGCCGCTATGACGGCGACAAGGTCTATGACCGGGCGGTCGGCCCGATGCAGTTCATCCCGTCCACCTGGGTGCGCTGGGGCGCCGACGGCAACCACGACGGCAAGAAGGACCCGTCCAACATCTTCGACGCGACGCTGGCGGCCGGCCGCTACCTGTGCGCCGACGGCCGGAACCTGTCCACCACGGCCGGCCTGGCCGCGGCGGTGCTCAGCTACAACAACTCCAAGCCGTACCTCGCCACCGTGCTGGCCTGGGGGATGGCCTACCGGGACGGGGCGTCCGCGGTCGGGGACAGCCCGCTGCCGGTGGTCGGCGACGTGACCAAGGTTCGTCCGCCGATCTCGTCCCGGCCGCCCACGTCGGCCCGGCCGCCCACGTCGGCCCGGCCGCCCGCGTCGAGTCCACCGGCCAGCAGCCCGCACCCGAGCAAGACGCCGACTTCCAGCCCGAGCTGCTCGAGTTCGGCGAGCCCGACCGGGTCGGTCACCAGCTCCACCAGCCCCACCAGCCCCACCGGCTCCGCCAGCAGCCCGTCCGGCAGCCCTTCCACCAGCGGCAGCTCAGCCAGCCCGACCGGGTCGGCCAGCCCCACCGGCTGCGCCCGGTAGCTGACCCGCGAACGAACCGGGCGCCGGTCCAGGTGGAATGATCTGTTTCTGTGACACCTCAACCGCGGGTCCTGTCCGGTATCCAGCCGACCGGTGACTCCATGCAGCTCGGCAACTACCTGGGCGCGGTCCGCAACTGGGTGAGCATGCAGGACGGCTATGACGCCTACTACTGCGTGGTGGACCTGCACGCGATCACCCTGGACCCGCCGGAGCCCGAGGCGCTGCGGCAGCGGACCCGAATCGTCACCGCCCAGCTGCTGGCCGCCGGGCTGGAGGAGGACCGCTGCGCGCTGTTCGTCCAGTCGCATCTGCCCGAACACCCGCAGCTGTCCTGGGTGCTGGAATGCCTGACCGGTTTCGGCGAGGCCAGCCGGATGACCCAGTTCAAGGACAAGTCCGCCAAGTCCGGCGCTGACCGGCAGGGGGTCGGGCTGTTCACCTACCCGATCCTGCAGGCCGCCGACATCCTGCTGTACCAGGCACATCAGGTGCCGATCGGCGAGGACCAGCGCCAGCACCTGGAGCTGACCCGCAACCTGGCCCAGCGGTTCAACGCCAAGTACGGCGACACCTTCGTCGTCCCGGAGGCGTTCATTGGAAAGGCCGCGGCCAAAATCCTGGACCTGGCCGATCCCACCGCGAAGATGTCGAAGTCCAGGCCGGACGCCGGCACCGTGTACCTGTCCGACGATGCCGCGCTGATCACCAAGAAGATCAAGCGCGCGGTGACCGACACCGACAACGAGATTCGCTACGACCCGGAGGCCAAACCGGGTCTGTCCAACCTGCTGGCTATTCACGCCGCGTTCACCGATGCCAGCGTCGAATCGGTCGAGAAGGACTTCGCAGGCCAGGGCTACGGTGCGCTGAAGTCGGCGGTGGCCGAGTCGGTGGTCGCCTTCGCGCAGCCGTTCGCCCAGCGCACCCGGCAGCTGCTGGAGGATCCGGCCGAGCTGGACCGGATCCTGGCCAGGGGTGCGGAGAAGGCCCGTCTGGTGGCCGGTCCGACGGTTGCAGATGCCTATGCCAAGGTCGGCTTCTTGCGGCCGGCCCTAGGGTGAGAGTCGTGCTGACAGCCCGCCACCGCGCCGTATACGTACTCCGCTGATGGCGAACACGGTCCGGATCGGGGTCGCGCTGGCGATTCCCGAACCACACGCGGCGGTGCTGTGCGGCTGGCGCCGCCAGATCGGTGACCCCGAAGCGGACAAGATCCCGCCGCACGTGACGCTGCTGCCGCCGACCGAGTTCGACGCCGAGCAGCTAGAGATCGTGGAGAAACACCTGGCAGCCGCGGCCACCACGGTGCTGCCGTTCACCATGCGGTTATCGGGCACCGGCACCTTCCGGCCGGTCTCGCAGGTGGTCTTCGTCCAGGTCTCGACCGGGATCGCCGAGTGCGAGCTGCTGGAGGAGGCCGTCCGGCGCGATCCGATCACCCGCGAGCTGGACTTTCCGTACCACCCACACGTCACGGTCGGGCACGACATCCCCGATCCGCAGCTGGACGAGGCCTTCGACGGATTGCGTGATTTCATCGCGCAATTCGGCATCGATCGGCTGACCATGTACTCCCAGGACGACGACGGGAACTGGCGGACGTACCGCGAATTCACGCTGACCGGATCCTGAGCCGATGGCCGGAATCGGGGGACTGAAACAGCGGGCGACCGACCGGCTGCGGCAGCTGCGGCAAGCCCGGCCGGGCCTGGATCACGTGATGTCGGGCTACCAGCATTACCAGCGCCAGCAGGGCAATCAGCTGGCCGCGGCGATCACCTACTTCAGCTTCCTGGCGCTGTTCCCCTTGGTGCTGCTTGGTGTTTCGATCACCGCGTTCGTGCTGGCCGCCGAACCGCACCTGCAGACCGAGCTGTTCAACCGGATCAGCGAGCAGGTTCCGGGCAGCTTCGGCGGCACCCTGCGCAATGCGATCGACAAGGCCATCCAGCAGCGTGCCGTGGTCGGCGTGATCGGCCTGGTCGGCGTGCTGCTGACCGGCCTGGGCTGGATCGACAACCTGCGCAGCGGAATCGACACCGTCTGGGGATTGCCCCAGCGCGGCGGGTCGTTCATCGCCAAGAAACTCGCCGATGCGGTGGTGCTGGTGGGCCTCGGGATCGGCGTGGTGGTCTCGCTCGGGATCACCGCCGGCGGGACCGCCGCCAGCGGGTTGCTGCTGCGCTGGATCGGTGCCGATCGGATCACCGGGGCCGGCACCCTGACCTCGATCCTGGCGATCCTGCTGGGGATCGCCGGCAGCCTGCTGGTCTTCGGCTGGGTGATGATCCGGTTGCCGGATGCGAAGGTCAGCAGGCGCACCGCGCTGCGGGCCAGCCTGCTCGCCGCGGTCGGTTTCGAGATCCTCAAGATCGTCGGGACGTTCTACATCGCCAGGGTGACCAAATCGCCGGCTGCCTCGGTGATCGGCCCGGCGCTCGGCATCCTGATCTGGATCAACCTGGTATCGCGGTTCCTGCTGTTCTGCGTGGCCTGGGCGGCCACCGCGCGCGATGTCGAGGTGCCCCTGGAACCGGCACTGGTGGCCGGGCCGCCGGTCGAGCTTGCGCCCCGCCGGACGGGAGTATCGCCGGCCGGGGTCGCGGCCGGCCTGCTCAGCGCAGGCGCGACGCTCGGCGCAGCAACAGTCGCCGTCCTCCAAGCGCGACGCAGCCGATCCAGAGACCACCAGCCACCGCAACCGTGATCGGAACCAGGATCGTCCAGTTGCCTGGTGTGGCCGGCGAGCCGGTCAGTCGCGGGGCCAGCGCGTAGGCCACCGCACTGCCGAGGCTGGACGTCGGCTGCGGGCCGTTCGGCGCGGTCGCCGCGATCGGGCCGGCCAGTTGCCCGACCGGCAGGATCTGCGGCTTGAGCCCGAACCCCCAGTCGAACAACGCGCCGGCCTGCTGGAACTGGTCCAGCGGGGCCCGCTCGTCGCGCAGCAGGATCACCCCGAGGGTGCGGCCGTCGCGTCTGGCCGCGGCCAGGTAGGTGTGCTGGGCCGCGTCGGTGTAGCCGGTCTTGGCCAGCAGTGCGCCGGGCACCGAATCGAGAAAGTTCAGGCTCTGGTTGTCGAAACCGTAGCTGCCGACCTTGCCGTAGCTGCTCGAGCGGGCGGCGTAGCTGGCCGTGCGCAGCCGGTCGTAGGCCACCAGCCGCGGTTGGGCGACCATCGCGCGCAGCACCAGCGCCATGTCGTAGGCCGAGGTGAGCTGCTGCCAGCCGTCCAGCCCGGACGGGGTCTGGACGTAGGTGTCATAGGCGCCGAGCTCGACAGCCTTGGCGTTCATCTGCGTGACCGTGCTGGCCACCCCGCCATTGGCGTCGGCAAGGGCCACCGCGGCGTCATTGCCCGAGACCAGCATCAGGGCCTGAAAGAGCTGATCGACGCTGTACTTCGCGCCGGCCAGCAGCCCGACCGCGGACCCCTCGGCATGGGCGGCCTGCGGTGTCACGGTCACCTGCTTGGTGCCCGGCAGATTGGGCAGCACGGTGATCGCGGTCAGCGCCTTGAGGATGCTCGCCGGCTGGTAGCGGCCGTGCGGATCGCGGGCGGCCAGCACCTGGCCGGTGCCCAGGTCGACCAGGATCCAGCTGTGCGCGTCGATGTTCTTGGGCAGTTTCGGGGCGCCGGCCGGCAGCACCAGGCCACGGCTGGCCAGCGCCGCGCCGCCGGGTACCGCACCGTTGGGCGCCCGCCCGCCGGCTGGTGGATGCGGGTCCGGCGCGGACGGCGAGATCTCGGTCGAGGTCGGCTTCGGAGCGGTCGGCACGGCGGCCGCGGTGCCAGCGTCCAGCGCCAGGATCGCGATGCTGGCGAGCATGGCGGCGAGCGCCCTGAGTCGCGATCGCGGGTGCACGAGGTCAGGTTAGTCAGCTCCGCGCCACTTCGGGTCCCGCCGGTGGTTTCGACGCGCCGGTCCGGCTTCGCGGCGCCGGTCCGGCTTCGCGGCGCCGGTCCGGCTTCGCGGTGTGGCCCGGCCCGAGCGTTGGCGGATACTTGTCGGTATGCGGCTGTCCAAGCGGGTCTCGGTGTTCCTGATCGCGTTCGGTGTCTGGTCCTGGATCATCTGGCCGACCTTCCTCAAGAACATCTGGGCCGATCCGCGCTCCTGGAACGACGGGATGACCGCGTTCTTCGGCGTGCACCTGGCGCTCACGGTGGCGTCGCTGGTGCTGGGTACCGCGATCGGCTGGCTGGGTATCCGCGGCTGGCGGGCGGCGGTCCCCGTCCAGGGCTAGCTGACAACAGGCACGGCAAGATGTGTCCAGGGATCGCCGCTACCTCAGCGGGTCCAGCCGTGAGGAGGGCAGATGGCCGATTTCGTCGGTGCGATCGACCAGGGCACCACCAGCACCCGGTTCATGATCTTCGATCACGAGGGCAACGAGCGGGGCAGGCACCAGCTCGAACACAGCCAGCTGTTGCCGAAGGCCGGCTGGGTCGAGCACAACCCGGTCGAGATCATCGAGCGGACCAGCGCGGTGTTGCAGACCGCGATGAACGCCGCCGGCCTGGCGACTTCCGACTTTGCGGCGCTGGGTATCACCAACCAGCGCGAGACCACCGTGGTGTGGAATCGCCGGACCGGCCGGCCGTACTACAACGCCATCGTCTGGCAGGACACCCGTACCGACCGGATCGCCTCAGCGCTGGAACGTTCGGGCCAGGGTGAGGTGATCCGGCGCAAGGCTGGCCTGCCGCCCGCGACCTACTTCTCGGCCGGCAAGATCCAGTGGATCCTGGAGAACGTGGACGGCGTCCGGGCGGCCGCCGAGGCCGGCGAGGCGGTCTTCGGCACCACCGACAGCTGGCTGCTGTGGAACCTGACCGGTGGCCCGTCCGGCGGGGTGCATCTCACCGACGTGACGAATGCCAGCCGGACCATGCTGATGAACCTGGAAACCCTCGACTGGGACGAGGAATTGCTGTCGTTCTTCGACATCCCGCCGGCCATGCTGCCCGAGATCCGGCCGTCCTCGGATCCGGCCGGCTACGGCGAGCTGGTGGCGCCCGGCGCGGCCGGCGGCATCCCGCTGACCGGGGCGCTGGGCGACCAGCAGGCGGCGATGGTCGGGCAGGTCTGCTTCGCCCCGGGCGAGGCCAAGAACACCTACGGCACCGGCAACTTCATGCTGCTCAACACCGGGACGGAACTGGTGCGTAGCGAGAATGGCCTGCTATCTACGGTGTGTTACCAGTTCGGCTCGGCTCCGGCGGTGTACGCGCTGGAAGGTTCGATCGCGGTGACCGGCTCGGCCGTGCAGTGGTTGCGCGACCAGCTCGGCATCATCTCCGGGGCGTCGGAGGTCGAGGCACTGGCTCGCCAGGTACCCGACAACGGCGGGGTGTACTTCGTCCCGGCCTTCTCCGGCCTGTTCGCCCCGTACTGGCGATCGGATGCCCGCGGCGCGATCGTCGGGCTGTCCCGGTTCAACACCAACGCCCATCTCGCGCGGGCCACCCTGGAAGCGATCTGCTACCAGAGCCGGGACGTTGCCGAGGCGATGGCCACCGACTCCGGCGTGCCACTCGAGGTCCTCAAGGTGGACGGTGGAGTGACCGCCAACGACCTGTGCATGCAGTTGCAGGCCGACGTGCTCGGGGTGCCGGTCAGCCGTCCGGTGGTGGCCGAGACCACCGCGCTGGGGGCGGCCTACGCCGCCGGCCTGGCCGTCGGATTCTGGGAAAGCACCGACGAACTCAGGCAGAACTGGAACGAGTCGCAGCGCTGGTTGCCGGAGTGGAGCGCCCGGCAGCGGGCCGACGGCTATGCCGGCTGGAAGAAGGCCGTCGACCGGACGCTAGATTGGGTCGACGTCGACTAGCGCGCCCCGCCCGCTCCTTTCGCGATCTTCAGACAGTTTGTTCGCTATAGCGTTCGAATAGTCTGAAGATTGCCGAGAGTGATCCACAATTTTGCTATCGACCGGTTCCTAAGTGCTCGTGCCGCCAAGACTGGTCGGATGGAACAGACTCAATCGGCGCGGCGAGCGAGTGCCGTGGGCCGGACATCTCATGGTGCTCGTCGGATGGTCCCCAGCAGCCGCGACTTGCTGGCAACCGGAGTAACTCCGTCGCGGCTGACGGCGAACATCAAAGCAGCTCGATGGCAGCGCTGCGGACGGGCAGTCGTTCTGCACTCGGGGCCATTGACCCGCGACGAAAGATGGCGAGCCGCACTTGTCAATTGCGGACCCCAGGCGGTCCTGACGGCCTTTACCGCAGCAGAGTTCGCAGGTCTCAAGGACTGGCAACGCGACCAGATCCATGTTCTCGATTCACCTGGTGCACGCGCCCCGCAACATTGCCCGTTGCCGATCCGGCTACACCGCACCGTCGACTGGCCAGCGTCGCGTTGGCGGGGTTATCGCTGCCACTCCTTGGCACCCGCGATCGTGATTGCCGCAAGCACCTTTGAGAAGTCCCGCTCGGGCTGCGGCATTCTGGCTGCCGCGGTGCAGCAGCGGTTGCTCACAGCGGACCAACTGCTGGACGCTCTCAATGGCGCCGCCCGAGTCCGGCACCGCGCGACGCTGCTCGCGGCAGCCCATGACATCGGCGGCGGATCTCAGGCGCTGAGCGAGATCGACTTCGTCAGGCTGTGCAGGCGCTATCGTTTGCCAGCACCGGTCAGGCAACTGCGTCGACGAGACAGCACCGGCCGTTATCGCTATCTGGATGCGACGTGGCGCAGGAAGGATGGCCGGCTGGTTGTGGCCGAGGTCGATGGTGCGTTACATCTAAGCCCGAGACGCTGGTGGGACGATCAACTGCGGCAGAACGAATTGGCGTTAGCGGATGCACTGGTGCTGCGATTCCCGAGCGTCGTCGTGCGAACCGATCCTGGCCTCGTTGCAACGCAGCTCCGGCGCGCGCTCGCGGGCTGAGCGGCGTCCGGCTCCTGGTAGATCTTCAGACATCAGGCACGCCATGGCAGGCAAAACGTCTGAAGATCGGTACGCGATCGCGGGCCACAACTCAAACGCGGCGGAACAATAAGGCTTGCTTGACTTCCTGGATCGCCTTGGTGATCTGGATGCCGCGCGGGCAGGCCTCGGTGCAGTTGAAGGTGGTCCGGCAGCGCCAGACCCCCTCGCGGTCGTTGAGGATCTCGAGCCGCTCCTCCGAACCCTGGTCGCGGGAATCGAAGATGAACCGGTGCGCGTTGACGATCGCGGCCGGGCCGAAGTAGGAACCGTCGGTCCAGAAGACCGGGCAGGACGTGGTGCAGGCCGCGCACAGGATGCACTTGGTGGTGTCGTCGTAACGATCGCGATCTGCCTGTGATTGCAGCCATTCCTTGGTCGGCTCGTTGCCGCCGCCGGTGATCAGGAACGGCTTGACCGCGCGGTAGGCGTCGAAGAACGGCTCCATGTCCACGACCAGGTCCTTCTCCACCGGCAGGCCCTTGATCGGCTCGATGGTGAGCTTGGCTGGCATGTCCTTCATCAACACCTTGCAGGCCAGCCGGTTCACGCCGTTGATCCGCATCGCGTCCGAGCCGCACACGCCATGCGCGCACGAGCGGCGGAAGGTGAGCGTGCCGTCCTGCTCGCCCTTGATCTTCATCAGCAGGTTGAGCACCCGGTCGGCCGCAAAGGACTCGACCTGATAGGTCACCCAGCTGACCTCGTCGGAAACCTCGGGGTTGTACCGGCGGATCTTCACCTCGACGGTGCGCGAGGTGGGCGGCGTTTCGGCGGTGGCGGGTCGTTCGGCGACAGCGGTCATAGCGGGAGCCAACTTCCTAATATTTGCGGGCCATCGGCTGGTAGCGGGTGACCACCACCGGCTTCCAGTCCAGCCGTATCGAACCGTCCGGCTCGCGATAGGCCATGGTGTGCTTCATGTAGTTCTCATCGTCGCGCTCGAGGTAATCCTCCCGGGCATGCCCGCCACGGGATTCCTTGCGGTTGCGGGCACTGACCACCAGCACCTCGGCCAGGTCGAGCAGGAAGCCGAGCTCGACCGCTTCGAGCAGGTCGGAGTTGTAGCGTTTACCCTTGTCCGAAATGGCTACCTGGGCATAGCGCAGCTTCAGGGCGGCGATGTCGGCCTGCGCCTCTGCCAGCGATTCCTCGGTACGAAACACCTGAGCGTTGCGGTCCATGGTGACCTGCAGCTCGGTACGGATGGCGTTGACCTTTTCCGAACCGGTGGCGGCCAGCAGCGTGCTGACCAGGTCCACCACCAGGGCGGCCGGGTCCTCGGGCAACTCGGTCAGCTCTACCTTGCCCGCGTGCTCGGCCGCGGCGATCCCGGCCCGGCGGCCGAATACGTTGATATCCAAAAGGGAATTGGTTCCCAGCCGGTTCGAGCCGTGCACCGACACGCAGGCCACCTCGCCGGCCGCGTACAGCCCGGGCACCACGTCGGTGTTGTTGCGCAGCACCTCGGCCTCGACATTGGTCGGCACCCCGCCCATCGCGTAATGCGCAGTGGGATAGACCGGAACCGGCTCGGTGTACGGCTCGACGCCCAGGTAGGTACGGGCGAACTCGGTGATGTCGGGCAGCTTGGAGTCGATCTGCTCGCGCGGCAGGTGGGTCAGATCGAGCAGCACGTAGTCCTTGTGCGGGCCGGCGCCACGCCCCTCGCGTACCTCGTTGGCCATCGAGCGGGCCACGATGTCGCGCGGGGCCAGGTCCTTGATGGTCGGGGCGTAGCGCTCCATGAACCGCTCGCCGTCGGCGTTGCGCAGGATCGCGCCCTCGCCGCGGGCGGCCTCGGACAGCAGGATTCCCAGACCGGCCAGCCCGGTCGGGTGGAATTGGAAGAATTCCATGTCTTCCAAAGGCAATCCGCGTCGCCAGACCGCGCCCATACCGTCCCCGGTCAGGGTGTGCGCGTTCGACGTGGTCTTGAAGACCTTGCCGAAACCACCGGTGGCCAGCACGATCGACTTGGCGTTGAACACGTGGATCTCGCCGGTGGCCAGCTCGTAGGCGACCACCCCGCAGGCCACCTGAACCCCGTCGGCGCGCGGTGTGAACAGCAGGTCCAGCACGTAGAACTCGTTGTAGAACTCGACACCTTGCTTGACGCAGTTCTGGTACAGCGTCTGCAGGATCATGTGCCCGGTCCGGTCCGCGGCGTAGCAGGAACGCCGGACCGGCGCCTCGCCGTGGTTGCGGGTGTGGCCACCGAAGCGGCGCTGGTCGATGCGGCCGGCCGGCGTGCGATTGAACGGCAGTCCCATCTTCTCCAAGTCGAGCACCGCGTCGATGGCTTCCTTGCACATCACCTCGGCGGCGTCCTGGTCGACCAGGTAGTCACCGCCCTTTACCGTGTCGAAGGTGTGCCATTCCCAGTTGTCTTCCTCGACGTTGGCCAGCGCGGCGCACATGCCGCCCTGCGCGGCGCCGGTGTGCGAGCGGGTCGGGTACAGCTTGGTCAGCACCGCCGTCCGGACCCGGCCAGAGGATTCCAGTGCCGCCCGCATGCCCGCGCCGCCGGCCCCCACGATCACCACGTCGTACTTGTGCGTCTGCATGTTGTCCTAACGACGAAGCGGAAAGCGGACTAGTTGATGCTCGGGTCGAAGGTGAAGATCACCAGCGTGCCCAGCGCGATCACCAGGGCCGAGGCGGTGTAGAGCGCCATCTTCAACCAGAATCGGGTGGCGTCCGAGCGGGTGTAGTCGTTGATGATCGTCCGCAGGCCGTTTGTGCCGTGAATCTGGGCCAACCAGAGCATCAGTAGATCCCAGACCTGCCAGAACGGCGAGGCCCAGCGACCGGCCACGAAACCGAAGTTGATCCGCTGCACGCCACCGTCGAGGATGTTCATGATGAACAGGTGGCCGAGCACCAGCACGACCAGCAGGATGCCCGACACCCGCATGAACAACCAGGCGTACAGCTCGGTGTTGGTGCGTCCGCGGGAACGGCGCTGCGGGGCCGAACGCGGTGATTCGATGGCGGTCATACCTCAGTTACCTCCGAAGAGAACTTCGACGGTGTGCTTGAGCATGAAGTACGCCCCGGGCACCATCACGACCACCCAGATCGCGACGATCGTCCACAGCATCTGGCGCTGCAGTTTCGGTCCGCGACTCCAGAAGTCGACCGCGATGATCCGCAGGCCGTTCAGCGCGTGATAGAGCACCGCGCCGACCAGGCCGAGTTCCAGCAGGTTGACCAGCGGGTTCTTGTAGGTGTCGATGACGGTGTCATAGGACTCCGGCGACACCCGGACCAGCGCGGTGTCCAGCACGTGGGCGAACAGGAAGAAGAACGTCAGGACGCCGGTGATCCGGTGCATTACCCAGGACCACATGCCCTCGCGGCCGCGGTAGAGCGTGCCGCCCAGCCTGGATCGGGAGGTGGTACCAGTCGACACGCGGTCTCCTTCGCTACGTCATCAACAGCTGGGCGCCGCTACGGCAGGCCACGGTCCCCGTGCCGGTTCTAGCTGCCGGTCAGGTGTCGGGCGAAACGCGTCCGGGGCCCGTGCCAGCGGTGGTTCTATCGGCCTTCAGCTTAATCGTGGGCCAGCTTCCCGGCAGGATTCGTGCGGCCGTTTGTGACGCGTCGGACAGCCCCGAGTTGAGGCCGGATGAGCTTGCGGCGAACTACGCTGGAATCGCCCTCAAGGCACAAAGTGTACTTTCCGGGCACGGATCGCTCGACTGCCCGGAGGCCGCAACGTCACTGGCGCAAGCTGACCAGAGCGATCCCGGGGGTTGGGCGAACCTGCGCTGAAATGGCCCGATCGGCTCGTCCCGGCCAGTTACCGCACAACAATGTGATGACAACCCGCCTGCCCGGTCAAAGGGGGTTACCTGCACGGACTACCGTAGCGCGGTCGGAGGCGAGTTGCCTTCGACCAATGATGAACCTGTGAGGGAGACTGTCTTGCGCCGAAAGCTGAGTTCTTACCGGGTCGCGGCCGTGGCCGGCATCGCTGCCTCGGCCCTGCTGCTGACTGCCTGTGGGAGCGATTCCAGCTCCAGCTCCACGCCGGGAAGTTCCGGCCCGTCCGGCTCGACCGCCAGCAGCGGCCTGAAGATCGGCATGGCCTATGACATCGGTGGCCGCGGTGACAAGTCGTTCAACGACGCGGCCGCAGCCGGCCTGGATGCCGCCAAGAAGAAGTACAACCTGGGCGCCGGTGACGTGAAGGAGCTGGAAGCCGCTTCGGGCGAGGCCGAGGCTGACAAGGAAGCGCGGCTGACCCAGCTCGCCGACAACGGCTTCACCACCATCATCGCGGTCGGCTTCGCCTACGCCGACGCGGTCAAGGCCGTCGTGCCGAAGTACCCGAACGTCAAGTTCGCGATCATCGACGACAACTCGGTGCAGGCCCCGAACCTGTCCGACCTGACCTTCGCCGAGGAGCAGGGCTCCTACCTGGTCGGCGTGATCGCCGCACTGAAGAGCAAGAAGCACCACGTCGGCTTCGTCGGTGGCGTGAACGTCGCGCTGATCCAGAAGTTCCAGGCCGGCTTCGATGCCGGGGCGAAGGCCGCCGACCCGTCGATCAAGATCGACGACAAGTACCTGACCCAGCCGCCGGACTTCGGGGGCTTCAACGACCCGACCAAGGGTGAGACCGCCGCCGACGGTATCTATGACAACGGTGCGGACGTCATCTTCGGCGCGGCCGGTGGTTCGGGCAGTGGTGTGTTCAAGGCTGCCAAGGCCAAGGGTGGCCTGGCCATCGGAACCGACTCCGACCAGTACCAGTCGGCCGCTCCGGACGTGAAGGACGTGATCATCTCCTCGATGCTCAAGCGGGTGGATATCGCCGTCGGTACCTTCATCGATTCGGTCAAGAACGGCACCTTCAAGGCCGGTAACACGGTGTTCGACCTCAAGGTCGGCGGCGTGGACTACGCCACCTCGGGCGGCAAGATCGACGACATCAAGGCCCAGGTCGACGTGTACAAGCAGAAGATCATCTCCGGCCAGATCGTGGTTCCGACCAAGCCGTAGTTTCTTCGCACAGTGCCCACGCGCACACCGGGCCCGCGCACGTCACCCTGGGTCAGCTGAAGACCCTGGCGCAGGAGGTCGAAGATGGCAGAGGTAGCCGAAAGTCCCGCCCGATCCGAGAACGCCATCGAGGTCATCGGGATCACCAAGCGCTTTCCCGGAGTGGTTGCGAACTCCGATGTGAACATCACCGTCCGGCGCGGCACCGTACATGCGATCGTCGGTGAGAACGGTGCCGGCAAGTCCACCCTGATGAAGATCCTGTACGGGATGCAGCGTCCGGACGAGGGCGAGATCCGGATCGACGGCAAGCCGGTCCACTTCGGCTCGCCGGCCGACGCGATCGCCGCCGGGGTCGGCATGGTGCACCAGCACTTCATGCTCGCCGACAACTTCACCGTGCTCGAGAACATCGTGCTGGGCAGCGAGCCGACCCGGCGCGGCAAGCTGAACTTCGGCGCCGCCCGGCGCCGGATCCTCGAACTGAGCAAGACCTACGGTCTGGACCTCGATCCGGACGAGTTGGTCGAGCATCTCGGAGTCGGTGACCGGCAGCGGGTCGAGATCGCCAAGGTGCTCTACCGCGGCGCACGGCTGCTGATCCTGGACGAGCCGACCGCGGTGCTGGTGCCGCACGAGGTGGACGAGCTGTTCGACAACCTGCGCGGGCTCAAGAGCGAGGGCCTGACGATCCTGTTCATCTCGCACAAGCTGGACGAGGTCATCTCAGTTGCCGACGACATCACCGTGGTGCGCCGGGGCAAGACGGTCGGCACCGCCGATCCACGTTCGGTCACCCCGCGCCAGCTCGCCGAGCTGATGGTCGGCAGTGAGCTGCCCAGCCCGGAGACCCGCAGCGACACGGTCCGCGACGAGGTGGTGCTGTCGGTCAGCGGGCTCAACGTGTCGGGCGGTGGCGGCCGCGATGCCGTCAGCGACATCTCCTTCGAGATCCATGCCGGGCAGGTCTTCGGGATCGCCGGCGTCGAGGGCAACGGGCAGAGCGAGCTGGTCGAGGCGCTGATGGGGATCCGGCCGGCCCGTACCGGCTCGATCAGCCTTGCCGGCCGCGACCTCAGCCACGACTCCACCCGGGCCCGCCGGCTGGCCGGCATCGGCTACATCCCCGAGGACCGGCAGCGGCAGGGCCTGCTGCTGGATGCGCCCCTGTGGGAGAACCGGATCCTCGGCCACTCCGACTCCGCCCCGAATATCAAGGGCCCGCTGATCGATCGGGCCGGTGCCCGCCGGGACACCGAGCGGATCGTCGCCGACTTCGACGTCCGGACGCCTGGCATCGACGTGCCGGCGCTGGCTTTGTCCGGCGGCAACCAGCAGAAACTCATCGTCGGCCGTGAGCTGTCGGGCAATCCGGTGCTGCTGATCGCCTCGCAACCCACCCGGGGGGTGGACGTCGGCGCCCAGGCCGCTATCTGGGAGCACGTCCGCGACGCCCGAGCGGCAGGCCTGGCCGTCTTGCTCATCTCCGCGGATCTGGAGGAACTGATCGGGATGTCCGATGCGATTGCGGTAATGCTGCGCGGCCGGTTCGTTGGAACCGCCGACCCGGCGACGGTCACCGCCGAGGAACTCGGCTCGGCCATGACCGGGGCTGGTGCGGCGTGACCGCGCCCGGGTTGCACACCGGTTACCTGGGCCGGTTCTGGCAGCGCTACCCGCTGCGTTCGGTGCTGCTGGGAATCTCGGCGCCACTCGGCGCGATCATCTTCGCCGCCATCGCCAGCACGGTGATCCTGAGCCTGGGCGGGCACAGCCCGGGGCACGTCTTTCAGGTCATGTTCCAGCAGGCCGGTAAGCCAACTCCCTTTGTGGATATGGTCAACCAGGCACTGGTCTACTACCTGTCAGCGGTCGCGGTGTCGATCGGCTTCCGGATGAACCTGTTCAACATCGGCGTCGAGGGCCAGTACAGCCTGGCCGCGCTGGGTGCGGCCTACGTCGGCGGTCAGGTCACCGGCGGCGGCCCGTTCCACGTCGTCATCGAGGTCGTGGTGGCTGTCGTGATCGGCGCGTTCTGGGCCGGCCTGGCCGGCCTGCTCAAGGTCACCCGCGGCGTCAGCGAGGTCATCTCGACCATCATGCTGAACTCCATCGCGGTCGGGGTGGGCTCCTACCTGCTGCACAAGCTCGGCCAGTCCAGTGGAAACAACATCCAGACCAAGCCGATCAACTCCTCCGGTCAGATGCCCGGCCTGCACTATGGCGGCACCCACTCGGAGATCTTCGGCTTCCTGTTCATCGCGATCCTGGTCGGCGTCGGGTACTGGTTCATCGTCGGGCGAACCCGCTTCGGCTTCCGGATCAAGGCAACCGGCATGAACGAAGAGGCCGCGGTGGCCAGCGGGGTGAACGTCCGGCGGATGACGCTGATCGCGATGCTGATGTCCGGCGGCGTCGCCGGCCTGGTCGGGTTACCCGAACTGCTCGGCCAGACACACACCTTCAGCCAGACCGCGCAGTCGGGATTGGGCTTTGCCGGTATCGCGATCGCGCTGCTCGGGCGAAACTCACCGGTCGGCATGGCGCTGGCCGCGGTGCTCTGGTCCTTCCTGGGAAAGTCCGCCAACCAGCTCGACTTCATCGGGGTGCCGCGAGAGATCGCCGCGATCATGCAAGGAGTGATCCTGTTGTCCGTGGTGATCGCCTACGAGCTGGTACGTCGATACCGGCTGGTGCTGCAACAGCGTGACGTGGCTGCCCAGTTGGCCGTGACCAGCCCGAGCGTGGCGGTGCCGGCATGACCGTAGCGACCGAACTGCGCAGCGAAACCCCACGGCGCAAGAGCATCCGGCTGTCACCGCAGGCGATGGTGTTGTTCGCCCTAGCCGCGTTCCTGGTGTTGTCGGCCGTCCGGACGTTCACCGCGGGCTATGACCTGACCAGCAGCGGGACGATCGCGGCCGGCCTGTCGGCGGCGGTGCCGATCGGGTTGGCCGGCCTGGGTGGGCTGTGGTCCGAACGGGCCGGCGTGGTGAACATCGGCCTGGAAGGCATGATGATTCTCGGCACCTGGGGTTGCGCGTTCCTGGGTTGGAATCACGGTCCGTGGGCCGGCGTGCTGTTCGGCACCCTGCTCGGTGCCGGTGGTGGCCTGATCCATGCGGTGGCCACCGTGACCTTCGGCGTCGACCACATCATTTCCGGTGTCGCGGTCAACATCATCGCGCCCGGCCTGGCGCTCTACCTGACCAAGGTGACCTTCGTCCACGATCCCGGCGGCGGCCAGAAGCAGTCACCGCCGATCGCCGATCCGCAGTCGATAACGTTGCCGTTCTCGCACTGGTTGCACACCATCGAGGACAAGCACTGGTTCGCCGTCTCTGATCTGGCCGGCATTCTCGGTGGCCTGGTCACCGGGTTGTCGCTGGTGACCCTGCTGGCCGTGATCGTGATTGCCGGTTCCGGTTGGGTGCTCTGGCGTACCGCCTTCGGGTTGCGGCTGCGATCCTGCGGTGAGGAGCCCTACGCCGCGGAGTCGCTCGGGGTGAACGTCTACAAGTACAAGTACATCGCGGTGCTGATCTCCGGTGCGATGGCTGGGCTGGGCGGGTCGGCGCTGGCGCTGTCCGCGCACCAGTTCCGGGACGGCCAGACCGGCGGACGTGGCTTCATCGGCCTGGCCGCGCTGATCTTCGGCAACTGGCGGCCGGGCATGCTCGGTGCCGGTGCCGGGTTGTTCGGCTACACCGACGCGATCCAGTTGCGCAGCTCCTCGGCCGTGCACGCGCTGCTGATGCTGACCGCGATTGCCCTGCTGCTGGTGGCGGTCTGGCAATGGCGCACCGGCCAGCGAGCCATCGCGATCATCGCGGTGGTGATCGCGGCGCTGGCCGTGGTCTGGTTCTTCGATGCCAGCCGGGTGCCGGACGACCTGGTCGGCACCACCCCGTACGTGGTCACCATCCTGGTGCTGGCGCTTGCCTCGCAGCGACTGCGGATGCCCAAGGCGGACGGCAAGGTCTACCGTAGGGGCGAGGGCCGGTGAGCGGTATCGACTGGGAATTGCTGCGTGTCGAGGCCACGGCCGCGATGCAGCGGGCCTACGCGCCGTACTCGAAGTTCCCGGTGGGTGCTGCCGCGGTGGTTTCCGACGGCCGGATCGTGGTCGGCTGCAATGTCGAGAATGCCTCCTACGGCTTGGGATTGTGCGCCGAGTGCGGGCTGGTCTCGGCACTCACCGCGAGCGGCGGTGGCCGGCTGCTGGCCATGGTCTGCGTGGACGGCCGCGGCGAGCTGCTGATGCCGTGCGGGCGCTGCCGGCAACTGCTGTACGAGCACGGCGGCCCGGAGATGCTGGTGGCCAGCGACGGCGGTCCGATCACGGTGGCCGGCCTGCTGCCGCACGCGTTCGGGCCTGCCGACCTGGCCGCCGGGTCTTCGTGAGGCCGATCAGCACCCTCGCACTGACCGCCCCGCAGGTGGTGGCCGACCCGTACCCGCACTTCGCGCAGGCCCGGGCGCAGGCACCGGTGCAGTGGCACGAGGAGCTACAGATGTGGCTGGCATTCAGCCACCGGGAAGCCAATGCGGTGTTACGCGCACGCAGCCTCGGCCGGCTGTGGTTGCCCCGCTGGCCCGAGCTCGCGATGCCGGCGTTCGACCTGATCCACCGCAATTCATTGCTGGAAAACGAACCGCCGGTACATACCCGACTGCGCCGGCTGATCGCCTCGGCGTTCGCGCGCGGGCACGTCGAGCGGTTGCGGCCGCGGGTCGCCGAGCTGGCCGAGGGTCTCGCCGACCAGCTGGCCGAGGCCGGTTCGGGCGGCTCGCCGGTGGACCTGATCCCCTACTACGCCGAGCCGTTGCCGGTGCAGGTGATTGCCGAACTGCTCGGTATTCCGCGCGCTGACTGGGGATTGCTGCGGCCATGGTCCAACGCCATCGTGAAGATGTACGAGTACGAGGTCTCCGATGACCGGCGGCAGGCGGCCGAGACCGCGGCGGCCGAGTTCGTCGACTACCTGCGCGAGCTGGTGGCCAGCCGGCGGGCCCACCTGGCCGAGGACCTGATCTCGTCGCTGATTGCCGAAACCGATTCCGACGGCGCCCGGCTGAGCGAGGACGAGCTGGTCACCACCTGCACGCTGCTGCTGAACGCCGGCCACGAGGCAACCGTGAACGTGGTCGGCAACGGGATACGGGCACTCGGCCAGCATGGCGAGCAATGGCAGCGTTTGCTGGACGATCCGGCCCTGGTACCGGTCGCGGTGGAGGAGCTGATCCGGTACGACTCGCCACTGCAGCTGTTCGAACGGACCGCGATCACCGACACCGCGATCGGCGATATCACGGTCGAGGCAGGCCAGAAGATCGCCGCGTTGCTCGGTTCGGCCAACCGGGATCACGCCGTGTTCAGCGAGCCGGATCGGTTCGACGTCGGCCGGGTGGACAACCCGCACCTGGGCTTCGGTGCCGGAATCCACTTCTGCGTCGGGGCTCCGTTGGCCCGGCTGGAGCTGCAGACCTCGTTGCACACGCTGTTACACCGCTTCCCGCGGCTGCGGCTGGCCGGTGAGCCGGCACCGCGGTCGGAGTTCGTGATCCGCGGCGTGTCGTCCCTGCCGGTATTCCTCGACTGATCAGGAGCTTTGCCCGATGACCGAACCGTTCGATGCAGTAGGCGTAATCCGTACCAAGCGCGACCGCGGCCGGATACCGGACGCCGAGATCGACTGGGTGATCGATGCCTACACCCGAGGCGTGGTTGCCGAGGAGCAGATGGCCGCGCTGGCCATGGCCATCCTGCTCAATGGCATGGCGCCCGATGAACTTTCCCGTTGGACGAACGCGATGATCGCCTCCGGTGAGCGGCTGGACCTGTCCGGCGTCCGGCGTCCGACCACCGACAAGCACTCCACCGGCGGGGTCGGCGACAAGATCACCCTGCCGCTGGCGCCGCTGGTGGCAGCACTCGGCGGCGCGGTGCCGCAGCTGTCCGGCCGCGGGCTGGGCCACACCGGTGGCACCCTGGACAAGCTCGAGTCGATCCGGGGCTGGCGGGCGTCGGTGTCCAATGCCGATTTCATCGCCCAGCTGAACTCGGTGGGCGCGGTGGTGTGCGCGGCGGGCGATGGCCTGGCGCCGGCGGACAAGAAGCTGTACGCATTGCGCGATGTCACCGGCACCGTCGAGGCGATCCCGCTGATCGCAAGCTCCATCATGAGCAAGAAGATCGCCGAGGGATCATCCGCGCTGGTGCTGGACGTCAAGGTGGGCAGCGGGGCATTCATGAAGAATCTGGCCGATGCCCGAGAGCTGGCCGAGACCATGGTGGCGCTGGGTACCGCGGCCGGCACGCACACCGTCGCGCTGCTGACCGACATGAACACCCCGCTCGGCCTCACCGCCGGAAATGCCCTGGAAGTAAGGGAATCCGTCGAGGTGCTGGCCGGTGGCGGACCGTCGGACGTGATCGAGCTGACCGTTGCGCTGGCCGCCGAGATGCTGGCCGGGGTGGGCATCACCGGCGTCGATCCGGCCTCCGCGCTGGCCGACGGCCGAGCGATGGATGTCTGGCGCGCGATGATCTCCGCCCAGGGCGGTGACCCGGACGCGGCTCTGCCGGTGGCGGCAGAACGCCAGGTGTTGAACGCACCGTCCTCCGGCGTGCTCACCCGGCTCGACGCCTATGCGGTCGGGGTGGCCGCCTGGCGTCTCGGGGCCGGCCGGGCTCGCAAGGAGGATCCGGTCTCGGCCGGTGCCGGCGTGGTTCTGCTTGCCAAACCAGGGGATTCGGTCACCGAGGGGCAGCCGTTGCTGGAGCTGCACACCGACGACGCCAGCCGCTTCGAGCGGGCCCTGCAGGCGCTGGACGGTGGCTTCGACATCGGCGTCGCGGCTGATTTCAGCGCCGCCCCGTTGCTGCTGGACCGGGTCACCGCCTGAGGTGAGCGGTTCGGAGATACCGCCCGAGGCCCGCCGGCTGAGCATTCCGGCGGCCCGACTCTCGAAGTGGCTGGACGGATTTGCCGGCCGGCACGGGGAGTTGTCGACCGAGCCCGGGCCGGATCGAGTGCTGGTGAGCGCCGCCGACGGGTCCCGGGTATGGATCGAGGTGCCGTTCGGGCCGTGGGACTGTGCCGGGCCGCGACCGCTCACCACGTTGCAGTTGCACCTGGCCGAGCCCCGGCGGATCGGGGTGCTCCTGGTGCGCCGGGGCGGTTACGCGGCCGGGGTCTTCGATGGCCGGACGCTGGTCTCGTCCAAGGTCGGCTCGTCCTACGTCCAGGGCACCACCAAGGCTGGCGGCTGGTCCCAGCAGCGTTACGCCCGGCGCCGGGACAACCAGTCCAAGGCCGCGTTCGCCGAGGCGGCCGAGATTGCGGTGCGAATCCTGCTGCCGGTGGTGGACTCGCTGGTCGCGTTGGTCTGCGGCGGTGACAAGGCTGCGGTGGCGACCGCCTTGTCCGACCCGCGACTGGCGGCACTATTGCCTTTGCGTATCGGGCCATTCCTGCCGGTGCCGGATCCCCGGCTGAAGGTGCTGCAAGCCACCCCCGACCAGTTCCTGGTGGTCACCCTGCGGGTCCACCCCTAGGCCGCACAATGGCCACCGGAGGTCGCTGGCTGTGAACCAGATCTGGCAGACCGACAAGTACTGAGTGTGAACATGATTGGGACACGACAGAAGAGTGGCGACGTCCAGCGGGTGCCGCCGGGACAGAAGCACTCCGAGTTCATTGCGTTGTACGAGCAGCATGCACGGACCATCCACCGCTACCTGGCTCGACGGCTCAGCACCGAGCTCGCCGATGACCTGACGGCCGACACCTTCCTGATCGCCTTACGCCGCTGGCAGAGCTATGACCACGATCAGGGGCCGCCGATCGCCTGGCTGTATGGCATCGCGACCAACCTCGTCCGTAACCACCGGCGTCGGGAACGGGCTGAGCTGCTTGCGATCCGGCGACTGGAAGCGCTACCGGTAGACCCGGTGGACCCGGCCGACGGGATCGTGGCACGAGTCGATGCCAGCGAGCAGGCCCGCGAGCTGGCGGTCGCCATTGCCGGACTCTCGCAGGCAGACCGCGACGTGCTGCTGCTGGTGGCGTGGACCGAGCTGTCCTATGAGCAAGTTGCCCAAGCCCTCGACATTCCGATCGGCACGGTCCGATCCCGACTGCACCGGGTGCGTCGGCAGCTCAGGATCGCGCACGATTCTCACCATTCCGACAAGGGAGAACACTCATGATCGACATCGACGAACTGACGAACCTGCGGTCCCAGGTCCCGGCCATGACCGACGAAGTCTACGAGCGGGGGCTGCACCGGATCGAGGCGGCGATGTTCGCCGGCCCGCAGCGCCACCGCTCGCACCGTTCGCGATATGCGCTGGTTGCCGCAGTGGCCGTCGCCGCGGTGCTGACCACTGGCATCGTCGCGATCGGGCAGCACGCACCGTCCGACGCGGCCTCCGCGGAGATTCTCCGCGACGCCGCGACGCACGCGCTAGCCCAGCCCGTCTTGCACCCACGGCGCGGCCAATTCGTCTACAAACGAATCGCGGGCCTGGGCAACGGGAGGGCTTTCACTGCCGAGTACTGGATTCCGGCCGACGGCTCTGGTCGCGAGACTATCTGCCGCACCAATGGCAACTGCACGGTCCTGAGTTACGACAAGACCCGGCCGCAGGATCAGGCAATGCCCTACGACGTGCTGTCCTCGCTGCCAACGAGCGGCCCGGCCATGCTCGCCCGTTTGCGGGCGGACCCATCCACCGTGTTCGAGAGCTCGCATGGGAAATCTCCGGATCTGGCGGTTTGGTACACCGTTTTCAACCTGGCCGATCTGCTCCCGCCGGCTCAACAGGCCGCACTGTTCAAGGCAGTTGCCAGCCTGCACAGCGTGCGTGTCGAGGGCCGGGCGACAACCTTCGACGGTCGCGCCGGTGTTGCGCTGGGCGTCCACGACCCGGTGGGCAGCGACCTGCAGTTGATCTTCACGCCGGATACCCACGCCTACCTCGGCGAGCGGGCCGTGCAAGAGTTCGCGAGCTTCAACACCTCGCTCTCGGCCAGCGTGGTGGTCGACAAGGCCAAGCAGCGTCCCTGACGCATTTCGCGGCCCGAGTTTGCACGTCGATCGGCGTGTTGTGAAAACTCGGGCCGCGAAATGCCGAGCGGGGAGGGGTTAGTGGATGGAGAGGGTCTCGGCGCCTAGGTAGGTACGGGCTGCCCACGAGATGGGGTCCTTGGCGTAGTAGTGCTGCAGGGCGTTGCCGTTGAGCGCGTTGTCCAGCGCGGCCATGATCATCGACTGATCGAGCACCAGTCGGCGGTGGCCGACCGCTCCGGTGGTTGGGTTGACCGCGTCGTAGAAGCCACCGTCGCGGGAATACACCGACGGGTACAGCGTGCGCAGCTTCTGGATGTTGGCGTAGGCCTGCTGCGGCAGCACGCTCAGCGCCAGGAAAGACGCATGCGGGGTAACGGTCGTCTCGGTGGCGCAGGTGACGCACTGGGACAGCTGCTGGCCGACCGGCAGCGTCAGCCCCTCCGCACCGAACGTGCCGTAACCACCGGTGTCATCGGCGGTGCTGGACGGCGACATCCCCCAGACTGGGTAGTGCAGTTGCTCGGTGGCGTACTTGATCTGCACCTGCGCCGTCCGGACGTCGGCCAGCCCGAAGCTGTGGCTGCCCCATTCGGTCTCCGGGATCACCTCGTTCGCCATCAGCCCTTCGAACATGCCGCCACCGAAGGTCGGGATGTAGCTCAGCGAGGTGCCCGGGTAGGTGTAGTGACCTTCCCAGACCCGGAACACCTTGCCTGACTGGGGATCGCGGATGTTCTGCCAGTAGCCGGCCGGAGCCTGCCCCTGCCAGGAGAAGTCCGGATCGGTGGCGCACTGCTGCGGCGGCAGCGTCCGCCAGGTCCGCCACCAGACGTCGCCGGGCATCTGGTGCAGGCCCATCCCGACGTACATCGAGATTCGCGGATCGCTGTAGAGCGCGCCGTTGTGGTAGCCGGCCGGGCCTTGGTCGACGTAGTAGCCGCCGTACTGCTGACCGGTCGGCTGGTTGCCCTCGATCGCTGCGTTGGTGTTGCAGGCAGTCTGGGCCCGGTTGTCGTAGAAGATCGAGAAGTCCATCGGCTTGAGCAGGCTGTCCACCAGCGGCCGAAGTTCGGGCATCGCCTGGCGGGCAACGATCAGGCCGGAGGCATACCAGCCGTTGTCGACCGCGGACAGGAAGTAGCAGTTGTCCTGGGCCGGAGTGGTCTCCTGTGAGCAGTTGATGTCACCGGGGTTCTTGATGACCGCGCCGGTGCCGGTGTCATACCACTGGTAGAGGAAGCCGTACGAGCGCTTGATCTTGCTGACCGTGCGCAGGGTCTGGGTGATCATGGTGTCGGCCTGCCGATTGCTGATCAGGTGCAGATCCTTGGCAGAGATCACCGCCCACAGGTAGACGCCGACGTTGGCTGCCGAGGTGTAGCTGCCCCGGGTGCCGGCCGGGCCGAGGTTGTCCAGCGGCAGATGGGTGTGCGGATCCACGTCGTCGGCGTAGAACTTCCAGGTGTCCTTGGCGATGCCGTACAGCACCGCGCGTTGCTGAGCGGACAGCTGGCCGGGGCCGCTCGGATGCGCGCTCGCCGGGGAGGCAGGCACCAGCATGGTGACCACCAGGGCGCTCACCAGGGCCGCCACAACAGCTAAGTATTTCAACGGGAATCGATGACGGATGTGCATGCAACGCCTCCTAGGTCAGCCGGCGTCGGCGGTCGGCGCAACTGGTTCGGTGGCCGCGAACGGGTTCGCCACGGCGTCGAGCAATTGGATGGTGTACTCGTCCTGCGGGCTCTGCAGCACCTGCTTTGTCGGGCCGCGCTCGACCACCCGCCCCTGGTTGAGTACCAGGATCTCGTCGGAGACGACCCGAGCGCTGAGCAGATCATGGGTGATATAGAGCAAGCTCAAACCGCGTTCGGCCCGAAGCTGGGCCAGCAGCCGCAGGACGCCGGCGCGCAGCGACACGTCGAGCATCGAGACGGGTTCGTCGGCCACGATCAACTGCGGCTCGCAGGCCAATGCCCGTGCGATCACCACTCGCTGGCGCTGGCCACCGGACAGCTGGTGTGGCAGCTTTGCGGCGAACTGCTCGGCCGGCGTCAACCCGACCGTCTCGAGCAGTTCGAGCATCCGGGCGCGGGCCTGTTCACCCGACATCGACAGGTAGTTCTGGCACGGTCGGCTGACCGTGTAGGCGACGGTGTGCAGCGGGTTGAGTGCTCCGTACGGATCCTGGAACACCATCTGCACCTTGCTGTGGTACTGGCGCAGGCCCCCGGTACGCAGCCGGTGCACCTCGGTGTCACCGAAGCGGATCGTGCCCGAACTCGGCCGTACCGAACCGGTGATCAGTTGCGCCAACGTGGTCTTTCCGCTGCCGCTCGCGCCGACCAGCCCGACCGCGGCGCCCGGTGCGATGGTGAAGGAAACCCGGTCGACCGCGGTCAGGGTCCCGCGCGATCGGCCACGCAGGCGATAGCCCTTGGTTACTTCCTCCACCACCAGCGGCGGCACCGTTGCCCGATCGGCAGGTCGGGACGGGGGATCGACCATCAGCTCAGTGGACATCGACAACTCCTGCCTCGACGGCTGCGGACGGTGCTCGGACGTGGCAGGCTGCCCGGCCGGCACCCAGCGGTGCCAGGGCCGGTTCGAGCTCGACGCAGACGTCCTCGGCGAGCGGGCAGCGGGGCGTGAAGGAACAGCCAGGCTGAGCAATGGAGAGGTCTGGTGGCGAACCGGGGATGCCGCCGAGCACGACGTTCTCGGCGCGCGGATCGGCGTAGCAGCCGAGCAATGCCTCGGTGTAAGGGTGATGCTCGCCGGTGAGCAGCGCGCCGGACGGCTGATCCTCCACGATCCGGCCGGCGTACATCACCAGCACCCGATCGGTGGCATCGAGCACCACGCCGAGATCGTGGCTGATCAGCAACGCCGCGAATCCCTGTTCACGCTGTAATTGCTTGATGGTTCGCATCACGGCGGCCTGCACGATGACGTCCAGGGCGGTGGTCGGTTCGTCGAAGACGATCAGCCGCGGTTCGAGCGCCAGGGCCAGCGCGATCGCAACCCGCTGCCGCATACCGCCGGACAGCTCGTGCGGGTACCGTCCGAGCAGGTCGTCGTTCAGTTCGACCTTGCCGAGCAATTCGGCGCCGCGGCGACGGATACTGCTCGCCGACTGCTTCTCACCCGGCCGGCCGTGTGCCTTCAGGATGTCACCGAAGTGTCGCTCGATGCTGCGGACCGGGCTGAGCGCGTTCATGCCGCTCTGCAATACCAGCGCGATGCCGTTGCGCCGCTGCAGCCGGATATCCTCGCCGGTCAGGGTGCTGATGTCCCGGCCGGCAAAGCTGATCCGACCACTTTCGAGCTGCGCCGGCGGTCGCAGCATCCGGGTCAGCGCATAGCCCAGCGTCGACTTGCCACAGCCGGACTCTCCTACCAGGCCGACGAACTCGCCCTCGTCCACGCTGAGATCCACCTCGCGCACCGACCAGATCCGCTGGCCGCGGGCCGGCCGGTAGGCGACATTGACCTGCTCGGCTTCCAGTAGCGCCATCACTTCTCCCGTAGCCGGGGGTTGGACAGTGCGTCCACCCCGAAGTTGACCAGCGTGAACGACAGGGCCAGCAGCGCGATCGCCAGACCTGGTGCCAGCACCATCACCCACTGCCCGGTGAGCAACGCGTTCTGCTGCTGGGCGTAGTAGAGGATCGTGCCCCAGCTGACCGTGTCCGGGTTGCCCAGGCCGAGGAACTCCAGGCTGGCCTCGGCCATCACCGCCGCGGTCGCGGCGGAGAAGAAGCTGGCCGCCACCAGCGAGGTCATGTTCGGCAGGATCTCGCGGAACACCACCCGGCCGAGCTTCTCGCCGGAGAACACCGCCGAGGTGATGAAATCGCGATTCCGCAGGGTCGCCGCCTGGCTGCGGATCACCCGGGCGCCGGTGGCCCACGCGGTCAGCGCCACCACCAGCACGATGGTCCACACCGACCGGCTGGGAATGTAGGCGGCCAGGATGATCATCAGCGGCAGGCCGGGAATCACCAATGCGAGGTTGGTGATGAAGCCCAGGACGGTGTCAACCGCACCAGGGCGATAGCCCGAGATCAGGCCGATGACGACGGCGACCACGGTGGCGGCCAGACCGGCCACCAGGCCGACCAGCAGCGACACCCGGGCGCCGTAGACGAACTGGCTGAAGACGTCCTGGCCATTGCCGGTGGTGCCGAACCAGTTCTTCGCGCTCGGTCCGCTGTAAGGAATGTAGTCGGTGGACCTGGGCGAGTGGGGCGCCAGCACCGGGGCGAAGACGGCGACCAGGATGTTGATGGCCAGGATGACCAGGCCGATCCGGGCCTTGCCGTTGCGCCAGAGAGTGGCCAGTGATCGCAGCAGAAACCGGACCGGTCCGGGGGCGGCCGGCAGCGCGGCCAGCGGTACCGTGGCGGCCGGGCCGACCGCGGGCGGCGGGGTGGACGTGGTGATGGTCATCGGCGCACTCTCGGATCGAGTCTAACGTAGAGCATGTCAACGATGAAGATCGCCACCAGCATGCTCACCGTGATGACAAGGAACAGTGCTTGCATCAGCGGGAAGTCGCGGTTGGTGACCGCGGTGTAGAGCAGGTTGCCCAGCCCCGGATAGCCGAAGACCCCTTCCACCAGCACCGAGCCGCCGATCACCGCACCGAGCGACAACCCGAACGCGGTGACGTTGGGCAGCAGGGCATTGCGGGCGGCATAGCGCAGCGCGACCGTCCGGCCGCGCAGGCCGTTGGCCTCGGCGAAGGTCACGTAGTCCTCACCGAGGGTGTTGATCATGTTGTTGCGCATGCCGAAAACCCAACCGGACAGCGACGTGATGGCCAGCACGAAGGCCGGCAATACCGCGTGCGGGATCGCGTCGGTGACGAAGTACCAGCTCCAGTTCGGCGAAAGGCCGGGGGAGTAGCCGCCTTTGATCGGGAACCACTGATGCTTGAAGGCGGTGAAGTACAGCAGCAACAGGCCCAGCCAGAACGGCGGGAACGCGGCGAACAGGGTGGCACCGACGGTCACCGTGGTGTCGGTCTTGGTGCCGCGCCGCCAACCGGCGTACACCCCGAGCAGGGTGCCGATGACGAAGGCGATGATGGTCGTGCAACCGACCAGGATCAGCGTCCAGGGCAGCGCCTTGCCGATGGTGTGCGCGACCGTCTCGTTCGGGAACGAATAGGACCGGCCGAACTTGAATTGCACGATATTGGCAAGGTATTCGAAGTACTGCCCGAACAGGTTGCCGTGCGGCGAACCGAGCTCGAGTTCGATGGCGTGCCGCTGCTGGTTGGTGATCGGCTGGCCGGTGGAGGCGATCTTGGCCAGCGCGGCATCGACCGGGGAACCGGGCATCAACCGTGGCAGCAGGAAGTTGAGCGTGACGGCGGCCCACAGGGTCGCCAGGAACACTCCGATCTTGCCGGCTACGTAGCGCATGTCTTCCTCCTTTCGACAGACGGGATCAGGACCGCTTGAGGTGGGTCAGCACGGTCAGCATGGCGTTGTTGTAGTTGGTGGGCAGGGTGTACGGATCGGCCTGGGACGGCCAGCCGGTGAAGTTCTTGGTGGAGAACAGGCCCCAGCTGCCGCCGTAGTACATGAGCACTATCGGCACATCGTTGTACATGACCTGTTCCAGCGCGTTGGTGGCCCGCTTCTGGGTGGGCAGGTCAGTGGCCTTGGCCAGAGCGCCCAGCGCCTGGTCTACCCCGGCGTCCTTGAAGCGCTCGAAGTTGTTCGCGGTCGGCGTGTTCACCGGTGCCGCGAACGTGCTGTTCAACATGGTGTTGAAGTCGGTGTACGGGTCACCGGTGCCGCCGAAGCCACCGAACGCGGCGTCGAACGTGCCACCCTGGGTGGCCTTGCTGTACGCGTCGTACTGGGGCAGATCCAGGGTGACCTTGATGCCGACCGCGCCGAGCTGGTTGACGATTTCTTTGGCCGCCGCCACCCAGTCGCTGAAGTCCTGCGGAGCGGTGATGGTCATGGTCGCCGTCTTGCCCGCCGAGGACACCAGCCGATTGCCGTTCTTGGTATAGCCGGCCTTGGCGAAGGCAGCCAGCGCGGCCGGGACGTCCTGGCCGACGTTGCCCTTGTTCGGCAGGCTGTCATCCAGCCACTTCTGCAGGTTGGGCAGGATCAGGCCGGATTGGCTGGCCTGGCCGAGGTAGCCGTTCACCGCCTTGGTGGCGATCTGGCTGCGATTCAACGACAGTGAGATTCCCCGGCGGAAATCGACGTTGTTGTACGGCGCCTTGGTCAGGTTGAGGAACAGCCCGATGGCGCCACCCGGCGGGAACCAGTAGGTGTTGGTCTGCGGACTACGGTCCAGGTAGGTCTGCTTGACGTCGGGCAGGAAATTATAGGACCAATCGAATTTGCCGGCCGAGGTGTCCAGCTGATCGGTGGTGGAGTTGCTGGCCTTGGCCGGGAACAGCACTTGACTCGGCGCGATCTTGTCTGCCTGCCAGTAGGTCGGATTCTTGGCCAGCGAGTACTGGGTCGGGGCGAACTTGTCCAGAATGAACGGGCCGCTGCCGACCGGTTTGGTGTTGGCGTACTTGGTCGGATCGCCGACGGAGGACCAGATGTGTTGGGGCACGATCGGGGTGCCGGCCAGCACTCCGGCGAACGGCACGTTCGGCTGTTTGAAGGTGAAGGTTGCGGTGGTGTCCGTCGTCTGCACGCCGGAGAGCTGGCCCCAGACGCCGGCGGTGTCCAGCGCCGGGTACTTCTTCAGCAGCTGGAAGGTGAAGGCGATGTCCTGGCCGGTGAGCGGCTGGCCATCGCTCCAGGTTACGCCCTGGCGCAGCCTATAGACCAGTGTGGTCGGGTTGCTGAAGGAGAATCCAGTTGCCAGAAAAGGCGTGTACGAGCCGTCGATCGGGCTGCGGATCTCCAACGGCTCGTAGATCAGGAAGGTGCCGTGCAACTCGGTGGCTGGCTGGTAGGGGTTGAAGTTCTCCACCAGCGTCGGATTGCCGGCATCGCCGGAGATGGTGAGCGTCCCGTTGCGGGCGCCGGCATTGTCGGGATGCCCGAGGCAGGCGGTCAGGCTGGTCGCGGTCAGTGCCACCGCGGCCAGCGTGCCGAGCAGTCGCCGTCTCATGCCGTGGCCCGCGGGCTCAGTCGCAATCGAGCGATCCCCGGCATGGGCAGCCGAAACTCGAACGATGCGGACGGCCCGCTCACCTCGGCCAGGGTCTCGATGTCGAGACGGTCGCGCTCGTGCAGGGCAGCCATCAGCGCCTCGTCCGGCCAGTCCACGCCGTCCGGGTAGCCCTGCAGGATGTTGGAGTGCTGGGCGTCGACCCGGCCCACCGTGGCAGTGTGCGTGCCGCCTCCGATGCCGGTTATGCCGATGGACACGGTGCGATCCAGCAACGGATCGCCATTCATCAGCTCGGCATTGATGGTTCCGTTCCACATCAATACATCGATGGTGCCGTCGTCCTTACGGGTTGCCAGCGTCCGGACCAGGGTGCCGGCCCCGTCCCCGGTCAGTTCGGCGCTGATCAGCTGGTCGCCCAGCTCTTCGGCCAGCTTCACCGCCCAGAATCGGGGTTTGCGCAGATTGCCTTCGGTCAACAGGCCAAAACCGTTGTGGAACAGCGACGGTGGCCGGCCAAGCTCTTCGAAATGATCGCTGATCACCCAGTAGGCCAGCGCATCCATCCGGTCCTGCACCGAGGCGTAGCCGCTCAGCACGAACGGCGCGCCCAGCACACCGTCGTGGATGGGGCCGAAGTGGGTCGAGCCAACCCCCCATTCGGTCCAGTAGATCGGTGACTTGTCGAAGCCATGGCGGCGCAGCGCGGGCTGGGTGTCGACCGGCAGGTTGCCGTAGGTGTGCGAGGTCGCGAAGTCCAGCGGCAGCCCGTTCGCCTCGGCGAAGGCGGCCAGCGGCTCGACCCACTCACTGGCCGCCGTCGAGGGCCCACCGACCGGCAGCCGGGCATCGACCGACTTGACCGCCCGGGCGGCTTCGGCGTACAGCTGGAAGTACTCGGCCTGAGTTCCGGACCAGAACACCACCAGGTTCGGCTCGTTCCATACCTCGAAGCCCCATTGCGACACTTCGTCGATGCCGTAGCGCCCGACAAGATGTTCGGCGAGCGCGGCCACGAGTGCGCGCCACTCGGCCCAGTCGGCGGGTGGCGAGATGATGCCGCGGTAGGTGAAGACGGTCTGCTCGGGGTCTTTGGCAAGTGCCGCCGGCATGAACGAGAGCTCCACGATCGGCCGGATACCCAGCCCCAGGATCTCGTCGTACAACTCGTCGACGATGCTGAAGTCATAGACCAGCGTGCCGTCCTTGGCCCTGCTCACCACCTGGTTGTCGTCGTGCAGGATGGCGTGCGCCCGGACGTAGCGAACACCCAGCTCGTCATGGGCAATTCGCAACGACTCGCGGAACTCCGCGCCGATCTGATGGCCGTGCCCGTCATCGCCGAAGCGCAGCTGGGTGAGCCGCTCGCTGCCGATCATGTGCCACACCCGGTTGAGCTGGCCGGACACCTGGCTGGCGTCCACCGCAAGCTGTAGCGGTTCGGCCGGTTCGGCGAGTGGGCTGGCGGTGGCCGGGTCGGACCAGTTCCAGGCCGGGAACTCGGCACCGGCCACCGCGCCGATCCGGTACCGGTAGCGGGTGCCGGCGGCAAGCCCGGTGTCGGCAAAAGTGCAGTCGGGTACGGCCGGAACGTCGCTGCCACCGTGCATGACCAGGTGCGGCTCGCCGTCGCCATCGGCGCGCTCGATGAGGTACCCGGCGGCACCGGGCACCGGCTGCCAGCTCAGCCGGACGTGCCCGTACTGGCCGGTCGCCTCGGCCGAGCCGGGTGCGGGCAGCGCGGTTCCCGGATCGGCGGACCCGGTGTCGGTGAGCCTGGTGTAGATCCGCTGTTCCCAGTCGGTGCGGGCATCGCGTTCGGACGGGCTGTCGGCCTCGGTCATCGGGAGCTCCTCGTGGTCGTCCTGGCAGGGCTGGTCCGGCAACCGCAGCTGCGACGAATCTGCAGCTGGGTCGGCAGGATCAGCGCCTGCTTGGCGGTATCTGGTTCGCGCAGCCGTTCGAGCAGGATCCGAACGGCTTGCTCGCCGAGCTCGCGCATCGGTTGGCGAACGGTGGTCAAGGTCGGCCGGACGTGCCTGGCCGAGGCGATGTCGTCGAAGCCGGTGATCGCGACGTCGAGTGGCACCCGGAGTTTTTGCTGGCGTAGCAGGCTCATTCCACCGATGGCCATCTCGTCGTTGCCGAACACCACGGCCTGTGGCGGCGTGCGGCGGGTAGTGAGGATCTCCTCCAGCGCACGCTCGCCGCCGGCCTCGGTGAACCCGCCGTGCGCGTCCGGGTCGGTGGGAACCTTCAGGCCGGCCGCGCCGAGCGCCTCGCGGAAGCCGGCGAAGCGCTGGACGGAGTCCGGAGAGTGGGCCGGACCGGCCACGAAGGCCAGGTCCCGGTAACCGTGCGTCTCGAGCAGGTGTTCGGTGACTGCCCTGGATCCCTCGTGGTTGTCGGCAGAAACCACATCGAACTTGCGCCGACCGGGTTGCGAGGCGATCACTACCACGGGGATGCTGCGGGCGATCGCGGTCAGGTCGGGGCCGGACAGGCTGCGGGCCGTGACGACCAGGCCGTCCACCTTGCTGGCCACCGACCGGGCCAGGTCACGGCCGCCCGCGCCTCGGGTGGCGGCGATCAGCACCGCGTCACCGGCCAGCGTCGCAGCCCGCTCGGCGCCGCGGATCACCTGGTCGACGAACAGCGGTGACTCGTTCTCGGCCTCGGCGTCTTTACCCAGATCCGGAAAGAGCAAACCGACGATGCCGACCCGGCGTTCGGCCAGCCCGCGAGCCGAGCCGTTGGGAAGCCAGCCCAACTCGGCGGCCGCTGCCAGCACCCGTTGACGAGTCGGTTCGGAGAACCCGGCGCTGTCGCGCATCACCCGAGACACGGTTGCGGTGGACACGCCGCTGTGTCGGGCAACTTCGTAGATGGTGGACTTTTCGAGCACAGCTCTCCCAGTCGATGGTCTACGTAACCGGTTACGTAGCTCAACCGCTTACGTAACCATTGGGTTCCGATTCTGTCAACGTTTCTCATTGGCCTTGTTCATAAGCCCTTCACCCGAGTGTGCGTGAGGTGAAGCTGGCCGGGCCGGTTGCCCCGGAACAGCATTGTGCGGCCCGAAACCGCGATTTTTCCTGGGATTTCCGCGGTTTCAGGCCGCACAATGGCGACGGGACAGTGGGGGTTAGCCGGTGTGGCCACCCTTGGGGATGCGGATCTTGGCTGCCACCTGGTAGGCCTTGGTCAGGCCGGCAACCGCCGCAGCCGGGTCGTTGATCAGCACGCTGTGCTCGGCGTTCGAGGTCAGCGCCGCGGTGGCCGACATGGCCGCCGCGCCACGCAGCACGATCTCGGCCTGCGCGAGATCCCGCGCCACCGATACCACCAGATCGTCCTGGCTGAAGCTGCGGCCGGCCAACTTGGCGGCGACCTTCTTCAGCAGGCCGAGCATGGTAGTGACGTTGCGAGCCGAACCGTCAGAGTTCCAGTTCTTCGACGCCAGCGCGGTGTTCAGCGCCTTCACCGCCGCTCCGGCACCGGCAGTGGTCTCCAGCTGGTCGCGGAGGGTCTGCAACCTGCCGCGCTCGCTGTCGGTCCGCAGACCCCAGCCGAACGGGTACAGCGGGTCATAGCTGGCGTCGCCCACGTTGATCGGCAGCTGGCTCTCGGCCTTGGCCCAGGTCAGCGGCAATCGGCCGGTGAACGCCCTCAGCCCGAACAGCACGTCGGCCACCCCCTCGCCTTCGGAGCCGGGCAGGAACGAGGCGACGACCCCGCGTGCCTCTCCGACGATGCCGGTGATGTCGAGCGGTCGGCCGGACACGTCCAGCACCACGCACTTCATCGCCGCGCACACGGTATCCACCGCGTTGCGGTCGGCCACCGACAGCTGCATCGTATGGCCGTTGCCGACGTCACCGATCCCTTCGGCGTACGGGGTTTCGCCCACCACAACCACGCCGACGTCATAGCCGGCAGTGGGCGCCGAGGCATTCACCGAATAGCTGATGGTGGCGTTCGGCGCGTCCTGCCGCATGCCGGCCAGGATCGAGGTCGCTCCCGGGATAGCTCCGGACTGGCCCTGCCAGGTCAGCGTCCAGCCACCGGTCTGGTTGCCCGGGTTATCGGCGTTGGAGCCGGCCACGTACACCTTGGCATTCTTCTTCAATGGCAGCACATTGCCGTCGTTCTTCAGCAGCACCTGGGACTCGGCGGCCGCCTGCCGGGCGACGGCCCGGTGCGCCGGGTCGCCGATGGTCGGGATGTTGGTCCGGTCCGCGAACGGGTGATCGAACAGGCCCAGCGCGAATTTCTGAGTCAGGATCCGCCGGGCCGCGTCGTCCAGCCGGGCGGTGGTGACGTCCCCGCTGGCGTTCAGCGCAGTCAGATCTGCCGTGAATGCCTGGTAGTTGTACGGGACCATCACCATGTCGATACCGGCGTTGACGCCGACCTTGACGTCGTTCTGGTAGTCCGGACCGATCTGGTCGATACCCTGCCAGTCGCTGATCACGAAGCCGGCAAAGCCCAATTGGTCTTTCAGCACACCGGTGATCTGGTCGCCCCGGGCATGCATCTTGATCGGTGCGCTGTCCTTACCGATGATCTGCAGCGAGGAGTAGGACGGCATGACCGAACCGACGCCCTTAGCCACCGCGGTCTTGAACGGCGCCAGGTACAGCGCGTTCAGCTGATCCTGGGTGGCGTAGGTGACGCCCTGATCGATCGTGTACGTCCCAGTCGTGGACGAGCCATACTTGGTGCCGCCGTCGCCGAGGAAGTGCTTGGCGGTCGCCAGCACGCTGGTGTTCTTTGACAGTTTCCCGTTACCCTGCAGGCCATCGATGATGGTCTCGAGCTGGCTTACCAGCGCCGGGTCCTCACCGAAGGATTCATAGGACCGGCCCCAACGCTCGTCGCGGCTGACGCACACGCAGGGCGAGAACGCCCACGGCACACCGGTGGTGCGGGTTTCGGTCGCGGTGACCTGACCGTCCTTCTCGGCCAGTGCCGGATCCCGGGTGGCACCCATCCCGATGTTCTGCGGAAAGACCGTCGCACCGGCCAGGTTGTTGTCGCCGTGTACGGAGTCCTCGCCGTAGATCAATGGGATCTGCAACGGAGTGGCCAGCGCCTGGGTCTGGAAGGCGTCGACCATATCGGCCCAGGCCTGCGGGGTGTTCGGGGTTGGCGTGGAACCGCCGCCGGACAGGATCGAACCCAACCGGTACTTGGCGATATCGGTGCCATCGCCCACCGCCTGCCGTTCGGCCTGGGTCATCTGGCCGACCTTGTCGGCCACCGTCATCCGCGAGAGCAGGTCACTGACCCGCTGCGCGATCGGCAACGTGCTGTTCAGGTAGGGCAAACCGTGCGCGTTGATGATCACGGTCGGGGACGGTCCGGACAGCGTCGCGCCGGTAGCGGTCAGCTTCACCGGGATCGTCTTGGACTCGGCAGCGGGCGTGCCTGCGATGCTGCTGACCGGGATGTGCTGGATGCTGCCCGACGCCGAACCGGCCGGGAAAGTCAGGGTGCCGGCACCCGCGGTGAAGTCGGTGCCCGCCACCGCGGTGCCGCCACCGAGGGTGTAATCGACGCTGACCGGCGCACCGAGTGGGGCGCCGTCCGGCGTGCTGACGGTGACCCCGACCTGCGCGCTGTGGCCCGGGTCGACCAGGTAGGTGCTGGTGACCGCGCTGAGCTTCGGTGTCGCGTGGCCGTACACCGCGAAGTCGTCGAAGATCAGCTGCCCGCTGGCCACCGGCAGGTTGATCGCCAGACCCCACATCGAGGTCAGGTTGAGCACGCCGTCCGAGGGTGCGCCCGGTGGCTGGTAGTCGCCGCGTTTGACCAGGCTGGAAAAGGGTTCTTGGATCTGCTGCCAGCCGGCCGTCGAGTCGTTGAAGAAGCCCTGCCACAGCTCGGAGTGCTCGCCGTCGGTGCCGCCGTCCTTGATCTCGTACTCGACCTTCTGGCCACTGCCGGTTCCCTTGACCCAGAAGCTGAAACCGGCATAGCCGCTCCAGTTGCCCGGGGTGCTGAGGTTGTCGGAGAAGCCGCCGTAGCCGGTCACCGTGTACGGCACGCTCAGGCCATGGTTGCCGGCCGGTGCGCCGGGCCGGTCAGCGGCGGCGACTACCGACAGGGCGGGGGTACTGGCGGCGTCGCTGCCGAAGGCGAAAATGCCGGGGCTGGCGGTGGTGATCGCGACACTGCCCTCGAAGTCCTCGATGGTGGGCAGCGGGCCGCTGCTTGCCGAGGCGATGCCGAAGCTGAGGCCGGCGACCAGTGAGGTGGTCAGGGCCGCGGTAGCGATGGCGGCGATCGAACGCCGCCGGGTAGAAGGTTTGGGCATGGGGGACGCACCTTTCGGATGAGGTGCCGCGGGGGAGCGGTGGAAGCGCTCTCACGGTAGCCATCAGGGTTTTTGGTGGTCAATAGCGGCAATCGTCAGGCTTACGCGATATTGACGCCCCGCCGAGCCCGCACGCGGCGGTAGTCGCCCGGATCAGACCTCAGGGACGACGCGAGCGACCACCCTTGCACTGATAGCGCAGGCGCGGCGTAGGCCCGCAAGCTAGCCCAGAGCTTTCATGAGAGCGGCGCGTTGATCAACTGAAAAGTGCTCCATGCCAACGATGATCGAGGTTCTGAGGCAAGATCGTCGTCCAGCAAGGAGCACCTTCAGGGTGAAGAATATCGGGTTGT
>JALYVK010000111.1 GCA_030853265.1 Actinomycetota bacterium
GGCAAGTGCCGGGCCGAACCGACCGGCCGCCGGTGCGGACAGGCTGAATGCCGACCCGGTGGTGGACCCGGCCGAATACTCGGCGGCCAGCCCCGCCACCGCAACCGCCAGCGCTGCCCGATCACGGTCGGCGGCCCGCTCGCGACCGAGGAGCCAGCGGCAGCAAGCCAACGTCCAACCGATCAGCGCGGCCAGGCCACCGGGCACCGGGCCGGCCCACGCTGCGACCAGCAGCCCGGCAACGGCACCGCCCAGTGCTGCCCAGCGGCGCGACAAGGACAGCGTGGCCAGCAACCTAGGCAGCTCACGCGACCGTCCCGCACTCGCAGTCGACGGCCATCGACGGCCGGCCAGCCAGCTCAACCGGCGTCCGGACGGATCGGGAACGGGCAATAACAACAAGGCTATTCCAGTCAGCGCCAGGGCCAGCATCAGGGCGCTACCAGCAACGAGGGCAGCTCGACCTCGGCGTCGAGCAGCCTGGCACGCAGTTCGGCCGCCGCACTGCCCAGCCCCGCCCGGCGGGTCCAGACCAGCGCCGGGCCGAGCTCGGATCCACGGCGCGGCCAGAGCGCCAGCTGATCCACCCTGCGCAGGCCGCTCCGGTCGCGGCGGAGGTGTACCAGCACATCGAGCGCGCTGGCCGCTTGCGCTGCCAGGGTGGCCGTATCCATCCCGCCGAGCGCGGCCAGCGCCACCAGCCGGGCCGGCACGTCCGCCACCGAGTTGGCATGCACGGTCGCAGCCCCGCCCGCGTGCCCGGTGTTCAGCGCGGTCAGCAACTCGACGATCTCTGCGCCCCGGAACTCGCCCACCACCAGCCGATCCGCGCGCATCCGCAACGACTGCCGGACCAGCTCGGCCAGTTCGACCGCGCCGGCCCGTTCCACATTGGCTGGTCGAGCCAGCAAAGCGACCACGTGCGGATGCTCGATCTGGAGTTCGGCGGAGTCCTCGATGGTGACGATCCGATCGCCGCTGTCGGCAACCGCGAGCAAGGCACCGAGCAGCGAGGTCTTTCCGGTGCCGGTACCGCCACTGATCAGCAGGCTCAGCCGGGCCTGCACTACCGCGGTCAACAGCTGAGCCACCGGTGGGCTCATCGCGTCCAGCTCGAGCAAATCGGGCAGGCCGAGCCGACGCCTGCCGAATATCCGCAGGGATACCGTCGGATGTGCCACCAGCGGCGGCAGGATCGCATGCAGCCGGGTGCCGTCAGGCAGTGCCGCGTCCACGAAAGGCGCCGCATCGTCCAGCCTGCGACCGGCTTGGGCCGCGAGCCTGACCGCGAGTCGCCGTACGGCAGAGTCTGAATCGAACCCGACCTCGGCGCGCTCCAGTCCGCGACCGCGATCCAGCCACACCTGATCGAAGGCGTTGACGAGCACGTCAGTGACCTGCGGGTCGGCCAGCAACGATTCCAGCGGTCCGGCACCGGTCAATTCCGCGCGCAACTGCCCAGACAGCTCGGTCAACCCTGTGCTGTCCAGCAGCAACTCCGACTCGTGCCCGGCGACCTCGGCGAGATTGGCGTCTACCAGACCAAGTGGTTGATTGGCCAGCCGCAGCCTGACCCGCTCCAGCAGCTGGCCGCTCACGCCGCGACGATTCCGGACGGAGCCACCGGCCGGTCGCGTTCGGCCCGGGAATGCGCGAGCACCGTCTCGGCAAGGCGTCGGGTTCGCCGCCGGATCCGCGCCAGATCCAGCCCGACCTGCCGCAGGCTCGCCGGGTCGTAGGGCAGCTCGCCCAGCACCGGTAGGCCAAGCAGCTCGGCGATGTGCCGGTGCGGCAGCGTCCGGGAGGACCCGCGCACCACTATCGAAGTCCGATCCGGATCCAGGCTCGGTGCCAGCATCGCGCTAGCCGTCAGGCCACGGGTTTCGGCGGCCGTCACCAGCACGATCGCGTCGCAGCGCGCAGTGGCCGCCAACCGCTCCGGTGCCTGCCAGCGAGGCAGGTCAACCAGCACCGGGCTCAGCTCTGCGGCCGACTCGATGACCTGCCCGATGGCGGCCGGATCCAGTGCGGTGGCCGAGTCGGCGGCCAGAAACGAGATCTCGTGCCAGCGCGGCAAGCCGGCGCGCAATGCCAGCGGGTCGAGCGGGCCGCCACTCAGTCGGACCTGGCTCCACCGCGAACCGGGCTCTTGCTCGCAGCCCAGCAACACATCGATTCCACCGCCCAGCGGATCGCAGTCGATCAGGAATGCGTGCCCCGCGTGCTGGCCGGCGCAGGCCGCCAGCACCGCGGTGAACACACTCGCCCCGACGCCACCGCAGCCGGACACCACGCCGATCACAGGTTCTGTACTCATGGCAGCCAGCCTCGCCCCACCGACCGTTCGAATACCGGCTAGCGGAAGATCTGTGGACAAGCTCGGCGCCTGTGGACAACGACCGGGCGGCCGAATCGCCGCCCGCATCACTCCCGCGCGGGACGAACCTGGCTATCCTCGCGGACGTGGCCAGCGCAGCGGCGTTCTTCGACTTGGACAAGACCATCATCGCCAAGTCGTCCACGCTCGCGTTCGGAAAACCCTTCTTTCAAGGCGGCTTGATCAACCGCCGTGCGGTTGTCCGCAGCGCCTACGCCCAGTTCGTCTTCGCCCTCGCCGGTGCGGACAAGGACCAGATGGATCGGATGCGCGACTACCTGACCGGGATGTGCACCGGCTGGGACGTCCAGCAGATCCGCGACATCGTCAACGAAACGCTGCACGAGATCATCGACCCGCTGGTCTACAACGAAGCCGTCGAGCTGATCGCCGAGCACAAGGCGGCCGGCCGGGACGTGGTCATCATCTCCTCCTCCGGTGACGAGGTGGTCCGCCCGATCGGCGAGATGGTGGGCGCCGACCACGTGATCGCGACCCGGATGGTGGTCCAGGACGGCCACTACACCGGCGAGATCGAGTTCTATGCCTACGGCCAGCACAAGGCCGACGGGCTGCGGGCGCTGGCCACCGAACGTGGCTATGACCTGTCCGAGAGCTACGCCTACTCCGATTCGAGCACCGACCTGCCGATGCTCGAAGCCGTCGGGCACCCGTTCGCGGTCAATCCGGATCGGGCGCTGCGCAAGGCCGCCGTCGAGCACGGCTGGCCGGTACTTGCCTTCACCAATGCGGTGCCGCTACGCGAGCGCCTGTCCGGCCTGAAGCCACCCCAGCCGGCTACCAGCGCGGCGGTCGCCGGTGCCATTGCCGGGCTTGCGGTACTGGCCTGGTACAGCCACTCACGCAGGGCCAACCGGGCCGGCGGCTAGTCACGAATCTGGGCGGGACCCTTGCTATGCAAGGGTGTCAGGGGTACGAATGGCAGTACGGAAGCTTCGATTGGCTCTGGCGGTCCGCCCCCACCAGTCGTGGAATCCGCCAGTGGGCAACCGGGCACCCACGCGGCGACAAAGCCTCGCTGAAGGCAGTCGGCGCGGACCGTGATCGGCTCGCGCTTGACGATGTCAAGGTGCGCTTGGTAACCCGTTTGACCGCAGGGGGCGCCGTACTCCGGTACGGCGCCCTCGTCCATCTCCTGACCGGCCGGCACAGCGCGGGCTCCTGACCGGCCGGCACAGCCCGGATCAGCCGCGTTGGATCGCCTCGCAGATCGCCAGCGATTCCCGGACGCCGAGTTCGAGCGCCCGGCCGCAGTGGCCGATCCAGGCCACCACTGCCTGCGGTTCACCCGTTCGGTAATCCTCGATCGCGGCCTGGAAGTCCGAGCGCAGTTCCAGCTGACCAACCTCGAGAACCACCAAGGATTTCGGATCCAGGCCGCGATCGATCAGGGTCAACCGGGCAGCCGCGCGCGCCACCACCCCGGAGGCCGGCGCGAAGGCATCCAGCGCGAGCAGTTCGGCCTGCACGATCGAGGCCACCACCAGAGCAGGCGCCTCGGTCAGCGCCAGCACCTCGGCCAGCGTGTCGAGTCGGTGCGCGACCTCGCGGTCCGGCCTGGGTCGGCCCAACTGATCCGGTGCCAGCAGGTCCGTCGCTGCCAGCGCATGCAACCGCGCGAGCACCTGCCGGTGCGCCCCGGACCAGGTGTCGGCCAGGTTCGCAAGCTCCGTCGACACCCGCAGCGCACCTTGCACGATCGGGTCGGTGGCGGCTCCCGACCGAACCTCGTCCAGCGTGGCAGTGGACCCTGCCAGCACCGCCGAAGCCCACGCGCCGCGCAGCAACGATTCGGCCGAGACGTCGGACGAGCGTCGCCGCAGCACGCGATTGCCGAGCAGACCATCCACCGCCTGCCTGCTGGCGTTTACCGACTCGGCGACACCGGGCAGTGCGAGCAGGGGGGTCAACGGGTCGCTGGTCACCTGTCGAACGGTAGCCAACGCCGTCGACAGTCCCCGCGACCCGGTTGTCCAACCGGCGTGTGACGGGGTCCACTTCATCCTGTCGGAGTCGAGCGCTAGCGTCGGTCACGAACCGATGAGCGAGCATCGCGATGAGCAATGGAGCGCATCCAGCGATGAGCGCTCGCGCGAAGAGCAGGAAACTATGGTCGAGCACTCAGGGAGCGGATATGAGCGATAACAGCGAGGGTTTGTCGAATCTGTTGCGCGAGGATCGCCGATTCGAGCCCAGCGCCGAATTTGCGGCCGCCGCGAACGTCGGGGCCGACGCCTATGACGAGGCCGCCGCCGACCGGCTCGCCTTCTGGGAAACTCAGGCCCGCCGGCTGGACTGGGACTCGGAATGGTCGCAGACCCTGGACTGGAACCCGCCGTTCGCCAAGTGGTTCGTCGGCGGCACCCTCAACGCCTCGGTCAACTGCGTGGATCGGCATGTCGCGGCCGGCAACGGCGACCGGGTTGCCATCCACTTCGAGGGCGAACCCGGCGACACCCGAACGATCACCTACCGCGAGCTGCAGGACCTGGTCTGCCAAGCCGCCAACGCACTCACCGAACTCGGCGTCGGCACCGGCGACCGGGTGGCGGTGTACCTGCCGATGAGCGTCGAAGCCGTCGTATCGATGCTGGCCTGCGCCCGGCTCGGCGCCATCCACTCGGTGATCTTCGGCGGGTTCTCCGCCCAGGCGATCTATGACCGGGTGCTCGACGCCGACGCCAGTCTGGTGATCACCGCCGACGGCGGCTACCGGCGAGGCAAGGTCTTCCCACTCAAGACCGTGGTGGACGAGGCGCTGGCGAAGGGTGCCACCAACGTCAGCAAGGTACTGGTGGTCAAGCGCGGCGGCAACGAGGTCGACTGGGTGGCCGATCGCGACGTCTGGTGGTCCGAGGTCCTCGAGCGCCAATCGACCACCCATGAGCCGCAGGCCCTCGACAGCGAGCAACCGCTGTTCATCCTCTATACCTCGGGAACCACCGGTAAACCCAAGGGAATCCTGCACACCACCGGCGGTTACCTGACCCAGGCCTCGTATACCCACCACGCGGCCTTCGACCTGAAACCGGAGACCGATGTCTACTGGTGCACCGCCGACATCGGTTGGGTGACCGGGCACTCCTACATCGTCTACGGGCCGCTGGCCAACGGCGCCACCCAGGTAATTTACGAGGGCACCCCGGACACCCCGCACCAGGGTCGATTCTGGGAAATCATCCAGAAATACAAGGTAACCCTGCTCTACACGGCTCCGACAACCATCCGGACGTTCATGAAGTGGGGCGAGGACATTCCGGCAAAGTTCGACCTGTCCTCACTGCGGGTGCTCGGCTCGGTCGGTGAGCCGATCAACCCGGAGGCCTGGATGTGGTATCGCCGGGTCATCGGTGGCGACAACTGCCCGGTGGTGGACACCTGGTGGCAGACCGAGACCGGGGCGATGATGATCAGCCCGCTGCCCGGCGTCACCTCGACCAAGCCGGGTTCGGCCACCCGACCGCTGCCGGGGATCAGCGCCGAGGTCGTCGACGATCAGGGACGAGCGGTGCCCGACGGTGGCGGTGGCCTGCTGGTGCTGACCGAGCCGTGGCCGTCCATGCTGCGCGGCATCTGGGGCGACGAGGAGCGCTATCGAGAGACCTACTGGTCCCGCTTCGCCGAGCAGGGTTACTACTTCGCCGGTGACGGCGCCAAGAAGGACTCCGACGGCGACCTGTGGCTGCTCGGCCGGGTCGATGACGTCATGAATGTCTCCGGCCACCGGATCTCCACCACCGAGGTCGAGTCCGCGCTGGTATCGCACCCGGACGTGGCCGAGGCCGCGGTCGTCGGCGCCACCGATGCCACCACCGGCCAAGGCATCGTCGCCTTCGTGATCCTGCGCGGATCATCGGCTGACCGGGGCGCGGAGATGGTGACCGAACTGCGCAACCACGTGGCCAAGGAGATCGGCGCGATCGCCAAACCACGCCAGATCCTGATCGTCGCGGAACTGCCCAAGACCCGGTCCGGCAAGATCATGCGCCGGTTGCTGCGCGACGTCGCCGAACACCGCGACATCGGTGACGTGACCACGCTGGCAGACACCACGGTGATGAACCTGATCAGCGAGGGGATGGACAGCGCCAAGAGCGAGGACTGAGGCCCGGCGCACCAGCGGTCAGCGATGGGTATCCGGCGAGGACGGACCGGGCTGGGACACCGGACGCAGCGTGAGGTCGGTGACGGTCGCGTCCGCCGGCAGGCTGAGCACCGAGGCGATCACCCCGGCCACGGTGTCCGGCCGCAGGTAGGCGTCCTCGTCGTAGTCGCCGGATTCCGCGGCGCGAACCTGGCGTTGCATGTCGGTGGCGATCCGACCGGGATAGATGGTCGAGACCCGGACACCCGGTTCCTCTTGCCGCAATGCCTCGGCGTAGCCGCGCAACGCGAACTTCGACACGCCATAGGCCGACAGCGGTGGCCGGGCGTTGAGCCCCGAACCGGAGTTCACGAACACCACGGTGCCGGCCGCGGCACGCAGCGCCGGCAGCCACAGCCTGGTCAGCTCGGCGGCTGCCACCACGTTCACCGCGAACTGCTCGGTGAGGTGACTGGGGTCGGCATCTGCGAGCAACCCGGCCCGGACGATGCCGGCACAGTGCACCAGGCCGTCCAGGCGATCCACCGTAGCGAGCCAGTCCGCCAGCGCGGTCGGGAAGGCCGGCAGTGCGGTCAGCTCCAGCTCGACCAGGCCGGCCAGGTCCAGTCCGGCCGCGTCGCTGGCCGAGCGGACCAGGCCGTGCACCTGATGGCCGTCGGCGATCAGTCGTTGCGCAAGTGCCCTGCCCACTCCACGGGAAACGCCGGTAACCAGATAGCTCGCCACAGCCGATTACCCTAGCCAGGCCAGGGGGCAATCCGGCAACCTCATCGCAATGCCGGTGAACCTGCCAAGCGCGTAAGGTTGCACCTCACGGCTTACGGAAAGGATTAGCGACCGGTGACGGTGAACCCTAGTTCGGCACGAGGTTCGGCTCAGCCATCGATCGGAACCCTCGTCGCCGAGGCCCACGAGAGCTTCAGCACCCTCCTTCACGGCGAGATCGAACTCGCCAAACTCGAGGTCAAGTCCTCGGTCAAGAACGCCGGCGTCGGAGCGGGCATGTTCGCCGCCGCGGCCGTCCTGCTGGTTTTCTCCTTGACCTTCGGCCTGATCGCGCTCGCTGAGGGCTTGGTCGCCCTGCACCTCTGGCGGTGGGTGGCGTACCTGATCGTCTTCGGATTCCTGGTCCTGCTGGCCGGGTTGCTCGTCTTCATCGGCCTCCGCAAGGTCAAGCGGGTCAAGGCACCGAAGCAGACCATCGACACCACCAAGGCAGCCGTCACCGCGCTGCGTCAGGCCAGCTCGCACGAACCCAGTCACCGGGCCTAGTCGCTGAGGCCCAGAGCCGTGCCGTTGTCCAGCCCGGATGAGTCTGTCGTGCTGATCGACGGTCCGTGGACCCACCGCACGATCCGGGCCAACGGCATCGCACTGCACGTGGTCGAGGCCGGCACCGGTCCGCTGGTCCTGCTGCTGCACGGCTTTCCGACGTTCTGGTGGACCTGGTCGCACCAGCTCGTCGACCTCGCCGACGCCGGTTACCGGGCGGTCGCGGTGGATCTGCGCGGCTATGGCGCTTCGGACAAGACACCGCGCGGCTATGACGCCACCACCCTCGCCGCCGACATCGCGCAGCTCGTCAACGCGCTCGGCGAGAGCGACGCGGTGCTGGTCGGCAACGACATCGGCGGCCTGCTTGCCTGGACGGTTGCCGCTCAGCATCCGCAGGTGGTCCGCCGGATCGCGGTGCTCGGAGCGGCCCACCCGCTGCGGCTACGGCAGGCGGTGCTGACCGATCGCAAGGGCCAGCGACACGCCTCGGCGTACGCGCTGACGAAGTTCCAGGTACCGCGCTACGGCGAGCGGCTGCTCACCCACGATCCGGGCTTCGTCCGGGAACTGTTCGACACCTGGTCCGGCCCACGCTGGCGGGGCACGCCCGGCTACGTGGCGGCGGTCCAGCGCTACGCCGAGGCATTGCGGATCCATCCGGTGGCGCACTGCTCGCTGGAATTCTTCCGGTGGGCGGTGCGCTCGCTGCCGCGTCCGGACGGCCGGGCCTACGCCGAAGCCATGCGCCGGCCGATCGACAAGCCGGTACTGCAACTGCACGGCGACTTCGACGGCTGCGTCCTGGCCAGCACCGCGCAGGGCTCGTCCCGGCATGTCAGCGCGGATTACGAGTGGCGGCTACTGACCGGCTCGGGGCATTTTCCGCAGCAGGAAACCCCCGAACGGGTGAGTGAGGAACTCATCCGTTGGGCCAAGCTCGGCTGAATCCCGGCAGCCGACCACCCGAC
>JALYVK010000112.1 GCA_030853265.1 Actinomycetota bacterium
GGTAGTGGTCGGCCACCGCGCCGGCGGTGAGCGCGGCCAGCGTGAGCGCGGCACTGGCCGCCGCCACCCGGGCCAGCCGAACCCGCAGCACCCGCCCGATGCCGGCGGCGACCGCCGCCAGCAGGATCGCCAGTGGCAGCTCGAATGCCCGGCCCTGCCACAGTTGCGGGACGAGCTCGTCGAACCCGATCTCGACCACTCCGATCCCGAACAGGCCGAGCCAGCAGAGCACGGCACCGACCGTCCATACCCAGGCGGTGACCACCAGCGCGCGAGCCCGGCCCGCCACCGCGAGCCCGAGCAGACCGGCGACGCTGGCGCTCAGCTCGATCCAGGGCGCCAGCGAGGGGGCCGCCAGCGCGCTGATCACTGCCAGCGTGCCGGCCAACCCGAGCGCCAGCTGCGCGCTGATCAGCGGCCGGTCGAGCTTCGAGCGCTCGGTGGCCAGGCAGCAGGCCAGCGCGGTCACCGCGACCAGCGCCGCGCCGGCCGTGCTGAAGACCTCGATCGATACCGAGTGCAAGCCGGCCAGGCCAGCCCGGCGAGCCGCCCAGACGTCCAGCGCGAGATCGATGAGCGTGATCGCCCACAACGTCTCGGCCGAGCCGCGTAGGCCCTGCCGGGTCGCTGTTGTCGCGCTCGCCCCGAGCAGCGCGGTGACGCCGGCCAGCACAGCCACCTTTCCGCCCAGTGAGAGCATGGTCCAGGACATCGACAGGAACACGATCGCGGCCACCACCAGGCACAGGCCGCCCAGGCTCAGCAGGATGACCGCGCCGCCGGCGGCCGGCAGCTGCCGACTCGGCAGTGGCTGGACGGGCGGCAGCGGGTAGTCGCTGTACCTGCCGGGACGACCCGGCCGCCGGTCGGGCGGCGACTGCTGCGGTTGCTGCGGTGCGAACGGAACCCAATCCCGCGCCGGCGGTGCGGGTCGCTGGTTACGCAGCTGACCCAGCGTCCGATCGGCCTCGGCGAGCAACGCGGCGAGCTTGGCGGCGGCCGGTCCGCCCAGCGGCAGGCCGCAGGCCGAGCAGCGCAGCTCCGGTCCGCTACCGGTGATCGGCGCCCGGCAGGACGGACAGCGCCCGGTATCGAGGAGCGGACCCCAGTGCTGGGCTGACGATGGTGGCTGTGCTGGATACACGATGGACCTCTCAGCGAACGAGTTGGTCCATCAAGCCTCCGATCCCGGGCGGCAACCGGGCAGAGCAGAAGTACTTAGCTGGCTGGGCGTTGGGCTTGGCTGGGTGGAGGTTCAGCTGTGGAAGATGCCGCCCAGCAGGTCGCTGGCGCCGCCGCCCAGTCCCTCGCGCGGGTTGTTGCCCGGGGCTGCCGAGGCCACCCACTGCGCGAACGCCTCGGGGTTGCGGGTCTGCAGCAGCACCCGTCCGGGCCCGACGAAGTCGAACACCCAGCCCTCGCCGGACTTCATGCTCTGGACGCTCTTGCCCTGGACGGCTCGCCGCATCCGGAACTGGATGTTCAGGTCGTAGGCCACCACGTGCCCGGTGTCGACCGTGACCACCTCGCCCGGCTGCAGGTCGAGGTAGTCGATGGCGCCATAGACGTTGACGATGGCCTCACCCTGCCCGGACGCCCGGAAACCGAAGCCGCCCTCGCCGCCGAACAGGTTGGCCATGCCGCCCCACTGGGTGTCGATCTCGACGCCGTGCGAGTTGGCGATCCAGCTGCCGCGGGTGATGTAGAACGGCCGCTCGGGAGTGATCGGCAGGTAGGTGACATCGCCGGGCAGCACGCCGGCCACGTCCACCCAACCGCCCTCGGGCGGCGCGGTATAGGTCGTCACGAAGAACGATCCGCCACCTAGCGCGGCCCGTTTCAGGCCCTTGAGCACGCCGCCTTCGGCCTTTGCCTGCAACTGGATTCCGGCGCTGTGCGCGATCATCGCGCCGCCCTCGACCCGCAGCGGTTCGCCACCGGCCAGCACACAGCGGGCGACGGTGAAGGACGGGTTGTGCCGAAGCTGTACCTGCATAGCTCGAGAACCTACCGAGCGATCGGCGCGCAGGCTAGTTCTGGTCAGCGCGCCGGACGGGCCGGTGGCGCGAGCGCCAGAATGAATTCGAGCATGGTGAGTTGCGGATCGCTGGCCAGCGGCTCCTCGGCGCCGCTCCGGCTGAACCCGATCTTCTCGTAGAGCTGGATCGCCGCGTCGTTGCCGGTGGTCACCCAGAGCCGGACGAGTTGCCGGCGTTGCCGGCCGGCCCAGTCCAGCGCGGCCCGGACCAGGGCCCCGGCGATGCCGGCGCCGCGGAACTCCGGATTCACCCACATGGCATTGATCTCGGCCTCGGTGGCCACCTCGCGGTCCCGGACCACGATCATGCCCACCGGTGCCTGGCCCTCGACGGCGAGGAAGCAGGCCCCGGACCTGAGCCAGCCACGCCAGCGGTCCTCGGGGTAGCCGAGTTCGCGTTCCAGGGTCGAGCCGAACGCCGACGGGTCGGCTTCCAGTGCCTGCAGCCGGATCGCGCGCAGCTGTGCCCACCACGCCTCGTCGATCTGGATCACGTCAGCCAATCGCTCCGCTCCTCGCTCGTACCTCGCTGCTCACTCACGGTGCTTTCAATCGCTCCGCTCCTCGCTCGTACCTCGCTGCTCACTCACTCACTCACTCACTCACTCCTCGTTCGCTCGCCTAGCGCACGCACTGCATTCTGCCTGCCGGGTTAGTGAGCGGGTGGGATCTCGACCAGCAGCAGCGGATCGGTGGCCGTCGCCGGCATGGTGTGCAGCACCGGCATCAGGTGCGGGTCGGTGATGTGGCCGTCCAGATCCACTGTGGTGTTACCCGCCCGGTGAATATCTGCCCCATCCAGGCCGGCCCCGTGCAGGTTGGTCAGGCAGCTGGCCAGGGTGGCGGCTACCAGTTTGGCACCGGCCGGTTCGGTGGCTCGTACCGTCTCGGCCACCACGGTGACCGAACTCGGTGTCTCCTCGAAGACCCAGCTGATCGCTGCCGGCCGGCCATCCCGCATCGCGCAGACGCTGAGGGCTGGCAGCAGACCGTCGAGCAGTTCGACGCCCAGTTGCCCTAGCTCGACCGGATCGGCCGGTGACCAGGACGCATGGTTCCACAGGTAGAACTCGATCCAGCAGCTGAGCTGAACCGAGGTGTCCAGCGTGCTCAGCGGCACCAGCGTCACCCCGTCGGGCAGTGGCTGGGCCGCGCACCAGGCCTGGATCTGGGCCGATGCCGGATCGGGTCGCAGCCCGGGACAGGTCTGGTAGATGCCGCCTCCGACAGCGGCCAGCAGCTCGAGCGCTGCCCGATCGCCCGGCCGGACCTTTCCGCTCAGCGGCAGCCGCTCGGGTAGCAGGGTCTGGATCTCGGCCAGCAACATCCGTCCGAGATGCTGTCGGCGGGCGGCGGTGGATACCTCGACCGCGCACGAGTAACGCCCAGGATGCACCGGATTGCGGGCGGCCGAAACGACTCCGACCAGCCGGCCGTCCCGTTCGGCGATCAGGCTGCGCCGCCAGCGATCACCGTCCCGGTCGGCACCGTGCAGGCGGTGGCCCTGCGCGCGGAACAGCGGGTCGGGTTCGGCGTCCAGTAGCGAATCGAGCTGGCTGGCATCACTGGTCTGGAAGGGACGAAGCATGCGCCCGATTCTGCATTGTGCGGCCCGAATTTCCGACTTTCGCCGCGAAAAGTGGGAATTCGGGCCGAGCAATGCGCCAGCAAGGTGAGCGGTGTGGGGTAGGACACAGAACTGACGGGAACTTGAGCGTCCTCGACTCAGTTCTTTTGACAGAAGGCCGGTCCAGGTAGCACGATTCGACCCGGATCAGCTGGACGAACCACAACTGAAGCAATTGCAGCTCAACCACAAGAGGAGTTTCACATGGCACGCGCGGTCGGCATTGACCTAGGCACCACCAACTCCGTCGTCGCCGTCCTGACGGGTGGCGAGCCGGAGGTCATCGCGAACGCCGAGGGATCGCGGACGACGCCGTCCGTCGTGGCGTTCGCCAAGAACGGCGAGGTTCTGGTTGGCGAGGTCGCCAAGCGCCAGGCCGTTACCAACGTCGACCGGACGATCCGGTCGGTCAAGCGTCACATGGGCACCGACTGGTCGGTTGCCATCGACGACAAGAAGTACACCGCGCAGGAGATCAGCGCCCGCGTCCTGCAGAAGCTCAAGCGGGACGCCGAGGCCTACCTGGGCGAGACCATCACCGACGCGGTCATCACCGTCCCGGCCTACTTCAACGACGCCGAGCGGCAGGCCACCAAGGAAGCCGGCACCATCGCCGGCCTGAACGTACTGCGGATCGTCAACGAGCCCACCGCGGCTGCGCTGGCCTACGGCCTGGACAAGGGCGAGAGCGAACAGACCATCCTGGTGTTCGACCTCGGCGGTGGCACCTTCGACGTCTCGCTGCTGGAAATCGGCGAGGGCGTCATCGAGGTCAAGGCCACCAACGGTGACAACCACCTCGGTGGCGACGACTGGGACCAGAAGGTGATGGACTGGCTGGTCGACAAGTTCAAGGCCGCGCACGGCATCGACCTGACCAAGGACAAGATGGCGCTGCAGCGGCTGCGCGAGGCGGCCGAGAAGGCCAAGATCGAGCTGTCCTCGAGCCAGCAGACCTCGATCAACCTGCCCTACATCACCGTGGACACCGAGAAGAACCCGCTGTTCATGGACGAGCAGCTGAGCCGTTCGGAGTTCCAGCGGATCACCGCTGACCTGCTCGAGCGCACCAAGGTGCCGTTCCAGAACGTGCTGCGCGACGCCGGCATCCCGCTGGACAAGATCGACCACGTCGTCCTGGTCGGCGGTTCGACCCGGATGCCCGCCGTGGTGGACCTGGTCAAGGAACTGACCGGTGGCAAGGAGCCCAACAAGGGCGTCAACCCCGACGAGGTCGTCGCGGTCGGCGCGGCTTTGCAGGCCGGCGTGCTCAAGGGCGAGGTCAAGGACGTCCTGCTGCTCGATGTCACCCCGCTCTCGCTGGGGATCGAGGTCAAGGGCGGCATCATGACCAAGCTGATCGAGCGCAACACCACCATCCCGACCAAGCGTTCGGAGATCTTCACGACCGCGGACGACAACCAGTCCAGCGTGCAGATCCAGGTCTACCAGGGTGAGCGCGAGATCGCGGCGTACAACAAGAAGCTCGGTGTCTTCGAGCTGACCGGGATCCCGGCCGCGCCCCGTGGCGTGCCGCAGGTCGAGGTCACCTTCGACATCGACGCCAACGGCATCGTGCACGTCTCGGCCAAGGACCTTGCCTCGGGCAACCAGCAGGGCATGACGATCACCGGCGGCTCGGGCCTGTCCAAGGACGAGATCGACCGGATGATGGCCGACGCCGAGGCGCACGCCGCCGAGGACAAGACCCGCCGGGAAGCCGCCGAAACCCGCAACGGTGGGGAGCAGCTGGTCTACCAGACCGAGAAGTTGATCGCCGATTCCAGCGACAAGATCCCGGCCGAATCCAAGACCGAACTCGAAGGCGCGCTGGCCGAACTCAAGACCGTGCTGGCCGATGCCAACGCGGGCAACGAGGCGATCCAGGCCAAGACCACCGCCCTCAACGAGGTCAGCAGCAAGGTCGTCAGCGCGATGTATGCCGCGGCTTCCGAGGAATCCGCCGCGGCATCGGCGGGGACGGCCGAAGCCGGTGCCGAGACGGCTGACGGTGCCGACGACGTTGTCGACGCCGAGGTCATCGACGAGGAGAAGTAGCCGTGAGCGACGATCGCGGAGCGGCAGCGCGGAATCCCGAAGGCGGCGCCAAGCCGCCCTCGGGCTTCACCTTCGCGGACAAGCGAAAGATCCGTGAGGACGGCGCGGCGGCCGCCCCGGTGGCCGAACCGGAGCTGATCGATGCCGAGCCGGTGTTCGAAGCCGACGAGGCGGCGCTCGGAACCGGCGTTGCCGACGAGCTGGCACCGCCGACCGACGGCCTGACCGCCGAGGAGTTCCGGGCTGAGGTCGACGTGAACGAATTGCTCGCCGCCGAGCGGTTGGCGGACTTGCAGCGGTTGCAGGCCGAATACGCCAACTATCGCAAGCGGATCGAGCGGGATCGGGCACTGTCGCGAGACCTGACCATCGCCTCGATGGTGGAGTCGTTGCTGCCGGTGCTCGACGATATCCAGCTCGCCCGCCAGCACGGTGACCTGGAATCCGGCCCGTTCGCCAGCATCGCCGACAAGCTCGAATCGACGCTGGCCAAGTACGGCGTGGAGCGGTTCGGCGAGCCAGGTGCGGCCTTCGACCCGTCGGTGCACGATGCGCTGATGCATGTCGAGGAGGAATTGGCCGAAGGTACTGACGTCACCACCGTGGTCGGGGTTCTGCAACCCGGCTACCGGATCGGTGACAAGATCATCCGACCGGCCAGGGTATCGGTCGCGGATCCGAGCTGACCCGGCTTTTCCGGTGCCGCCCGCTTGCACGATGCGGGCGGCACCGGCAAGCCGCACACTGAAGAAGGAGGGACGTCGTCATGGCAAATCAGGACTGGTTCGACAGGGACTTCTACAAGTCGCTGGGCGTCGCCTCTGAGGCCACCGAACCCGAAATCAAGAAGGCCTACCGCAAGCTGGCCAAGGACCTGCACCCGGACAAGAACCCGGGCGATGCCGCGGCCGAACTGCGTTTCAAAGAGGTCAGCGAGGCCTACTCGGTGCTGTCGGACACCGCCCAGCGCAAGGAGTACGACGCGGTCCGGGCAATGAGCCGGGGCGGTGCCCGGTTCACCGCCGGCAGCGGGCCGTCCGGCGGATTTTCCGACGACGTGTTCTCCGGTTTCTTCAGCCGGCAGTCCGGCCGCGGCACCGGCCCGGGTGGCACCAACGTCAACATGGACGACCTGCTGTCCGGGCTGTTCACCAACGGCGGCTCGGCCAACTTCGGTGGCGGCATTCCCCGCACCGGCAGTGATGTCGAGGCCTCTACCTCGCTGACCTTCCGGCAGGCGGTCGAGGGTGACACCGTGACGCTGCGCCGGGCGGATGGCTCCACGGTGACCACCCGGGTGCCGGCCGGCGTCCGGGACGGTCAGAAGATCCGGTTGCGCGGTAAGGGCAATCCCGGTCAGGGCGGTAACGGCGACCTGATCCTCACCGTCACCGTCGAACCGCACCCGCTGTTCGGCCGGTCCGGCGACGACCTCACCGTGACCCTGCCGGTGACCTTTCCCGAAGCGACGCTCGGCGCCCAGATCGGCGTCCCGACCTTCGAAGGCTCGACCGTGACGGTGAAGCTGCCGGCCGGCACCCCGTCGGGGAGGACCCTGCGGGTCAAGGGCAAAGGCGTCCGGCGCAAGGACGGCAGCACCGGTGACCTGCTGGTGAGCGTCCTGGTTTCGGTGCCACAGAAGCTGGACGGAGCGGCCCGGGACGCGGTCGAGGCGTATGCCACCGCGACCGCCAGCGACGATCCGCGAGCGGGGCTGTTCGCCCAGGCACGGCAGGCCTGAGATGGCCCGACCGGATGCCTTCGGCGGAGCTGCCCCGGTGTTCGTGATCTCGGTTGCCGCCGAATTGGCCGGCATGCACCCGCAGACGCTGCGCCAGTACGACCGGCTGGGGTTGGTGTCGCCGCAGCGCACGGCTGGCCGCGGTCGCCGCTACTCCCCACGCGACATCGAGCAGTTGCGCGAGGTGCAGCGACTGTCCCAGGAAGAGGGCCTGAACCTGGCCGGCATCAAGCGGATCCTCGAGCTGGAGAACGAGGTGCACGCGCTGCGATCGCGGCTCACCGAGCTGGAAGCCGAGCGGCAGTACCTGCGCGTCCAGCATCCCGGCCGCCGGGTGTTCTCCGCCGGGGCGGGCGGCATCGTCTCGGTTCCGCTGCGCCGGCCGTTCGCCGACCCGTCCACCGCGCTGGTGGTCTGGCGTCCGCGGCACTGATGTCCCGGCACCGGCTGTCGCGAGATCAGCGCAGGGCCGCAACCAGCAGCCGGTAGCAGCTCTCGACGTCCTCGTCGCCGGATAGCTCGATCAGGTCGGCGTGGCACTCGGCCGCTAGCTCGACCAGGCGCTGGTACATCCGTCCCAACTCGCCGATTCCACCGAGCCCGAGGCCGAGTTCGGCCACCGGATGGGCAGCTCGCCGGTCGAGCCGGCCGCTGAGCACCGGCAATGGTGGCAGGAGCACGACGTGGCGGAATTCCTCGCCTGCCAGCTCCGCGAGCTGGTCGACGAACTCTGGCTTGCCGAGGTATTGCGGCACGATCACCGACCGGCCAGCCGCCAACTGGGTGCTTGCCATCGCGAGTGCCAGTTCGCGGGCCGCCATACCGGTCGCGTGCGGGTCATCGCGCCAGCGACCCAGCGAGAGCCACAGCTGGTCCAGATCGAGGTTGAGCGCCAGCGGGTGATCGTCCACCCAGCGTCGGGCCAAGGTGGACTTGCCGGCCGCCGGCGGCCCGTTGAGAAGTACGAGTCGTGGCACCCAACGACAGTAGGTCACAGCGCTCACGTTAAGGTTGAGCGGAACAGGCTCAACTTTGTGTTCGTCACTCACGATGCCGGTACTCCGATCACCGGAACCAACGACAGCTCAGCAAAATAAGGGGCACACCGCTCATGGAACTGACCACCCGCAGTCAACAGGCCGTCTCGAACGCGGTGCGCAGCGCCGCCGAGCGGGGCAACCCGGCCGTCGAGCCGGCGCATCTGGCGG
>JALYVK010000058.1 GCA_030853265.1 Actinomycetota bacterium
GGCAAGGACAGTCCGGGGTTGGCGCGGTTGTCGGGCGGTACTCGGACCTATTACCTGACCAACATCGTGAATGGGACCGGGGTGACCGATCAGTTTGTGACCTGGTCCGGTGCGACGGCCAGTGACGTGCCGTTGGTCGGGCCCTGGACCTAGCGTCGGGCAACCGCGGGCGGGCCGGGAATTCGGGGCCGGCCCGGTGCGTTTGGAGCAGCGTGGCCACAACTGGCACACTGTCTGGTTGACGACCCGGCTCCGGTTCACGTCCAGCATCATCGGGCGACCCGGCGGCCATTATTGGCACCGTTTCGGTGCCCCAGAAGGGATCCACCGTGAAAGACGCCATTCACCCCGAGTATGTAGTCACCCAGGTGACCTGCTCGTGCGGCAACTCGTTCACCACCCGCAGCACCGCCAAGAACGGCTCGATGCACGCCGAAGTGTGCTCTGCCTGCCACCCGTTCTACACCGGCAAGCAGAAGATCATGGACGTCGGCGGCCGGGTCGACAAGTTCGAGAAGCGGTACGGCAAGCGCGAGCGCACCACCTCCGCCTAGCTACTCCGACGGCGCCCAGGGCGTGCCTTCATTGGCACTGCCCGGGGCGCCGTTTCCATGCCACCACGTCAGTCCCGGCCGCGGGTTCCAGCGGAGGATGCAGTTCGCAGTACCGCCCAAGCAGAGGATGAGCCATGAGTCACGAGGCAGACGGCAGTAGCACGCTGGCTCAACTGCTGGCCGAGTACGCCGAGACCGAGATCGCGCTGTCGGACCCGGCGGTGCATGCAGACCAGGCCACCGCCAAGCGGCTGGGCCGGCGCTTCGCCCAGCTCGCCCCGGTGGTCAATGCGGCCAAGGAACTCGAAGCCGCCCGCTCCGATGAGCAGGCCGCTCGCGAGCTGGGTGCCGAGGACCCGGCCTTCGCCGCTGAAGCCGCCGAGCTCGCGATCCAGATTCCGGCGCTGGAGGATCGGCTGCGCGAATTGCTGATCCCCAAGGATCCCAACGACATCAAGGACGTCCTGCTCGAGATCAAGGCCGGTGAGGGCGGCGAGGAGTCGGCGCTGTTCGCCGGTGACCTGCTGCGGATGTACCTGCGCTACGCCGAGCTGCAGGGTTGGCAGACCGAGGTGCTCGACGACGAGGAGACCGACCTGGGCGGCCACAAGTCGGTCACCGTGGCGGTCCGCTCGCGCAGCGTCGACAAGCCCGTCTGGAGCAGGCTGAAGTACGAGGGCGGCGTGCACCGGGTGCAGCGGGTCCCGGTGACCGAATCGCAGGGCCGGATCCACACCTCGGCGGCCGGCGTGCTGGTACTGCCCGAGGCCGAGGACGTCGAGGTCGAGATCGACATGAACGACCTGCGGATCGATGTCTACCGCTCGTCCGGACCGGGTGGCCAGAGCGTCAACACCACCGACTCGGCCGTCCGGATCACCCACCTCCCGACCGGCACCGTGGTGTCGATGCAGAACGAGAAGAGCCAGCTGCAGAACCGGGAAGCGGCCCTGCGGGTGTTGCGTGCCAGGTTGCTGGCGCATGCCCAGGAGGAAGCCCAGCAGGAGGCCTCCGACGCCCGCCGCTCGCAGGTCCGCACGGTGGACCGATCCGAGCGGATCCGTACCTACAACTTTGCCGAGAACCGGATCGCCGACCACCGGGTCAACTTCAAGGCCTACAACCTCGACCAGGTGCTCAACGGCGCGCTGGACGACGTGATCGACGCGTTGACCAGGGCGGATATCGAAGCCGCGCTGTCCGGCGAGTAGGCCGGTGTCGGTCACGACGCAGCTGCGGGTGGCAACCGCCGCGCTGGCGGCGGCCGGGGTAGCCAGCCCACGGGTGGATGCCGAACTGCTGCTGGCGCACCTGCTCGGCCGCGGCCGGGGCCAGCTGGTGCTCGCCGGCCCGCTGACCGAGGCCGAACTGGCCGGCTACGACGAGCTGGTCGCTCGCCGGGCCAGCGGCATTCCGCTGCAACACCTGACCGGAACCGCGCCGTTCCGCCGGCTGGAACTGGCTGTCGGACCCGGGGTGTTCATCCCGCGGCCGGAGACCGAACTGCTGCCCGAACTTGCCGCCGCCGAGCTGGCCGCGGCCGCCGTGGTACTCGATCTGGGCGCCGGGTCGGGGGCGATTGCGCTGTCTATCGCGCAGGAATATCCCTCGGCGCGGGTCATCGCGGTGGAGCGCTCGGACGCCGCGCTGGGTTGGCTGCGGCGCAACGCCGAGCAGCGGCGAGCCGCCGGCGATCGGGCCATCGAGATCGTCGCGGCCGACCTGGCCGACCCCGAGCTGCTGGCCGAACTAGCCGGCCAGGTGGACGTCCTGCTCAGCAATCCACCCTATGTTCCCGAGACAATCCGGGATGAGCTGACCACCGAGATCGGCCATGATCCGGCCGAGGCGGTGTACGCCGGCCCGGACGGGTTAGGGGCGATGCCGGGCTTGCTCGACACCGCAGCCAGGCTGCTGCGTCCCGGCGGCCTGCTGGTGATCGAGCACGATCCCAGCCACCAGCACACGCTGCCGCGGCTGATCTCGGCCCGGCCCGGCTGGACGAAGGTGACCGACCAGCTGGACCTGGCCGGCCGGCCACGCTTCGTCCGCGCCGTGCGGGCTTAGCCTTAGTTCAGCGACACGTTCGGCTCACCGAGCGAGTCCAAACCGTTGGCCGAGCGGTTGCAGGTGCCACTCCGGACCGCCCCGCTGTTGTAGGCCTGTCGCAGGCAACTGCGCAATGCCAGCTGGCCCCAGTAGTTCGGGTGCAGGGACTCCTGGACGTAGTACGGCCCGAACACCGTCGACACCGTCCTGATCTGCTCGATCCACTCGCTCTGGTCCACCGCACCGGCGCTGCGCCAGCTGGCCAGCGAGGTGTCGCTGAGCAGCTGCACGCCGGTCTCGCACAGCCGCCGGCCGTTGAACAGCGCCGAGACGTCCATGATCTTGACGTTCGGCAGCCCGGACTGGCTGGCGGCGTTGCGCACCGAGGCGTTGATGGTCGGCAGTGCGCTGCTGTTGGCCCAGTTGGCGTCGTTGTTCCAGAAGCCGCAGCCGCCGGTGCTCTGCCGGGTGAAGCCGGACTCGCTGTAGCGGATTCCCGAGCCGGCCGGCAGCGGGGACGGGTAGGTCTGCAGCAAGATCGAGTAGTCGGCGGTGGTGTAGCCGTCGTTGGCCAGCGCGGTGTTGACGTTGCGTAGCGCGCCGGCGATCTTGGCCGTCACCGCCGTGATGTTCGCGCTGGTGAAGTTGGCGGTCACCGAGGAGTCGTCGTTGCAGTAGTTCTTCCACCAGGTCGGCGAGGTCAGGAAGTCCTCCACGCAGGACTGGACGATCGAGCCGAAGTTGAAGTCGTTGCCGCCGATCGAGACCGCGACCAGGCTGACCCGGTGGGTGGCCGCGAAGTTCTGCAGCGCCAGCGCCTGGCCGAGGTGGCCGGCCCCGTCGTTGTAGAAGTCCAACCCCGGCTTGAAGTCACTGCCCGAGGAGTAGGGCGCGGTGGCGGTCTCGGCTCCCGAACACGCCAGGTTCGCGCCGCTGATGGTGCCGAAGCCGATCTCGGAGGACTTGGACCGGTGACAGCCCGGGATGGCCTCTGAGCTGCCGGCATCGTCGTAGGCGGTCGATCCCAGTGCATCGGTTTGGCTCGAGTCATCGGAGTTGCCGGCCCAGCGGCCCGCCTCACCGGAGATGTAGGAGTCACCCAGGCTGACCGCCCAGGCGTTGCCACCCGGGATGGTGGCCGGGGCCTTGGCGGCGCTGGCCGGTCCGGCCAGCGTGGTGAGCGCGGCGGCGACGGTCAGTGTGCCGGTGGCCAGCGCGATGGCGCGGACCCGCCACCGGGGGAGATGCGGGGAACTCAGCTTCGGCGACATTGCGGGACCTCTCGGGACGGTGCGGGGGCACCTTTCGGCAGGGTGGGTATGCGATGAAAACCTGCCGGATAAGCGGATTCTGACCGCAACACCGATGATCTTGGCACCGCGCGGGCGCGGAAGCTACCCCTCAGTAGGGTTTGGCCCCGGCGGAGCGCGCTCAGCCCGTGCGGCAAGATCTCTGAGCATGAGCGACATGCTGGACTGCAGCGATCTGGGTACCCGTCCGATGGCGATCGCGACCGCCGCCCGGGCCGTCAAGGCGGGCTCGGTGGTGGTGCTGCCGACCGACACGCTGTACGGCATCGGCGCCGATGCCTTCAACCCGAGCGCGGTGGCCAGCGTGCTCGCCGCCAAGGGCCGTGGCCGGGACCTGCCGGTACCGGTGCTGGTCGGATCGTGGTCCACCATCGACGGCCTGGTCAGCTGGGTGCCGGCGGTCATGCGCGATCTCATCGAGGCATTCTGGCCGGGTGGGCTGACCCTGGTGGTCGAGCACGCTCCGTCGCTGGCCTGGGATCTGGGCGATGCCCGCGGGACGGTCGCGATCCGGATGCCGCTGCACCCGATCGCGCTCGATCTGCTGGGCCAGACCGGCCCGATGGCGGTATCGAGTGCCAACATCAGCTCACAACCGGCCGCGGTGACCGCGCAGCAGGCCTACGAGCAGCTCGGCGAGTCGGTGTCGGTCTACCTCGACGGCGGCGAGGTGCCGCTGGGGCAGCCGTCCACCATCGTCGATCTGACCGCGGACATCCCGGTGGTGCTGCGCGAGGGGGCGGTCAGCCTGGCGGCGTTGCGCGAGGTGGTCGCGACCATCGAGGGACGGCCGGTCGGCTAACCTGAACGGCGGACCGGGCTGCGCCGAGATCGAGCCGCTGGGTGTCCTCCGTAGCCGCCAATGCCTGCTTGGGGAGCGTCAATCGATGTCTGATCAGTACTGGGGCCCGGACTTCGCCGCCCTCGAAAAGGTCGATCCGGAAATCGCTGGAGTGGTGCTCGACGAGCTGGACCGGTTGCGCGGTGGTCTGCAGCTGATCGCGAGCGAGAACTTCACCTCGCCGGCGGTGTTGGCGGCACTGGGCAGCACCCTGAGCAACAAGTACGCCGAGGGCTATCCCGGCAAGCGGTACTACGGCGGCTGCGAGGTGGTCGACCGGGCCGAGACGATCGGTATCGAGCGCGCCAAGTCGCTGTTCGAGGCCGAGCACGCCAACCTGCAGCCGCATTCCGGTGCCAGCGCCAACCTCGCGGTCTACGGGGCGTTCCTGAAGCCTGGCGACACGGTGCTGGCGATGTCACTGCCGCACGGTGGCCACCTGACGCACGGCACCAAGGTCAGCTTCTCCGGCAAGTGGTTCAACGCGGTCAGCTACGGGGTGGACCCGACCACCGAGAACATCGACTACGACCAGGCCCGGGCGATGGCTGCCGAGCACCGGCCGAAGATGATCATCTGCGGTGGCTCGGCCATCCCGCGGCTGATCGACTTCGCCGCCTTCCGCGAGATCGCCGACTCGGTGGGCGCGATTCTGATGGTGGACGCCGCGCACTTCATCGGCCTGGTGGCCGGAAAGGCCATCCCGTCGCCGGTGCCCTACGCCGACGTGGTGACCTTCACCACCCACAAGGTGTTGCGTGGCCCGCGCGGCGGCGCCTTTGTCTGCAAGGCCGAACACGCAGCCAAGCTGGACAAGGCGGTGTTCCCGATGATGCAGGGTGGGCCGCTGATGCACGCGGTGGCGGCCAAGGCGGTCAACCTCGCCGAGTGCGCCACGGCGGAATACCAGGCGTACGCCAAGCAGGTCATCCGCAATGCCCAGGCGCTGACCGCCGGGCTCGCCGAGGCTGGCATGCGGCCGGTCACCGGCGGCACCGACACCCACCTGGCGCTGCTGGACCTGCAGGGCATCGGAGTCACCGGCAAGGACGCCGAGGCGCGTTGCGATGCCTCCGGAATCGTGCTGAACAAGAACGCCATTCCGAACGACCCGGCGCCGCCGTCGATCGCCTCCGGGGTCCGGGTCGGCACGCCGTCGGTCACCACCCAGGGGATGACCGAACCGCAGATGGCCCAGATCGCCAGCCTGATCGGCCGCGCCGTCCGGTCCGATGATGCCGCCGAGCACCGGGCCATCCGGGCCGAGGTCGGCGAGCTGGTCGCGGCACATCCGGCCTACCCGCACGGCTGATCGCGCAGCCGAAGCCGAGAGTTAGCTGGTGCATCCGTCCCTCGAATACGCGCTGGTCGGCCTGATCGCCGCCATCGGGAGTTTTTTGTGCACCCCGCTGGCCAGGTTGATCGCGACCAGGTGGGGCGCGGTGGCAAAGCCCCGGGACCGGGACGTGCACGCCGTCGACACGCCCCGGCTCGGCGGGGTCGCGCTGCTGGCCGGCTTCTGCGTGGCGATGCTGGTGGCGCATGCGCTGCCGACCCTGCACTCGACGTTCGGCAACGGCAACGAGATCGACGGGGTGCTCTGGGGTGGGCTGATCATCTGCGGCCTCGGCGTGCTGGATGACCGCTACGAGCTGGACTCGCTGACCAAGTTCGCCGGCCAGGTCACGGCGGCGGCGGTGATGTCGATCGTCGGTGGCATCCAGCTGCTCTACATCTACGTCCCGTGGGGCAACCTCGGCACCATCCCGCTGGACCGCGACGCCAGTGTCGAACTGACCATCCTGCTGACTGTGCTGACCATCAACGCGATCAACTTCATCGACGGCCTGGACGGGCTGGCGGCCGGCGTGACCGCTATCCAGGGGCTGGCCTTCTTCGGCTACAGCTACCACCTGGCGGTGGTCGGCAACACCGACATCGCATTGGCGCCGACCCTGATCTGCGCCGGCCTGGTCGGCACCTGCGTCGGCTTCCTGCCGCACAACTTCGCCAATGCCCGGATCTTCATGGGCGATTCCGGCTCGATGCTGGTCGGCCTGGTGCTGTCGGCGGCGGCCACCACCGCGTCCTCGCAGGCCGATCCGCAATCACTGGGCCTCAAGGGCGCGCTGCCGCTGTACCTGCCGCTGATCCTGCCGCTGGCGGTGCTGGCGCTGCCGCTGTTCGACCTGCTACTGGCGGTGATCCGCCGGTTGCGCCGTGGCCAGTCGCCGTTCGCCCCGGACAAGGAGCACCTGCACCATCGGCTGATGGATCTCGGGCACAGCCACCGCCGAGCCGTCCTGCTGCTGTACTTCTGGTCGGCGGTGGTGGCCTTCGGTGCGGTGGCGATGTCGGTGAGCAGCGGGCCCTGGCTGGTGCTCGCGGTGGTCGCGGCTCTGTTCGCCGCCGGCGTGCTGGCTGCCGCCATCCCGCGACTGCGCGCGGCCCGTCCGTGAGGCGGCTACTGGCCGGCGTCCGGCGCCGGCCGGTGCGGGCGCGTTGGCTGCTGCTGGCAGTGGCGGTGCTGCTCGGACTGCTGCTGTTCAGCGTGACGTCCACCGACGGACTGCGCTCCGGGCTGAGCTATGCCGGCGGCCTGGTACTGGTGGGCGCGCTGTTCGAGTTCGGCTCCTTCAACATCCGGCTGGCCGGCCGGATCCTGCCCGAACTGTCGTTGGCGATCGCGATGATCAGCTACCTGACCACCGCGCTGGTGCTGGCGCTGGTGCTGATCGCGTCCAGTCCCCGGGTGGTGGACGGCCTCGCGGTTGCCATCGGCCTGTTCGTCGGCGTGACGATCTGGCTCGGCGGTGAGCTCGCAGGGTCCTGGGTCGTGCAGGAAGGCCCCTGAGAGGCTGTTAGGATTCTGCTACTGATGAGCAGTTCCCAGACCCCGATTGCTCCCGATGAGGGTGGCGAGGATCCGTGGGCGGCCTTCGGCTATCTTGTAGCCGGAGTGCTGTTTTACGGCCTCGTGGGCTGGGGACTGAGCGTGTGGTTGCATGCCGGCTACTGGATCCCAGTCGGGATTCTGGTCGGCGCGGGGTTCGGGATGTACATGGCATTCGCCCGGTATCGCGTTGCTGCAGTCACTGGTAAAGCGAGTCCCGCGAGCAATCCGCACGACAAGATCCCGAACGAACCAGCGCATGACGAAGTACCGCACGATGGAGCAGCCCGAAATACGCGGCCAGATAGTGATGACCGAGGAGAGACTGCGTGAGCCACACCGGCACAGTCATGGCGAATGAAGGATTCCACGCGCCAGGACCGGTTGACTTCTTTTTGCCTGATTTCACAGGCAACTCCTGGAACGACCATGGGTACCAGGTACTGCTGACCAAGGCGTCGGTACTACTGCTGCTCGGCGCCCTGGTGGCCTACCTGTTCCTGTCGATGACCGCCCGGCGCGGCGCGGTGGTGCCGACCCGCGGCCAGTTCCTGGGCGAGCAGGCCTACAGCTTCGTCCGCAACGGCATCGCCCAGGACAACATCGGCAGCCAGTACAAGCGCTACGTACCGCTGCTGGTCTCGCTGTTCTTCTTCGTACTGATCAACAACCTCTTCGGTGTGGTGCCGGTGCTGTCGTTCGCGCCGTTCTCCCGCTTCAGCTTCGCGCTCGGCCTGGCCTTGATGGTCTGGGTCATCTACAACGCGGTCGGCATCGTCGACAAGGGTTTCCTGGGCTACCTCAAGCACGCGACGGTGCCCAAGGGGGTGCCGTTCATCATGCTGTTCCTGCTGATCCCGCTGGAATTCCTGTCCAACATCCTGGTCCGTCCGGTCACCCTGTCGCTGCGGTTGTTCGCGAACATGTTCGCCGGCCACCTGCTGCTGATCCTGTTCTCCACCGGTGGCGCCTACCTGCTGATCCACGCGCAGGGATCTCCGGTGCTCAAGCCGGCCGGCGCGCTGGCCTTCCTGCTGGGGATCGCGGTTGGCTTTCTCGAAGTTGTCGTCGCCGTCCTGCAGGCTTACGTTTTCACGCTGTTGACCGCGCAGTACATCTCCGGTGCGTTGGCCTCGGATCACTGATTTGCAACCCGCTCGACTTGCTTCACCGCGCATCGTGCGCACCGCCGAATAACGGTTACAACCGGCCCGCCGGGCCGAGAAACGAAAGGAAACCCTCATGGGTGGCTCCCTCAACATGGTTGGCTACGGCCTGGCTGCGATCGGCCCGGGCATCGGTATCGGCCTGATCTTCGCCGCCTACATCAACGGCACCGCACGTCAGCCGGAGATGCAGAACCGACTGCAGTCCATTGCCATTCTTGGCTTCGCACTCGCCGAGGCGCTGGCCATCATCGGTATCGCCCTCGCCTTCGTGATCAAGGCCAGCAACTCCTAGTCGCCTGCCTCCACGAGCTGTAGGAGTTTCGCCATGAATCCGATCTTGCTGGCCGCAGATGATCCGAACCCGCTGGGGTTCAACGTGGCCGAGTTCGTCCTCGTCCTGATCATCTTCGGGTTGCTGTTCCTGCTGATCCGCAAGTACGTCGTGCCGCAGTTCGAGAAGACCTTCGAGCTGCGTCGGGACGCGATCGAGGGTGGTATCGCCCGTGCCGAAGAGGCACAGGCCGAGGCCGCCCGGTTGCTCGAGCAGTACAACGCCCAGCTCGCCGAGGCTCGCACCGAGGCCGCTCAGATCCGCGAGAACGCCCGTGCCGAGGCACAGCGCATCATCGAGGACCTGCGGGTTCAGGCGCAGCAGGAATCCGCGCGCATCGTGGCCCGCGGCGAGGAGCAGTTGGCCGCGCAACGGGGTCAGGTCGTCCGGGAACTGCGTGGCGAGATCGGCAGCCTGGCCGTCGAGCTGTCGGAGAAGATCGTCGGGCAGCGACTGTCCGACGACGCGGCGATCCGGGGCACGGTCGACGCCTTCCTGGCTGACATCGAGCGGCAGCAGGCCGGCGAAACGGGCGGCCAGTAATGATGATCAACGCGGCTTCACGCGCGGCCATCGCGGAACTTCGCGATCGGCTGAGCGCGGCGCTGCCCGGGTTGTCGGCCGACGGCCATCGGGAACTTGCCGCCGAGCTGTACTCGGTGGCGCGGCTGCTGACCGCCCAGCCCCGACTGCGCCGGACGTTGGGGGACCCGTCCACCGACGCCAGCAACCGCAGTGAACTGGCCGGCACGCTGTTCACCGGCAAGCTCGACCAGGTGGCTCTCGGCCTGGTCACCGATGCGGTCGGGCTGCGCTGGTCCTCGCCGTGGGATCTGGCCGACAGCCTGCAGATCCTGGCCGACGAAACCCTACTGTCGGCGGCGGAGCAGGATGGCAACCTCGACACCGTCGAGGACGAGCTGTTCCGCTTCGAACGGATCCTGGCCGGTGCCGGCGAGCTGGTCAGCGCGCTGGACGAGTCCGGGGTACCCGCCCCACGGCGCCAGGAGCTGCTGGATTCGCTGCTCGGCGGCAAGGTCCAGCCGATCACCGCCGAACTGCTCGCGCACGCGCTGGCCAGCGACCGCAAGCGCAGCCTGCTACTGGCGATCGACGACCTGCTCGAGGCCAGCGCGGCCCGCCGGCAACGCTCGGTGGCCCGGGTCATCTCGGCGACCGAGCTGACCGACGAGCAGACCCAGCGGTTGGCGACCTCACTGACCGGGCTCTACGGCCGGCCGATCAGCGTCCGCAGCGCGGTCGACGAGCGGGTCCGCGGCGGCCTGGTCGTCCGGGTGGGCGACGAGGTCATCGACGGCACGGTCGCCACCCGGCTAGCCCAAGCCCGCGCCGCGTTCGCCGGCTGACCCACCATTACCGATAGCTACTTACCCGAAGATCGAGATTGAGGAACCAAGATGGCTGAGCTGACGATCTCCGCCGACGAGATCCGGAGCGCGCTCGAGGGCTATGTGTCCTCGTACTCCCCGGAGGCCTCCCGCGAGGAGGTCGGCGTCGTGTCCGACACCGGCGACGGAATCGCCCACGTCGAGGGCCTGCCCAGTTGCATGACCAACGAGCTGCTGGAATTCGAGGGCGGCACGCTGGGCCTGGCGCTGAACCTCGACGTCCGCGACATCGGTGTGGTGATCCTGGGTGACGCCTCCAAGATCGAAGAGGGCCAGCAGGTCAAGCGGACCGGCGAGGTGCTGTCTGTGCCGGTCGGCGATGCCTTCCTCGGCCGGGTCGTCAACCCGCTCGGCGTGCCGATCGACGGCCTCGGCGAGGTCGCCACCACCGAGCGGCGCGCGCTGGAGCTGCAGGCGCCCACCGTGGTGCAGCGCAAGGAGGTCCGCGAGCCGCTGCTGACCGGCATCAAGGCCATCGACGCGATGACCGCGATCGGCCGCGGCCAGCGCCAGCTGATCATCGGCGACCGGCAGACCGGCAAGACCACGGTTGCTCTGGACGCGATCATCAACCAGCGCGACAACTGGAAGACCGGCGACCCGCAGAAGCAGGTTCGCTGCATCTACGTCGCGATCGGCCAGAAGGGCTCGACCATCGCCGCGGCCCGCAACACCCTGGAAGAGGCCGACGCGCTGGAATACACCACCATCGTGGCGGCACCGGCCTCGGACTCCGCCGGCTTCAAGTACCTGGCGCCCTACACCGGCTCGGCCATCGGCCAGCACTGGATGTATGACGGCAAGCACGTCCTGATCGTGTTCGATGACCTGTCCAAGCAGGCCGAGGCCTACCGCGCGGTGTCGCTGCTGCTGCGCCGGCCGCCGGGCCGCGAGGCCTACCCCGGCGACGTGTTCTACCTACACTCGCGGCTACTCGAGCGTTGCGCGAAGCTGTCCGACGCGCTCGGCGGCGGTTCGATGACCGGCCTGCCGATCATCGAGACCAAGGGCAACGACGTCTCGGCCTACATCCCGACCAACGTCATCTCGATCACCGACGGCCAGTGCTTCCTCGAGACCGACCTGTTCAACGCGGGCGTCCGGCCGGCCGTCAACGTCGGCATCTCGGTGTCGCGGGTCGGCGGTTCGGCCCAGACCAAGGCGATGAAGTCAGTGGCCGGTCGGCTGCGGGTGGACCTGGCCCAGTACCGCGAGCTGGAGGCGTTCGCCGCCTTCGGTTCGGACCTGGACAAGGTCAGCCAGCAGCAGCTGCTGCGCGGCTCCCGGCTGGTCGAACTGCTCAAGCAGCCGGCCTCCTCGCCGTTCTCGCCCGAGCGTGAGGTCGTCTCGATCTGGGCCGGTACCACCGGCCAGCTCGACGATCTCGAGGTTGCCGACGTCCGGCCCTTCGAGACCGCCCTGCACGACTACATCGCGCACTCCAAGCCGGAGATCTTCGACAACATCATCAACAGCGGCAAGCTCGAGGACGACACCATCGGACTGCTCGAAGCCGCGGTCGCCGAGGTCAAGAGCCAGTACTCCTCGCAGGCACCTGCCACGTATGACACCTCAGATGCGCCGCGCAAGGTGAACAGCGTCGACGACGCCGTCGCTGCGGACGCGAAGTCCTGATCGATGGGTGCTCAGCTTCGGGTTTATCGGCGCCAGATCAAGTCTGTCCAGTCGACCCAGAAGATCACCAAGGCGATGGAACTCATCGCCGCCTCCCGGATCGCCAAGGCCCAGAACCGGGTCAAGGCCGCTCGGCCCTACGCCGATGAACTGACCCGCGCGCTGGCCGCGCTGGGCAAGGACGCCTCCCTCAAGCACCCGCTGCTGACCGGTGCCGAGAACGTGCGGCGGACCGGCATCCTGGTGGTCACCTCCGACCGCGGTCTGGCCGGTGGGTACAGCGCGAACGCCATCAAGAAGGCGAACGAGCTGGCCGCCGAGGTGCGCGCAGACGGCCGCGAACCGGTGCTTTACGTGATCGGTCGCAAGGGCGTCGGCTTCTACCGGTTCCGGCAGTTGCCGGTGGCCGACAGCTGGACCGGCTTTTCCGAGCAGCCGAAATTCGTGGACGCTCGTGCGGCGACCGAGACGGTGGTAGCCGCGTTGCTGGCCACCAGCGAGGGCGAGTCGCACGGCGAGGCCGGCATCGACGAGCTGTACGTGGTCTACACGAAGTTCGACTCGATGGTCACCCAGACCCCGACCGCGGTCCAGGTGTCACCGGTCCGGCTGGACGAGGCCTCCGAAGCTGCCTCGGAACTGGAAGAAAGCTCCGACCGGCCGACGCCGGCGTATGAGTTCGAACCCGAACCCGAGCAGCTGCTCGCGGCATTGCTTCCCCGCTACATCAGCGCCCGGATCTTCTCGGCGCTGCTCGAATCGGCGGCCTCGGAATCAGCGGCCCGCCGACGCGCGATGAAGTCGGCTTCGGACAACGCCTCCGACCTGATCAAGACCTACACCCGGCTGGCCAACCAGGCACGCCAGGCGGAAATCACCCAGGAAATCAGCGAGATCGTCGGCGGCGCCGATGCCCTCGCAAACGCAGGAAGTGATTACTGATGACCACAACCCTTGATAGTGCGGCCAACGGCGCCTCGACCGCCGAGACTCCGGCCGTCGGCCGAGTCGTGCGGGTGATCGGCCCCGTTGTCGACGTCGAGTTCGGGCGCAACAACATCCCGGCGATCTTCAACGCCCTCAAGGTCGAGATCGAGCTGGGCGAGCTGTCCAAGACGCTGACCCTCGAGGTCGCCCAGCACATCGGTGACGACATGATCCGCGCGATCGCGTTGCAGCCGACCGACGGCCTGGTCCGGGGTGCCGAGGTCACCGACACCGGCGCCGCTATCTCGGTGCCGGTCGGTGACATCACCAAGGGCCACGTCTTCAACACCCTCGGCGAGCCGATGGACGACGCCGGCAAGGAGCTGGAATTCACCGAGCGCTGGTCGATCCACCGCGACCCGCCGCCGTTCGACCAGCTCGAGTCCAAGACCGAGCCGATGTGGACCGGCATCAAGGTCATCGACCTGCTCACCCCGTACGTGGTGGGCGGCAAGATCGGCCTGTTCGGCGGTGCCGGCGTCGGCAAGACGGTGCTGATCCAGGAGATGATCTACCGGGTCGCCGAGAACTTCGGTGGTGTGTCGGTGTTCGCCGGCGTCGGCGAGCGGACCCGTGAGGGCAACGACCTGATCGCCGAGATGACCGACTCCGGCGTGCTGGAGAAGACCGCGCTGGTGTTCGGCCAGATGGACGAGCCGCCGGGCACCCGGCTGCGGGTCGCGCTGTCGGCACTCACGATGGCCGAGTACTTCCGCGACGTGCAGGGCCAGGACGTGCTGCTGTTCATCGACAACATCTTCCGGTTCACCCAGGCCGGCTCGGAGGTGTCCACCCTGCTCGGCCGGATGCCGTCCGCGGTGGGCTACCAGCCGACGCTGGCGGACGAGATGGGCCAGTTGCAGGAGCGGATCACCTCGACCCGGGGCCACTCGATCACCTCGATGCAGGCGATCTACGTACCCGCCGACGACATCACCGACCCGGCCCCGCACACCGCGTTCGCCCACCTGGACGCGACCACGGTGCTGTCCCGTCCGATCTCGGAGAAGGGCATCTACCCGGCGGTGGACCCGCTGGACTCGACGTCGCGGATCCTGGATGCCCAGTACATCGGCCAGCAGCACTACGACACCGCCTCGGAGATCAAGCGGATCCTGCAGCGCTACAACGAGTTGCAGTCCATCATCGCGATCCTCGGTATCGACGAGCTGTCGGAGGAGGACAAGATCCTGGTCGGACGGGCCCGCCGAATCGAGCGGTTCCTGTCGCAGAACACCTTTGTGGCCAAGCAGTTCACCGGCATCGAGGGGTCCTTCGTGCCGATCGAGGAGACCATCGACGCGTTCAAGCGGCTGGCTGCCGGTGACTTCGACTCCTACCCGGAGCAGGCCTTCTTCATGTGTGGTGGCATCGAGGATCTCGAGAAGAACGTGCACGACCTGAAAAATTCCTGATCTGTCTATGAATTAAGGGATAACCCGAGCGAGGAGCGGAGCGAATGGCTCGGGTGAGTGAGCATCGCAGCGAGGTACGAGCGAGGAGCGGAGCGAATGGCTCGGGTGAGTGAGCATCGCAGCGAGGTACGAGCGAGGAGCGGAGCGAATGGCTAATAGCACCATGCAGGTCGAGCTGGTCTCGGTCGAACGACCGATCTGGTCCGGCGAGGCCAACGCGGTGTACGCCCGCACCACCGAGGGCGAGATCGGCATCCTGCCGGGGCACGCTCCGTTGCTGGGCGCCCTCGAACCCGGCTGGCTGGTCCGCATCCAGCAGGCCGACGGCGTCGAGCAACGGGTTGCCGTGCACGGCGGGTTCCTGTCGGTACGCGGTGACGGTGTCTCGGTACTCGCCGAGATGGCCGAGTCGGCCGACGAGATCGACGCCGCGCGGGCTCGCCAAGCGTTGGAACGGATCGGCGACAGCACGGACGAGGAATCGGTAGCCGCCAGGAACCGGGCACTGTCCCGGTTGAGGGCGGCAGGGGAGCAGCTCTAGAGATTTACCGGCCTGCCGCCGGCGGGCCGACTGTTCGGTGACGGAGGCGCGCGGTGACGAGGCTGGTCGAGAACGTCGGCCTGCTCGTGGCGTGCCTGGTCATCGTCGGTGGGCTGGCGGCCTGGCTGCTGGTGCTGGTACATCAGCGCCGGATGGTGGCCTCGGCCGGCGGGCTGCCGGTGGCGCTCAAGCGGGACGATCAGCGCTGGGCCAACGGCGTCGGCCGCTACGCCGGCGATGAGTTCATCTGGTACCGGACGCTGTCCTTCTCGCCGACCGCCGCGATGCGGATGCCCCGGAGCGAACTCGGAGTGGTGGCCACCCGCGAGTGGAATCCGAGCCGGGATATGGCGTTGCGGCCGAACCTGATGATCGTGGAATGCCGGCTGCACGGCGACGATCTGAGTTTGGGCTTTCCGGATAATGGTCTTACCGGCTTCCTGTCCTGGCTGGAAGCCTCCGCGCCCAGATTTTGAGATCGCGCTGGTTCTGCGACCGTGCGGGTTCTGCGATCTGGGACAGAGCTGGTCAGGGACGGTCCGCTAAGGCGCTCGTGAATCGCGCGGCGAGCGTCGCGACCGCGGCCCGGAGTTCCGGTCCGCCCTCGACCCGGAACGCGAACGGCACGCTCGCCAGCCGTTCCTGGGCGTACATCGCCGGATTGTTCGTGCTGCCCACCAGCACGCAGCCGTCCCCCAGTGACTCCAGCCGCCCCATCGGCGGCCCGATCCACGGCGCCACCTCGGCCAGCGGGGCGTCGAACACCACCCGGGTAGCGAACTCCCAGCCGCTGCCTAGGTTCTGCTCCAACACCGCGACCGGGTCGAGGCCGTCCGGCGGGTCGAAGGCGTGCCCGGTCTGCTGGACGGCGCGGACCCGGTCGAGCCGATAGGTGCGGATCGCGTCCGCGCTGTGCGAGTGACACAGCAGGTACCAGCGTCCGTAGCGGACGACGACCGCCCACGGGTCCACCTCGGCCGCCCACTCGTTGCCGGACTCGCTCCGATAGCTGATCAGCACCTGTCGCCTGGCCGCGACGGCCGTGATGAGCGCGCTGGTGGTGGCGGGGTCCGGCCGGGCGGAGTACCGGTCGGGCGCAGCCGATGCGTGCTCGCGCAGCGCCGCCGCCTGCCGGCCGACGCTCTCGGGCAGCGCCCGGATGACCTTGCCCAGGGCCGCGCCGACGAGGTCCTCGGCGTCGACCGCTGCCGGCTGGCTGTCGAGCACCGCCATCACCAGTCCCAACGCCTCGGCCTGGGTGAAGAGGACCGGCGGCAGCCTCGTCCCGCGCCCGAGCCGGTAGCCGCCGTAGCGGCCCCGGGCTGACTCGACGGGGATGCCGGCCTCTCGAAGGATTCCGATATACCGACGCGCGGCCCGCTCCGTGACACCCAGCCGCTCGGCAAGCTCGTCGGCCGTCGCGCCCGGCCGGTTCTGCAGGATCTCGAGGACCCGCAGCGCTCGCGCGGTCGGGCTGAGGTCGGTCGACACCTGATCAGATTAGGCATCCTGGCACCCTAACCGGAAGTAGACCGTCCGGAACTGGCTCTAGCGTGGCGTTCATGACTATGGACATCTTGCTCATTGCTGGCCTGTGGCTCGACGGATCCGCCTGGGACGAGGTCGTGCCCGCGCTCGCGGCGAGCGGCCACCGTCCGGTGCCGCTCACCCTGCCGGGTCAGGGCGACGGAGCTACCGCCGCCACCCTCGAGGATCAGGTCGCCGCGGTGCTCGCGGCCGTGGACTCGAGCCCGGGAGAGCTCATGGTGGTAGGCCATTCCGCCGCCTGCACCCTGGCCTGGTTGGCTGCCGACGCCAGGCCGGAGAAGGTGGCCAAGGTCGTCCTGATCGGTGGCTTCCCGACCTCCGACGGTGGGCTGTACGCCGACTTCTTCGAGCCGGTGGATGGCGTCATGCCGTTCCCCGGCTGGGCCTCCTTCGAAGGCCCGGACTCGGCCGATCTCGACGAGGCGGCCAGGAGCAGCATCTCGGCTGCCGCGATCCCGGTCCCCGAAGCGGTGACCAGGGGCGTGGTGCGGCTGGTGGACGAGCGGCGGTTCGACGTGCCCGTCGTGCTGGTGTGCCCCGAATTCAGCCCCGCTGACGCTCGGGACTGGATCAAGGCCGGTGACCTGCCCGAGCTCGCTCGGGTCAAGCAGCTGGACTTCGTCGATATCGACTCGGGCCACTGGCCGATGTTCAGCAAGCCGGTCGAACTCGCGCGGCTGCTCTCGTCGGCGGTGTGATCGTAGGCGACTCAGCTATCGACGCCCTGCCGCGCGCGCAGCGTAGGACGGTGGCTTGAGACCGTGCCGCCCCGGTCGGGCTGTACGGCGGCACCGCGACAACTGTCCCACAACGCCACGCCTGGTTGGTTCACCGGCGAATTGTCGGATGCATAGGTAAGACTGGAGGACGTGCGATCACCCTGTCTTCTGGACATCCCCGTCACTACAGCGGAAGCCCGTCTGGGCGATGGTCGCGTTGGGGTGGCTGGGCTGCCTGACTTGCATAGCGAGGCGCCCTCATGACCGCGCCAGCCCATTTCGACTACACCGATCCAGGGTTTCTGGTGTCTGTCGCGGGTGCCGTCGCGACGACGGCCGGCGTCCTCGTGACGGTGCTGATCGCGGTCCTGCTACGTCGTGCATCCAAGCGGTCAGAGGCAGACTCCGCGACCTTGGCTCGCCAACTCAACGCCATTGTGCTGCGTCAGCGGCGTGATGAGCTGGCGTCTCTGGTTCGCGACGTCCAGGACACCGACCACCTCGGCGTCCTGATTGCCGAGGCATACCGCGACTATCGGGCCGATGACCTGTTGCTGATCCTCAAGAGCTACTACCGGAACCCAGCAGTGCGGCTACCCTTCTCGAACCTTCCGCCCGTGCCGGTGATAGACACGGTCCTCGACCAGTTGGCCGAGCGGTATCGGCGCCGCAGCCTGGCTGACGCTCTGCGTGATCTGCAGCCATTTGCCGCCGCCACGCGCAAGGTCAGCGATAACCGTTACAAGATCATCAGTTTTGTCGCCGACCGAGTGCGGGACGGCGACACGGTTGACGACCAGACGATCCGGGAGTTCCTGTCCAAGGGCAATCTCGACCTCGCCTCGGCAGCGTTCTACCGTCTTGACCAGGTCAACCCAGACCGGCTTGCGCACCCTCAGGTGGCCAACCTGCTGTTCGGCGCCTGCGCCGCCGTCCGGGATGGTTTCCGGCTAGGCGGTGACTCTTCCGGCATGGTCACAGGAGCTTTGCCTGCCGCGTCCGGGCCGCTGACGGCTCTGGCGCAACTACTGCACCGCGAGGGTCTTGCCGAGATCGGGCAATGGAAGGACGATGACACGCTCACCGTCAGCTACGACCATGTTGCCGCGATGGTCGTTCGGGTGTGCGGTCTGCTGTCCGGCTCGGACTCCTGGTGCGCGATGCGGGCGCTTCAGTCGATCCCACGAATGCTCGACTCGATCCCCTCGAACAAGATGCGCGGCACCCGGTCTGAGGAGCTGTTGGCTGAGGGTGTCGCTGACTTCCGACGCCACTATCTTGACGAGGACGGTGGAATTACCGCCACACTGCTCGGAGAGCTGGATAGGGCGGTCGCTCGCCACACCCGAGATCCGGCGACTATCGACGGCGGCGAGAGCTAGGCGTAGCCGTGGTCAACCGACCGACCGACGAGCGAGCCGCAGCCACCGTCAGTTGTCGGTGGGTCCACCCGGTTGCCACAGCACGTCGCCGCCCGGATTGGCGCAGCGCGCCAGGATGAACAGCAGGTCCGACAACCGGTTCAGGTAGGTCGCGGCCAGCGGGTTGGTGTGCTCGGCGTCGGCCTCGATCAGCAGCCAGGTGCTGCGTTCGGCCCGCCGGGCGACGGTACGGGCGACGTGCAGGTACGCAGCTCCCGGGCTGCCACCGGGCAGGATGAAGCTGGCCAGCTTCGGCAGCTGCTCGTTGAACTCGTCGCACCAGCCTTCCAACCGGCCGATGTAGGCCTCGGTGATCCGCAGCGGCGGGAACTCCGGATTCGGCTGGACCGGCGTGCACAGGTCGGCTCCGACGTCGAACAGGTCGTTCTGCAGCTGCCGAAGCACCGCGGCGATCGGTTCGGCCAGCTCGCCGAGCGCCAGCGCGACCCCGATCGCGGCGTTCGTCTCGTCCGAGTCGGCATAGGCGCCGACCCGGACATCGGTCTTGGCGACCCGGCTCATGTCACCGAGCGCGGTGGTGCCCGCGTCGCCGGTCCGGGTATAGATGCGTGTCAGATGAACAGCCATCTGGCTAATCTAACGCGGGCAGCTATTCCCGCAGCAGCTCGCGGGCTCGGGCTAGGTCCCGATTGAAGACCAGCACGTCGTAGCGATCCGGGGCCAACCGGGACAGCGAGCACCGGATGCCTTGTTCGGACAGCAGATTCTTCACCCGCAGCGCCTCGCTCCGGCCGATGTCGGCCAGCACCGGGCTGAGCAGGCCCAGGTTGGCGTTCGGGCCGTGCTCCGGGCGGCCGGTGCGGGGCCGGGACGGCTTGAACACCCACCGGGTCACCAGCATCAGCACCACCAGGATGCCAGCGGCCCACAGCAGCAGGCCGAGATCGAATCCCATCCGCTACCTCCCTGGCGTGCCAGCCTGCTTGAAGGGATATCGTCCCGGAAGGGACGCGGGCCGGGCTATCGGGGCATCCGCGCGGCGATCACGAGGAGACAGCCACCATGGCACAGCGGGTAACGGTTATCGGCGCCGGGTTGATGGGAGCTGGGATCGCCCAGGTCTCGGCGGTGGCCGGCCTGGACGTGCTGCTGCGCGATGTCAGCGACGCCGCCGTCCAGCGCGGCGTGGCCGGCATCGAGAAGTCGCTGGCCCGGTTCGCCAGCAAGGGCAAGCTGACCGACGACGAGGTGCAGGCCGCCCTCGGCCGGATCACCGGCACCACCGACCTCGACTCCGCCGCCGGCGCCGACATCGTCATCGAGGCGGTCTTCGAGAACCTCGACGTCAAGCGCGAGCTGTTCGGCGCGCTCGACAAGATCTGCCGACCGGAGGCGGTGCTGGCCTCCAACACCTCGGCAATCCCGATCACCCAGATCGCGGCGGCGACCGAGCGTCCGGAGTCGGTGGTCGGCACCCACTTCTTCTCGCCGGTCCCGATGATGGCGCTGTGCGAGCTGGTGCGCGGTTACAAGACCTCGGATGAGACGCTGGCCACCGCGCGCGGCTTCGCCGAGCAGGTCGGCAAGACCTGCATCGTAGTGAACCGGGACGTGGCCGGTTTCGTCACCACCCGGCTGATCGCGGCGCTGGCCAACGAGGCGGTCCGGCTGCTCGAGACCGGGGTGGCCACCGCCGAGGACATCGACACCGCCTGCAAGCTGGGCTTCGGGCACGCGATGGGCCCGCTGGCCACCCTGGACCTGACCGGGGTCGACATCATGCGCAACGCGACCGACAACATCTACAACGACACCCGGGACGGCAAGTTCGCGGCGCCGGAACTGCTGTCGCGGATGGTCATCGCCGGCGACCTGGGCCGCAAGACCGGCCGGGGCTTCTACGAATACTGAGCCGTGAAACTGCCGCGAACTGAGCTGCGAAGTGCTGCGAACTGAGCCACACCTGACTACTCACCGGTAGCCAGGGCTGTCAGACTCAGCCGATGGCCAGCAGCGAACGCGACAGACCGTGGGTGATGCGGACCTACGCCGGGCATTCCAGCCCGGCCGAATCCAACGCCCTGTATCGGCGCAACCTCTCCAAGGGCCAGACCGGCCTGTCGGTCGCCTTCGACCTGCCCACCCAGACCGGCTATGACCCGGACGCCGAACTGGCCCGGGGCGAGGTCGGCAAGGTGGGCGTCCCGATCGCGCACCTGGGTGACCTGCGCACCCTGTTCGAGGGCATCCCGCTCGAGCAGATGAACACCTCGATGACCATCAACGCGCCGGCCATGTGGCTGCTCGCGCTGTACCTGGTGGTGGCCGAGGAGCACGCCGAGGCCGCCGGCCTCGATCCGGCCCAGGCGCGGGCGATGCTGACCGGCACCACCCAGAACGACATCGTCAAGGAGTACCTCTCGCGCGGGACGTTCATCTTCCCGCCCGGGCCGTCGCTGCGGCTGATCACCGACCTGATCGCCTACACGGTCAGCGAGGTGCCCAAGTGGAACCCGATCAACATCTGCAGCTATCACCTGCAGGAGGCCGGGGCCACCCCCGTCCAGGAAGTTTCCTTCGCTCTGTGCACGGCAATCGCGGTGCTGGACTCGGTGCGCGACTCGGGTCAGGTGCCGCCGGAGAAGTTCGGTGAGGTGGTCGGGCGGATCTCGTTCTTCGTCAACGCCGGCGTCCGGTTCATCGAAGAGATGTGCAAGATGCGGGCCTTCGGCCGACTGTGGGACGAGATCACCGCCGAGCGGTACGGGGTCACCGACGCCAAACAGCGGCGATTGCGTTACGGCGTACAGGTGAACTCGCTCGGCCTGACCGAGGCGCAGCCGGAGAACAACGTCACCCGGATCCTGATCGAGATGCTCGCGGTCACCCTGTCTAAGGACGCCCGGGCCCGCGCGGTGCAGCTGCCGGCCTGGAACGAGGCGCTCGGCCTGCCCCGGCCGTGGGATCAGCAGTGGTCGCTGCGGATGCAGCAGGTGCTCGCGTTCGAGACTGACCTGCTGGAATATGCCGACATCTTCGAGGGATCGGTGGTGATCGAGGCCAAGGTTGCCGAGATCGCCGAGGGGGCCCGGGCCGAGGTCGAGAAGGTGCTCGAACTGGGTGGTGCGATCGCGGCGGTGGAGTCGGGCTACCTGAAGTCCGCGCTGGTCTCCTCGCTGGCTCAGCGGCGCCGCCGGATGGAATCAGGCGAGGACGTGATCATCGGCGTCAACAAGTTCACCGAGACCGAGCCGAACCCGCTGACCGCCGACATCGACGGCTCGATCCTCAGCGTGGATGTCGGTGTCGAGGAGGCCGCTAAGAAGGCGGTGATCGCCTGGCGGGCCGAGCGGGACGACGATGAGGTGACCGACAGCCTGGCCGCACTGCGAGCGGCGGCCGAGTCCGAGACCAACCTGATGGTGGCCACCCTGCGCTGTGCGCGGGCCGGCGTGACCACCGGCGAGTGGTCCGGAGCGCTGCGCGAGGTGTTCGGTGAATTTCGCGCGCCGACCGGGGTGTCCGGCGCCGCTGGGGGAGACAGTCTGGACGGCGCGCTGGGCGCGGTCCGCGAGCGGGTTCGCAGCACCGGCGCCGAACTCGGCGGCAGGCTGAAGTTCCTGGTCGGCAAGCCCGGCCTGGACGGGCACTCCAACGGCGCCGAGCAGATCGCGGTCCGGGCCCGGGACGCCGGTTTCGAGGTGATCTACTCCGGGATCCGGCTGACGCCGGCCCAGATCGTGGCCGCCGCGGTCGAGGAGGACGTGCACGTGGTGGGCCTGTCGGTGCTGTCCGGCTCGCACCTGTCGGTGGTTCCGGACGTGCTGGACGGGATGCGCGCGGCCGGCCTGGACGACGTCCCGCTGGTGGTCGGTGGCATCGTGCCGGACGCCGACGCGGCCCGGCTACGCACGCTCGGGGTGGCCCGGGTGTTCACCCCGAAGGACTTCCAGATGAGCCAGGTGCTGGACGAGGTCGTCCAGGCGATCCGGGAAGCCAACCAGCTCAGTACCGAACGGTAGCCCCGACCGGCAGCGTTGAGCGGAGGTCAGCCCAGCCCGGTCGGGCTGTCGGAATCCCGCTCGGCGCGCGCGATCTTGAGCAGCCCGACCCGGTCGATCAGCACCTCGGTGGCCTCGGCGCTCAGGCCGTCGTCGGTGACCAGCACGTGTGCCGCCGACAGCGCGCCGAAGGACGCCAGGCCGACCGAGCCCCACTTGGTCGAGTCGGCGCAGACGATCACCTGGGTCGCGCAGTCGATCAAGGTCCGGTTGGTCTCGGCCTCGGCGAGGTTCGGCGTGGTGAAGCCGGCGCTGGTGTGCATCCCGTGCGCACCGAGGAACAGCTGATCGACGTGCAGGCTGCGCAGGCTCAGATCGGCCACCGGCCCGACCAGGGCAGCGCTCGGGGTACGCACGCCGCCGGTGAGGATCAACGTTTGATCAGTGACACCAGGGGTATTGGCGATCAGGTCAGCCACTGTGGTCGAGTTGGTCACGATGGTCAGGCCGGGGATCTTGGCCACCAGCGAGGCCATGTTCCAGGTCGTGGTGCCGGCCGACAGCGCGATCGCGGTACCCGGGCGGATCAGCTCGGCCGCAGCCCTGGCGATCGCCGACTTGGCCGGCAGCTCCAGCTTGGCCTTGGCCTCGAAGCCGGGCTCGACCGAGGAATCCAGCCGGAGCACCGCCCCGCCGTGCACCTTGTAGATCAGCCCGTTGTCGGTGAGTTGCTGCAGGTCGCGGCGGATCGTCATGTCCGACACGCCGAGGCGCGCGGTGAGGTCCTGCACGCGGACGGCGCCGGTACGACGGATGTCGTCCAGGATCATGTTCAGCCGCTGGCTCGCAAGCATCAGGCAAACCTACGCTTTCGGATCGGGGAGAGCTGGCACCGACCGTCGGTGCCGTTCACAGCGCCCGCAGGTGAATCAGTAACGAGCTCAGCGGTTGCCGTTGCGGCGCAGGCAGGCCGAGGAAGGCCAGCACCGCTCCGGACAACTCGAGGCCTTCGCCTCGCCAGCGGCCATCCGCGAGTTCCGGGTAGGCCGGCGGCGCGATCTCGCGGGCCAGGTAGCGCCGGTTCGGATCCAGGCCCGGCACCAGGAACGGCGCCGGGTCGTGCACCGTCTCGTCCAGTTGGACGTAGGCCATTACCGCCTCGGACCGGTCGTGCGCCCGCACCCCGTAGCTCCAGTGCGCGTCCTCGGCCGAGTCCACCCGCACCATCCGGCCGCCGTGCAACAGGCCGCGGTGCTGCTTGTAGAGCGCGATCCAGTCGGCCAGCCGGCCGCGTTCGGCGTCGGTGGCAGCGGTGATGTCCCACTCGACGCCGAAGTCTGCGAAGAAGGCGGTGGCGGCGCGGAAGTCCAGGCTCAGCTGCCGGCCGGTCTGGTGGTTGGTCGGCGCGCTGACATGTGCGCCGAGGTATTCCGGGGGCACCAGCTGGGACGTCCAGCGCTGGATCAGCTGGCGGGACAGCGCATCGGTCATGTCGGAGGTCCAGACCCGCTCGCTGCGCTGCAGCACGCCGAGGTCGATCCGGCCGCCGCCGGAGGCGCAACTTTCCCATTCGACCCCGGGATGGGCAGCGCGTAGCCGGTCGAGCAGGTCGTAGAAGCCAAGCGTCTGGGCATGCACGCCCGGCGCGCCATGCCGTAGGCCGCTCGCCCCGTCGGCCAGCGCGCGATTGTGGTCCCACTTGACGAAGTCGATGGCGTGCGCGCCGAGCACCGCGTCGATTTGGTCGAACAGGTGATCGCGAACCTCCGCCCGGCCGAGGTCCAGCACCAGCTGGTTGCGGAACTCCGGCGTCGGCCGGCCGGGCACCCCCAACACCCAGTCCGGGTGGGCCCGATAGAGCTCGGAATCGGCGTTGACCATCTCGGGCTCGAACCACAACCCGAACCGCATGCCCAATGCCCGCACCCGCTCGATGATCGGGGCGAGCCCGGTCGGCCAGGCCACCGCCGAGACCGTCCAGTCGCCGAGGCCTGAACTGTCGTCGCGGCGCGAGGAGAACCAGCCGTCGTCGAGGACGAACCGCTCGATCCCGATGCCCGCCGCGTACTCGGCCAGCGCGGTCAGCCGGCCCAGGTCGTGGTCGAAGTAGACCGCCTCCCACACGTTGCAGACCACCGGCCGGGGCGCCGGTGGGTGTGCCGGCTGCGCGCGCAGGTACTGGTGGAACTGGGCTGCCAGCCCGTCCAAGCCGCAGTCGGAGGCGGCCACGAACACCCAGGGTGTGGCGTAGGAATCGCCCTCGACCAGGATGACCTCGCCGGGCAGCAGCAGCTCGCCGGCGCCGAGCACGGTCAGGCCGGCCGGCAACCGCTCGACGAAGTGCCGCGAGTTGCCGCTCCAGGCCAGGTGCACCCCCCAGACCTCGCCGGTGCCGAAGCCGAAGCCGGCGGTTCCGAGGCACAGCACGGTCGCCGACTCGGGCCCAGGCCGGCCGGTGCGGCCCTCCCGCAGCCAGACTCCGTCGCGGACCGGATGTCGTTGCGGTGACCGCTCGCGGCCCCACCGTCCGGTCAGGTCCAGGATCTCGCCCACCCGGTCCGGCACCGGCACCATAACGTCCAGGCCGTCCACCACGAACGGTTCGGCGGCCTGGTTGGTCACCGTGTGCCGGATCCGCAGCGCGCCACCGGGCACTGCCTCAAACTCGGTCCGCAACGACAACCCGCGCGCCGGATCGGCCGCGTCCAGGCGGATCGACTGCTCGGTAGCCGAACTCTCGACCGGCTCGAACGCACTCGACCAGTCCGATCCGCCGCTGATCCGGTGGCCGCGCAAGCCGGGCTGGCCGTGCCAACCCGCCGACACCTCGGGCAGCACCGGCAGTGCTCGTCCGGTGGGCTGATGCACCG
>JALYVK010000113.1 GCA_030853265.1 Actinomycetota bacterium
GCCTGGCACTGTCCGGCGAGGATCGGACGGCGGCGGCGGTCGGCGCGTTGCTGAGCCGCGACGGCCTGGGTAGCCGTCCCGCCCAGCTGGCGGCGGCGCTCGCGGCCCGGGGGATCGGCTGGGTGGTGGTCGAAGCCGGCACGCCAGGGCCGGCGCTGCCCGACCTGAGCGGGCTGCAACCGGTGACCCGCGGAGCCGCGGTGAGCCTGTACCGGGTGCCCGGCCCGATCGAGGAGATCCGGCACAGCACGCTGCGCCGCTGGCTGGTCATTGGCGGCGACCTGCTGGTCGCCCTGCTGATTGCTGTGGCGGTCTGCCTGAAGGCCGGTTTTGCCGGCCGGCGCTTGCTACACTCGCCGGTAACCTCGGTTGCGAGGTTCAGACCGGAGGACGAATAGTGGGCAAGCTGATCTCGCTGGTGCTCTCCGCCGTTATCGGCGCGGGGCTGGCCGGCGTCGCGGTTGCCGGGGTGGTTTCGGCGAATACCGCGGCCCCGAAGCACAATCCGGCGGCCGTACAGATCGTCAACTACGGCAACCGCTGAGCTTCTAAAACGCTGAGCTTCCAAACGCTGAGCTTCTACTCGCTTGAGCGACGGCTAGTCGAAGAGCAGCTGTTCGAACTGCGCCGCCGAGGATTGCCAGTCGAAGTTCTGCGCCCGCTCCCGCGCCTGCTTGCCCATCGCCAGCCGGGCCTCGGTGTCGGCCAGCAACTCCCGGGTCCGGTTGGTCAGCTCGTCCAGGTCGGCCACCAGCAGGCCGGTCTCACCGTCCACGATGGATTCGGTGACGCCACCGGCGAACCGATAGGCGATCGCCGGCACCGAGCGGGCGGCCGCCTCCATGATGGCGATCCCCCAGCCTTCCTTGATCGAGGGCACCAGCATCAGCCAGCTGGCATCGAGCAGCGCGTCGCGGGTCCGCTCGGACACCTGGCCGTGAAACACGACCCGGTCGCTCACCCCGAGTTCGGCGGCTACCCGGCTCAGGTCCTCGTGCCACCAGCCCTCGCCGATCACGTCCAGCCGTAGCTCGGGCAGTTCGCCGGCGAGCCGGGCCAGCACCTGCAGGGCGTGTTCCACCTGCTTGTGCGGGACCAGCCGGCCGAGTACACAGATTCGCGGGGTGGTCGAGCGGGGCAGCAGCCGGGACGGGTGCGGCACGTCGATGCCGTTGCAGACCACCGAGATCCGGTCGGCCGACACGCCCAGGCCGACCAGATCGTGGCGGGAGGACTCCGACACGGTCAGGTAGCGGTTGCGCCGGTAGAGCCGCGGTGCCAGCCAGGACTCGACCCACCAGCCCAGCGTGCCGAGTAGGCCGGGATAGATGATCTGCCACTGCTCCCGGTGTACGTGATGGACCAGCACCCGGACGCCCCGCCGACGGACCAGCGGGCTGGCGAACGGCAGGCCGTTGTGGACGTCGACCACCACGTCGGCGCGCCGGCCGTCGCGTCCGAGCAGGTAGCCCAGCCCGCGCGGGTACACCGACAGCCAGCCGCCCCGGCGGCGGAACCGGACGCCGTCGCGAAGCTCGTCGGCCGGGGCGTTGTCGTGCCGGGCGCAGCAGATCGTCACCTGGTGGCCGGTCGCAGCGAGCCAGCGCGCCATGTGCTCGACGTAGACCTCCGAACCACCGCCCTCGGGGTGGGCGGTGTCGCGCCAGACCAGGAACACGATGCGACGTGGCTGGCGTGCTGGCTGCGCCATGTGCTCCTCGGCAGGTTCGACTGGGCTGGACGGCGTGCTACTCGGCTGGACGGCGTGCTACTGGGCTAGGGCTGCGTGTTACCGGAGAGTAGCCCAGGATGGTGCCGGCCGAGGTGCCTTCGGGGCGGACACAGTCGGGCCGGGTACGGTTCGCCGGTGCGATCTGTCCGTCCCGTCCAGCAACAGGCGACGCTGGGACGATCCATAAGGTTGTTTCGTCGGTTTTTGCGTGAGCAGTCCGATCCGGCGGCCTTTTACTCCACCCTTGCGGAGGATTCGGTTCAGCAGCTGGCCGGCTGGGTGCAGTTGGCCGGCGCGACGGTGCTGGACGTCGGCGGTGGGCCGGGCTACTTCGGCCGGGCCTTCCAGCGGGCCGGGGCCAGCTATATCGGGGTGGAGCTCGATGTCAGCTCCGACCTGCCGGCCGAGATCTTCGGACTGTGTGCCTCCGGCGAGGCGCTGCCGATCCGGTCCGGCTCGGTGGACTTGGCCTACAGCTCGAACGTGATCGAGCACCTGCGCCGGCCCTGGTTGATGGCCGACGAGCTGGCCCGGGTGACCAGGCCGGGCGGCACCATCTTCATCTCCTTCACGCCGTGGTTCTCACCCTGGGGCGGGCATGAGACCGCGCCCTGGCACTACCTGGGCGGTGGCTACGCGCGCCGGCGCTATGCCCGCAGGAGCGGCCACCAACCCAAGAATGCTTATGGCGAAACGCTGTTCGGCTACCGGGTGAGCCAGGCGCTGCGGTGGGCCAACAGCCATCCGGACGTCGAGCTGGTAGCGGCCCTTCCGCGCTATCACCCACGCTGGGCCTGGTGGCTGGTGCGGGTTCCGGTGCTGCGAGAGGTCGTGCTCTGGAACCTTGTGCTGATCCTGCGGCGCCGATGACGGCGCGATGACGACTCCGACAACGGCGACCGCAACGAAGCCAGCAACGACGCGGCCGGTGGAAGCCGGCGTGCTGCCACTGGCGGTGCAGCGGCTGCGGCTGGCCACCCTGAGCCTCGGCCTGGCGATCCTGGTCTTCGCCCAGAGCGCCGGCCGGACCGCGCCGGACACCAAGCTCGACCTGGTGGTCGACCCGGTCCGCTTTCTGCACCGGTCGCTGACCCTGTGGGATCCACTCGGCGCGGCCGGCCAGCTGCAGAACCAGGCCTATGGCTACCTGTTCCCGATGGGGCCGTTCTTCGCGCTCGGCAAGCTGGCCGGGTTGCCGGCCTGGGTGGTGCAGCGCGGCTGGGAATCGGCTCTGCTGATCGTGGCATTCCTCGGCGCGGTTCGGCTGGCCCGGTTGCTCGGCACCACCGCGTTCTGGCCGAAGGTGGCCGCCGGCCTGATCTACGCACTGGCGCCCCGGGTGCTCAGCGAACTCGGCTCGATCTCCTCCGAGCTGATGCCGGCGGTGGTGCTGCCGTGGGTGCTGATCCCGCTCGTCATCGGGGCCAACCGTGGCTCGCCGCGCCGGGCCGCCGCGCTGGCCGGAGTTGCTTTGCTTTTTGCCGGCGGGGTAAACGCCGCCGCGACGCTGGCCATCCTGCCGGTGCCGGTGCTCTGGCTACTGACCCGGCAGCCCGGCCCGCGCCGCCGGGCGTTGCTGAGCTGGTTCGGCCTCGCGGTGGTTCTGTCTTGTGCTTGGTGGGCAATCCCGCTCGGCCTGCTCGGCCGGTACAGCCCGCCGTTCCTGGACTGGATCGAGTCCAGCCAGGTCACCACCGGGATCACCAGCCTGATCGCCTCGCTGCGCGGGGCGGATCACTGGCAGGCCTATCTCGGGCCGAGCGTCTGGCCCGGTGGCTGGATCCTGGTCTCGGTGCCCGCGGTCGTGGTGGCAACCACCGCGGTGGCCGCGATCGGCCTGTCCGGGCTGGGTCGTCGGGACCTGCCGAACCGGCTTTTCTGGCGCGGCTGCCTGGTGCTCGGGCTGGTGCTGGTCACCATGGGCTACGTCGCCACCGTCGGGCCGCCGGCCGGCTCGACGATGCGCACGCTGCTGGACGGCCCGCTCAACGCCTTCCGCAACGTGCACAAGTTCGATCCGCTGATCCGGCTGCCGATCGCGATCGGGGCCGGCCACCTGCTCAGCCGGCTCCGGGTACCGGCCCAGCTGCGCTGGCGGTCGATCACCGTGCAGGCGCGCCCGGTGGCACTGATTCTGGTGCTGGCGATCGGCACCCTGTCGATCAGCCCGGCGATCGCGAATGACCTTATCCCGCAACCCCGTTCGGTGACCGAGGCGAGCTGGTGGCAACAGGCCGGTTCCTGGCTGGGCAGCCATCAGGGGGCCAGCCGGGCTCTGGTGGTGCCCGGTGCCAGCCGGCCGACCTACCTGTGGGGTTCGACCGTGGACGACGCGCTGCAACCGGTCGCGACCGGGCCCTGGACGGTGCGTGACGGCATCCCGCTGACTCCGGCCGGCTACATCAGGCTGCTCGATGACCTGTCCTCGCGGATCGCGGCCGGCCAGCGCGACGAGGCGCTGCCGGCGCTGCTCGCCCGGGCCGGCATCCGTTACCTGGTCGTGCGCAACGACCTCGACACCGGCGCGTTCGGCGCGACCGACCTGGCCTTCGTCCATGCCACCATCGCCGCGACCGGCGGCCTGAAGCTGGCGGCCTCGTTCGGCCCACCGGCCGGCATCCCCAGCATCCCGGCGCGGCTGGTCGACCTGGGGGCGCGTACCGATTGGCCCGCGGTGCAGGTCTACAGCGTGCCCGGCTGGTCGGGTGAGGTGGGCCTGCTGCCGGCCGGTTCGGCGGTCACCGCCACCGGCTCGGCCGACCAGCTCGGCACCCTGGTCGGCGCCGGGATAGCGCCGAGCACCCCGGTGCTGTTCGGCGCCGACGCGCGTTCGGCAGGGCTGGCCGCGCCAATCTCGATCGCAACCGACGGCATCGCCCGCCGGGAGGCGTCCTTCGGGCAGGCCGGTGCTGCCTCGGCGACGCTGACGGCCGATCAGCCGTTCCGGCTGCCGCGCGCCGAACACGACTACCTGCCAGATTCGCCGGGGACGCTGAGCACGGTCGCGTACGGCGGCGGGGTGATCGATGTGCAGGCCTCCTCCTCCGGTGCCGATGCCGGGGCGCTGGTCAACGCGGGGGTCTCACACCAGCCCTGGTCGGCCATCGACGGCGACCCGGCCACTGCCTGGGAGAGCAGTTCCTTCGCTGGCCCGGTCGGCCAGTGGCTGGCGGTGCGGCTCAGTCAGCCGCTCGCGGGCAGTACCGTCCAGCTCGCGTTTGCGCCGAACCTGGGCGGCTACCCGAGCCGGATCCGGATCACCACCGATACCGCGAGCCGCGACACCGACGTGACGCCGAGCCCGTTCGAGCAGCTGGTCCAGCTGCCGGCCGGGGCCACCCAGTCGATCAGGCTGACGGTGCTGGCCGCGACCTCCGGTACCAGCTCGGTCGGCATCGCCACCCTCGCGTTACCCGATCTCACGCCGACCCGGACCCTGGTGGTGCCGACCGGAACCGGCACGCCGGACCTGCTGGCGTTCGCGGTGGAGCCCGGCGGTCGGCCCGGTTGCCTGACGGTGGCCGGCCGGGCTGCCTGCGATCCGACCTTCGCCGCCACCGGCGAGAGCGACGGCGTGCTCGACCGGACGTTCGAGCTGGCTGCCCGGCAGGACTACGCGGTGACGGCGACGGTGACGCCGCACGGTGGTGCTGCGCTCGACGCGCTACTCGACGCCGGCCGCACGGTGCGTGCGGTGGCCTCATCGGTGGACAACCCCGACCCGCGCGAGCGGGCCGGCGCCGCGGTGGACGGCGACCCGGCAACCAGTTGGGTTGCCGCGCCAGGGGATCAGCAACCGTCGCTGACGCTGACTCTCGGCGCGCCCCGCTCGATCGCCACCCTGGCGCTGACCGTCGACAACACAGCGCCGATCGCCCGGCCGGAACGGGTCGAGGTCACCGCGGCCAAACGGCACTGGGCGCTGGCGGTACCCGCGAGCGGGCTGCTGGTGCTGCCCGAGCCGGTAGTCAGTCGTACCGTGAAGATCACCGTACTGCGGGCAGCCCTTCGCTCCAGCACCAGCACCATCTACGGCCCACCGCGGTTATTGCCAGCTGGGATAAGCGAGATCTCCATCAACGGGGTAGCCCAGGCCGCCTCAAAATCCCCGATCCAGCTGGACTGCTCGGCCGGGCTGTCGCTGCAGGTGGACGGGGTGCCGACCGCGCTGCGGGCCAGCGCCACCCGCCAGCAGCTGCTGACCGGCCAGCCGATCACCGCCAGCTCGTGCGCCGATTCGGCGCTGACGCTGGCCGCCGGCCGGCACGAGGTGCGGCTGACCAGCAGCGCCACCGCCAGCCCGGCCAGCCTCACGCTGGCCCGTCCTGGCCTGCAGGTCGGCAGCGCGCCGACCGCCGGTACCGCCACCGCCCGGACCTGGGGTGCGACCAAGCGCACCGTGCAGGTCGCGGCCAGTGCCGCATCGTTCCTGGTGGTCAGGGAAAACTTCAACGACGGCTGGCAGGCAAGCATCGGCGGCCACCGGCTGAAGCCGGTCCGGCTGGACGGCTGGCAGCAGGGCTGGCAGGTACCGGCCGGGACGGTCGGCACCATCACGCTGAGCTACGCACCCCAGACCGGGTTCGAGATCGGGTTGCTGGTCGGGTTGCTGGCCGCCCTCGGGCTGCTGGCGCTGGCCTTCCTCCGACGAGGCTCGAGCGAGCAGCCCGCGCTGGCCGAGCGAGCCGCCGGTGCCAACTGGTTCGCCGGGTTGGCGCTGGTCGGCTCGGTCCTGCTGGCGGGTCTGGCGGGGCTGCTGATCGCGGCGGTGGTGCTCGGCTGCTGCTGGCTGGCAAGTCGATGGCGGCGCGCGATTGCCTGGTGGGCCACGGCAATCCCGATCCTGCTGGCCGGGCTAGCCGATGCCTGGCATCCCAGCGGCAAGGCCGATCCGCTGGCCGGTGCCGGCTGGGTTCAGGCGCTGTGCGTGATCGGGATCTGCTTGCTGGCGGCCGGTTCGGGCTGGCTACGCCAGGACGGCCGGGAGAACCTGCGCAGCAGCGGCCGTTCGAACAGGTACCAGGACAGCGTGCCGAGCATCGTGGCGGACACCGCGGTGAGCAGGAAGAATTCCCAGTAATGGCCTTGAAAGATAGGCAGCTTGAATTCACGCTGCAGCAGGATCAGCATCGGTAGGTGCCAGAGGTAGACCCCGTAGGAGATCTCGCCGAGGAAGCGCGCCACCCGGTTGCCCAGCACCTGCCAGATCAACCCCGGCCGGCCGAGGGTCAGCGGCAGCATCATGAAGAAGACCAGCACGCCCTCGATCACGTTCTTGCTGATGTGCTGCCAGGCGGTCGGCTCGGCGAGGTCCAGCGGTCCACCCAGCGGCAACGTGACGAACCAGAACAGCCCGAGCGCCAGCGTCCAGCACAGGCCGGGGGAGCCCGCCCACTGGCTGAGCACCGAGCGCAACCGAGGTAGCGCGGTGCACTCGGCGGGCATCGCCGACAGCACCGCCAGGAACATCCCGAGCGCGAACCAGTCGATGGTGCCAGGCAGCCAACTGGTCGCGGTCAGCCCCAGCGCCGGCACCTGGAAGGCCAACGCCTGCCAGCCGATACAGGCCAGGAATAGCCCGGCCAGCAAGGCACATTGGCGGCGCAGGATGCTGTCGGCGCTCCTGATTCGGCCACGCAGGCTGAGCGCGATCACCGGCAGCACGGCGTAGAAGGACACCTCGACCACCAGCGTCCACAGGTGGCTCAACGACGGATCGAGGTCGTGCTTGTTATAGATCTGGGTGAGGCTCAGGTAGGCCAGCCAATCGCGCGGGCTGGCCGAGCGGGTACTCAGCACGCCCAGCGTGACGATGGTGGTCAGCCAGCAGGCCGGCAGTACCCGGACCGCCCGCCGCCAGTAGAAGTCAACGACGCTGCTCGGTTGCTGGCCGCGCAGCGCCCGCACCACGAACGGCCGGTACAGCAGGAACCCTGACAGCATCAGGAAGATCGGTACCGAGGCATCGAGGCGAGCCAGCCAGGGTGCCAGCGGCGAGGTCCCGAACGAGCGGGCCGTCTCGAAGCCGACGTGAGTGGCCATCACGGCGTAGCAGGCCAGCGCGCGCATGCCGTCGAGGGCGTCGAAGCGCTGAGCCGGACGGGCGGAGTCGGCCATCGTCACTTTCCCTGCAGGGCGAACGGGACGCCGAGCGAGACGTCACCGATGCAGATATTGGAATCCAGGTTGTCGCTCTGGACGACCAGGCTGCGCGGGCTGCCCAGCGGCAACCGGAAGTAGACGTTGCCGAGCCGGTCGTTCAACTGGGTTCGCTGGCCACCGACCGGCTCGATCAGGACGCCGGCTGGACCGTGTAGGGCAATGTTCAGGATTGACGGCTTCTGCTGGAAGTAGCTGATTTTGACGAAGTATTCGTTGACCGCCGGGGTGCTGGACAACGGGATGATCCAGGTGCCGGTGCCTTGGATGAGCAGCGTGCATGCGGTGTGCGGTTTCTGCACGGCCTTGGCCACCGCGAACAGGCCGGCGGGCGCGAGCGTCCCGTCCGCCTTGACGATCATCGGGTCAGAGCCGGGCTGCTCGAACTGAGCCGGCACGCCGGCCAGCCGCAGCACGTCGGAAATGTGGTTGCCGCTGGACAGGAAGGTCAGCACCGACTGCGGTACCTGGCCGTCCCACAGATTCACTCCCGGGCCGGCCGTCCGCACCGACGCGGTCAGGGTATCGACATATTTCTTCGAGGGATTCTGTGACCAGCGATGCAGGAACCGGGCGTCGGTCAGCAGGTTGGAGACCAGCAGTGCCACGATCGCCGCGGCCACCGCGATCCGCCGCCGTTCGGGGATCCGCCAGCCGCTCAGCGCAGGTAGCGGCCGGCCGCCGGCCGAGAGTTCGCCGCCGGCCCGGGCGGCGAGCAGCGC
>JALYVK010000059.1:0-16353 GCA_030853265.1 Actinomycetota bacterium
CGATATTCTTCACCATGAAGGTGCTCCAAGGCTGACAGAACTGGTGACTCGACATCCCCGATTCTCGTTGGCCTGGAGCACTTTTCAGTTGATCAACGCGCCGCGTTCATGAAAGCCCCGGGCTAGCGACGTCCCTGACCTCGGCAGCCGGCTAGAGGAGCCGAACTCACGTGCTGATCCCGGTCCGGGAACGCGCGAACCGGCCCGTCGCACCGAGGTCGAGTGTCGGAGGGCGCCAGAGATTGCGCGCGCACATCCGAGCCGACCTGCCCCCGATGCAGCCAACAGCGGAGCCGTTTCAGAAGACCAGGTCGGCAAGCCAGTCGTCGTGGCGGAGTAGGTGGGCCAGGCCGACGGCTTCTTGGGCGAGTCGAGTACCTCCCGTGAGGTGCGCGGCGGCGGCGGCTCGATGCTGGGCGTCGAGCCAGACGGTTACCTCAGTCGCGGTCGTGTCAGTGAGGCGGCGTTGCCCGGCGGCGGGTCGGCCGAGTCGCAGCAGCGCGTCGTAGAGGCCTATGGCGGGCCGGATGGGTGGAAGGTTGTCGCGTGCAGCGAGCGTGTGAGCGTTGGCGGGGATGCGGAGCCCTTTGTCGTCGAGGTCTCCGAAGTAGGTGATGAACCGGGGTGGGCGTGGCAGCAGTGGGATGGACAGGACGCTGGCTTCGAATGCTGCTCCGGCTCCCCAGCCGATGACGCCGATGTCGTGCTGGTTGTGGTGGCGGAGGGCGGTGGTGAGCGAGTCGAAGGTGTCGCTGTTCTCCACGATGAGCAGCCCGTCGCCGTTTCCGATGTGTTCGGTGGTGAAACGGACGCGGGAACGGCGGGTGCGGAGCAGGTCGAGGGCGAGCCGGTCGGGGGCGAACAGGCTGGTCGGAAGGAGTCGGTCGAGTGTTTTTTCGGTGCCGAAGATGTCGAGGGATCGTTCGCGTAGGGGCACGATCAGGTCGTCGCGGTTGGTGTGGAGCCACTGGTTGACGGTTTCGAGGTGGTCTCGTTGGGTCGGGGTGACGGTTGCGTCTGCGACCCAGGCGAGTGAGGGATGCCAGATGGCGGGCCGCCGGACGGTCGGGGCCGGTTTCGGGTCGACGGTTCGGTTGATGAAGCGCGGCAGGTGCGGCTTTGCGGTTCGGTCGTAGGACCGGGGTGAAGGCAGGTCGAGGGTGTGGGCTTGGGCAAGTTCGGTGAGGATCCGGTCCAGGAGCATGCGTCGGGTGGCGGCGGTGCGGGAAGCCGGGTCGGCCTGGTCGAGGATGGTCCAGAGTTCGCTGAGGTAAACCCGCTGTCGGGGGCAGTCACGTAGTGCGGCTGCGACGCGGGCAGCGACTGGGGTGAGAGGTTCGGTCATGTCGATGTCAGCGGCCCGGTTCGGGCGGGCGCCGGTATAGCCTGGCGGCTTGGATCCGGCCGGTGCCGTCCGGGTCGCCGAGTGGGTGCAGTGCGGTGCGGATTTCGTCATCGACGGTTAGCCGGTTGAGGCCCGACCGCAGGTCGCGGTCGTTGCGGAGCCGGATGATGAGCGGGAAGACGGAGAGGGCGTTGAGGTCGAACAGGCCGGTGGTGTAGATGAGCTGCACGCCGAGGGAGCGGGCTACGCCGAGTTGCAGGTCGAGCAGGTATCCGGCTGAGGCGCGACCGATCGGGTTGTCCAGAAACAGCACTCCGGCGTGGCCTCGTTGGGTGCGGCCGCGGTCGTTGGCGCGCAGTGCAGCCATCGTGCAGTAGAGGATGATCGCAGCGGTGAGCAGCTGACCGCCGGAGAAGACGTTCTGCACGTCGGCGATGCGGATCCGTTCGACGCGCATGGACACGTCAGGTTTGAGCATGTCGACCTTGACGCCTCGCGGCAGCGCGGCCCGGACCCCTTTGAGGAGCAGGCTGAGACCGTCCCGTTTACCGCCCGCCTTGTCGGTGCGTTCACCGGTCTTGGCTGCATCGTCTACTACCTGCCCGAGCCGGGCGTCGAGGGTGGCGGGGTCGGCGGGGTCGAACTGGATGCGGAGGAATTTCTGGCCACCCCATTCACCGAGCGATTCGGGGAGCACGCTGAGCCGTTCAGCGGAGCGCAGGGTGGCCAGAGCCCCGTCCACCATGCCCCGCAGGCGGGACACTATCTGGCTGCGGTGTCGGTCGATCTGGTCCAGGTCATCGGTGAGGGTCCGCAGTCGTGGGCGCAGTGCGGTTTCCCAGTTGGCTGCGTAGGTGGGCAGGTCGTCCTGGGCGACGGCACGCATTTGTCGTTGCACCGGCGAGTTGATTTTGTCGAAGCGCGGTTCGACTGCGTACTGGTTCAGCGCCGAGGATGCCTTCCGCAGCTCGCGAATGGCCTCGTCCAGGACTGCGCGTGCGTCGGTCAGTGCTTGACGGACGGTGTCGCCGCGGGTGGTGGCTTCGGTGAGCGTTCCGGGGTACGGGGCGGTGCCGTCTTCGATCGTGTTGGGTCGCGATGCTGACAGCACCTCGGCGATGTGACGGAACCCGTCGCGCAATGTGATGAGGTCACTGATGTCGCCCTGCAACGTGGCCAAGGCACCGCTGACCGTCTCTAACCGGGCGCTGGCCTCCCGCCAGTCGGCGCTGACCCGCTCCACCAGCTCCTGTGCGTGGGGAATGTCGCGGGGGCGGCCGTACGGTTCCAGGGACCGATCCTGGGGCGTCATCTGCTCATACCGTTCCCGCAACGCGCCCACTACGGCGGATGCCTCGTCGGCTTGGAGGATGAGGGCTTGGACTGCCCGTTCGGTTCGGGTGGTGGCCGCAGTTCGGGATGGCCCGTCTCCGCCATCAGGGGTGCTGAGCAGGCTCGTGGCGGTGGCCCGGGCCGGTGCGGGTAGGGCCTCCATAGCGCTCCGGGTTTCTGATTCGCGACGGTCAGCGGCGGCGAGCTGGTTGCGCAGGTCCACTCCGACTTGCTGCTGGTTGTAGGCCTGCACGGCTGCCTTGTAGTCCGCGCGCAGCTCGCTGACCGGTGCTGGCGGTGCGGTATCAGCAGGCGGGGTGGAGCCGCCGCCGAGCACATCCCCGATTTCTTCCCGGGCGGCGTTGGCGATCCGGCTGTGGTCATCGGCGAGCCGGATCGCTTCTCCCCCTTTCTGGCGTAGATCAGCGGCGAGGGTTCGGGCTTCGTCGGCGGCCCGCTCCGCCCGTCCAGCCCTCTCCCGGGCGGCGGTCTCCAGGTCGGTCCAGTCACCGACCTGGGCCTGTTCGTTAGTGAGGGTACGGAGCTGGTCGCGGCGACGGCGCGCGTCGGTGAGGACCCGGTCAAGTTCAGGGAGCAGGTCACGCAGTTCCTGCTCAGCGACTTCCAGTTCATCCTTCTCGGCTTGCCGGTTGACCTGCTCAGCGGTCGCGGCCTGGAAGGCGGCTGCCGTCTCGTCGCGGGCCGTCTGGAGACCCTGGAGCGCGCCGGGTGGGTAGGTCTCCAGCCATTGCTGTAGGCGGCGTTGCAAGCCTCGATCGTGGGTAAGGGTGCCGGTCAGGGTGTCGATGTCGACCTGGCGGGCGGCCTGGGCGACGAGCAGGGATTGTCGTTCCTGCTCGGCGAGGTTCTCGTCATACAGGGCAGGGTTGGGGGTGACGAGGAAGTCGAGCCCGTCCGGGGCGGCGGCGGTGTCGAGCTGGTGCAGGGTGCCGGTGACACCGACCGCGACGAGGGAACGCGGCAGCAGCCGGGCGTCAGTCAGGACATGCCGGGCCCGGTTCAGCTGCGCGGCGTCGTTGAGGACCACTCCGTCGACCAGGTGCGGGTGGGCCTTCAGGGCGGGGTCGCGTTCAGGCTCGGGCATCTGGGCCAGGTACTGCCAGCCGGTGTAGGAGGTGATGCCTGCGTCGGTGAGCGTGTCCTGCACAGCCGTCACGTCGGCTGGTGGTGGCAGCAGGCCGCCGGTTCCGAGCGCGGTGAGCACCGCCTGGTCAGCTTTCTCCGCCATCTGGAGTGTGAGCAGCCGCTGCTCAGTGTCACCGATCACGTCGGCGAGCCGTCGGGTGAGCGCGCCTGCGTCGGTGTCGAGGAGCACCTCCTCGGTGCCGAGCAAGGCAGCCAGCCGGGTTTCGGTATGCAACGCCTCGGTGACCTGGACGGCCTGCTCGTGGAGGCGGGCAGCGTGGTCGGCGGCCCGGTGCGCCTGGTTGGCGGCCGAGGCCGCGCCGGTCAGCTTGCGGTCAGCTGCCGTGCGTGCGGAGGCGAGCCGGTTTTGCTCGGCCCGGGAAACCTGTACCCGCGCGTCAGCGTCGTCGTTCGCGCGTTCGGCGGCGGTGGCCGCATCGGCCGGTTTCTGCCTGGCGGCCAGTAGTCCGTCGGTGACAGCTTGGGTCAGGGCCTGCTGGGCGGCCGTGATCTGGCTCCGCAACACGTCAGCGGTGGTGGTTTCTCGCGCCGCCAGGGTGGTGTTCTCTGTGTCCTCAGCGGCAGCACGGGTGGCCTGCTGCTCCAAGGTTGCGGCGTGCCCGGTCGCGGTCTGGGTGGCGGTGTCGGCCCGGGCGGCGACCGCGAGCAGTCCTTGGACCAGGAGCTGGGCGGTGCTGTTGCGGCGAGCCAACGCCGGAGCGGCCTGCGTTTCGACCTCTCCGACGATGTCGCGGACGGATTCGGCGGCGGCGTGCGCTTCCTGGTAGCCGAGCAGGACCGGCGTTGCCTGCCAGGCGGCGAGCATCTCCTTGGCTTGGTCTCGTTCTCCGATCAGCGTTGCCCGTCGCGTTTCGGCTTGCTGTAATTCCAGCCAGGCCAGGGTGCGGCGCATTTCCAGGGTGATCGCGTTCAGGCGCCGCTGGTCTCGGTCAGCTGCCTCGACCTGCTCCGCGCTGGCGGTGGCCTGCTGCTCCATCAGGGCCAGTCGCTGCGTTTCCTGTTCTGTCCGCACGGTGATCGCGGCAGTGAACCGGGCCGCGTCACTGTCAGCTTCCCGACAGATCGCCTCGGCGGCGTCATGGTCGCGGGCGGCGGCAGCGAGCGGGTGCAGCAGGTCGAGCGCCCCGGTCACGAAGTCTTTCTCCGCGATGAGACTGTCCCGTTGGGCGAGAGTGGTGGCGTAGCCGTCGAGGATTTCGGCGAGGTTGCGCGGGTCGTCCTCGTCGGTGACGGCGGTGAGCAGCCAGTCCACGAAAGCATGGTCGTTCTTCAACGTGAACGCGTCAGCAGCTTCACCTTCTCCTGCGTTCATGCGCCGCTGGTAGGCGAACAGTTCCGAGTCGATGCCGAGGTTGTCCAAATGCTCGGTCCACGCGCCCTGGCTCTGTTCCCACACGATCTGGCGGGCCGGGACCGCAGCTGAGGCGTCGGTGAGCCGTTCCCGGAACCCGGTCAGGCTCACCCGGCGGCCGTTCTCAGCGAACGGCAACGTGTCCAGGGTGAACTCGCCGTCGGGCGTGAAGGAGTACCACGCCTCGGTGAGCTTGTTCGAGTCGGCTGACACCACCTGCCCGCGCCAGGCGGAGGCTTTGCCGGTAACGATTTTCTGCCCGGTCAGGACATGCTGCCATTCCAACGCCACGTGGGCCACGTCAGCGGCCAGCACGAAATTCTCCAACACCCTGGAGTTGCTGGACCCGACGACTTGCCGCCTGCCCGGCAGGATCACCGCGAAGATCAGCTTGATGAGTACCGATTTGCCGTTGCCGTTCTCTGTGAACAGGACACTGGCCGGGGATGGACGGCGCAGCAGCCCAGTCTCATCAGTGTCGAACAGGGAATCCTGCGACGGGCGGCTGACCGGCGCGCCGAGGTCACGCAGGTTCAGCACCACGTCCTCATACCGGGCCCCGTTCGGGCCGGTCGAGTACAGCCTGGCCCGCGACAGTTCATACATGTGCAGGATTGCCCTTCCGGTTACAGGGTCTCGGAGGCGACGGCGTGCAGGCTGCCGGTCGGATCAGTAATCGGGATGACACCCAGGTTGAGCAGTTGCGCGAACGCAGCAGTGGCCGCCAGCTCACGGACCTGGATCTGGTAGCGGGGCGTGGTGCGGTACGTGCCGCCGCCGGTGTTGTTGACTGCGACCAGAAACCCCTGCTCGGCCAGGAACCGCAATGCTTTGCTGATGATGCCCAGGGTGGAGTCCGCCGACAGCCGGTTGTCCTTCGTCGAGGCGGCGGCCGGGCGGCGGCTGTAGGCCCGCCAGGCCCGTTCCAGCTCCGGAGCCGCGTCGAGCGGGTCGTGATTCTCCTCAGCCGCAGCCGCTTTCTCATCCAACAGACGGCACGCCTCTCGCACCACCCCGTCCACCTCCTCGGCAACCACCCGACCGACGTAGGTGTCGGTGGCCAGGTCATCCGGGCGCGGATAGGCCAGGGCTGCAGCGGCCAGATGCGCCAGGCCATGCAGCACCTTGTCGGTGCCGCGACCGGTCAGCGAGGCGCGTTTGGCGTAGTCATCCATCCGCACCTCGAACACCGACCCTTCGGCAGCGGCCAGCACGATCCCGGTCCGGACGGTCACGCCGAGCACGGCCAGGTCGAGCCCTTCAGCGATCACGTTGACCAGGCTCGCGAAGTCGTCATCTTCTAAGTAGCGGCGGGTCAGGTCGGCATAGGCAAGATCCCGATCAGGGATGAGTTTCGGGCGCATGCCCAGGGCGATCAGCCGGCCGGCGTCCCGGGCATCATCGAACATGCTCATGGACCTGTATCTCCTCGAGCAGAATCATCCCGTGCCTGGGCCGGCACGGTCGCGGCCGGTGCAGTCGGGTCCAGGTCGGCACGCACCAAGAGCAGGTCCGCGCCGCCGAACTCGGGGTCGGTCAACACGGTGCTGTCATCGACGGCCAGCAGCACCCGCCGATCACCTTGATGCAGCGCACTGGTCACGTTCGGATCCAAAGCGTGCACTGCATGCAAGGCCAGTAGGTGCGGCAGTCCCGGGTCTACGCTGCGCGCCTCGGCCAGCAGCCCAGATAACCTGCGCGGAGTCCGATCCAACGCGGCCAGCATCGCCCGAGCCTGCTGCCACTGATCGTCAGTGAATACCGCAGGATCCTCTGCCTGGACCAGATCAGGTTCGAGGATCTCATCGAGTAGATCATCACGTTCCACAGGCGGTATCAGCAGCATCGACACCAACCCGTCCAGCCTTATCACCCCAGGCAGTCGCAGCCCAGTCCCAGCCCGGAAGTACACGCCGGTCACCTGGGCCGCGTCTGTGATTGGCAACCCCAGGGTGGGGAGCAGCAACTGACCGAACAGGTCCACTGTCGCTTTCCGGGCCGGTCCAGAGAATTGCTGCCGGTCCTGCTCAGACCGAAACGTCGCACCAGCAGTCTGCAACCGGGCTTGAAGCACCGTGTGACGGCGGATGCATTCCCGCACAATCCGTACGAGATCAGCTGCTTTGCGTTTACGGATCGGGTCATCGCTGTCGTCCCGGGCCCGCGTGATGTTGGTCAGGATCGCGTTCTCTGCTACGAAACGGGCCTCGACGTGGCTCAACGCCTCCTCGATCAGGTCGGGCACTTCCCTGTCCCAGTCAACTGATCGGACATCGCGGCGAGTCGCATCGAGCTTGCGGCGCAACGTCTCCACATACTGGATCGTCCGTAGCCGGGCGTGCTCAGCGACACCTTGTGCCTCGGACAGCTTGCCGCGCTGAATCAGGTTCGCCAACTTCGTTTCCGCAGCGACCTGAGCCGATTCCACGTCGGTGTCCAACGCTCCGATAAGCACGTTGATCGCCTCATCGGTCGTGCGTAAATACACTGTGCCGTCCGGCGCGAACAATTCCAGCAGCAGCTTGAACTGCCAGGTTCGGCGCTCGTATCTACCCTGCTCGTTGAACAACCCGTATAGTGCAGTAAAGCCTCGGTCCTGGGTTCCGACATTGATCAGGCTCTCCAGTACCCACTGAGCCACACGCTCATGCTCGGACCGGGTCCGGTCTGGTGCTTGTGCAGCGATGAAAGACACCGTGCGGGCAACAACCTGCCCATGGCTAGCACCACGATCGAAATCCATCGCAACAGTTACCTGATCGATGATCTGAAACGCGATCTGCGCCATTTGATACACCGACGCGTCAGCCCAGTCCAGCCTGGACTTGCGGACATCCAAGTCATGCAACGGCTGCGTGCATGAGAACGCCTTCATACGCCGTGCCAGCCCGTCGTCGAGCACACCAAACGCTGGCGAGATCAGCAGTTCCGGATCGTCACCTTGCGGCCTGAGCACTGAGGTCATCCCCGCGTCCCTCCCACACCTTCGTTTGTGGCCCTGCGACGACGTGTGCCCTGCGGGTCCGACGAGCGCTGTCTTAGACTATTTGCGCGGTAGGACAGCATGTACACCTGGCGGTCCACAAACGAGGACCTCATGCTGGCTCTCCGGCCTTGCTTCGAGTTTTTGACAATAAGCTTGCATCTAGACCAGGCTGATTCCGCTCGAACGGCGCCCAAAGACATCGGCCCTTCTAAATACCCCCGTGAAAGCAGTACCTTTTCTCAGCTGTTCTCAACTAGGCGCTGATTCTCAAATTCGACGGGCCCGGCGGGTTAAGACGGCATGTCTACGAAGCGCGACAGGTGACCCTGGAAGGCGACCGTGGCCACTCCGGTCGGACCGTTACGGTGCTTGGCGATGATGATGTCCGCCTCGCCGGCTCGCGGGGACTCGCGCTCGTACATGTCCTCTCGGTGCACCAGCAGCACCACGTCCGCGTCCTGCTCGATCGAGCCGGATTCACGCAGGTCCGACAGCATCGGCTTCTTGTCCGTGCGCTGCTCAGGACCACGGTTCAGCTGCGACAGGGCCACCACCGGCACCTCGAGCTCCTTGGCGATCAGCTTCATCGCGCGGGAGAACTCCGACACCTCTTGCTGGCGCGACTCCACGCGCTTGCCCGAGGTCATCAGCTGCATGTAGTCGATCACGATCAGCTTCAGGTCGTGCCGCTGCTTCAACCGCCGCGACTTGGCCCGGATCTCCATCATTGTCAGGTTCGGCGAATCGTCAATGAACAACGGGGCTTCTGCCAATTCCGAGGACCGGAGCGCGATCTTGCGCCAGTCGTCGTCGGTCATCCGTCCCGACCTGATGTCGTTCAGCTTCACCCGGGCCTCGGCCGAGAACAGCCGCATCATGATGTCCTGCTTGGACATTTCCAGCGAGAAGATCACCGTCGGCTGGTGCTGCTTGATCGCCGCCGACCGGGCGAAGTCCATCGCCAGCGTCGACTTACCCGAACCCGGCCGGCCGGCCACCACGATCATCTGCCCCGGGTGCAAGCCATGGGTGATCTCGTCCAAATGCTCGAAGCCGGTCTTCACCCCCGAACCCAGACCGCCGTTGGCCGTCATCCGGTCCATCTCGTCCAGGGTGCCTTCGAGCAAATCCTCGATCCGGACGTAGTCCTCGCTGGTACGCCGCTCGGTCACCTCGTAGATCTCGGCCTGCGCGCGGTCCACCACGTCGTCCACGGTGCCGGCCATACCCTCGCCACCGGCCGCGCCATAGCCCATCTGGACTATTCGGGTGCCGGCCTCGACCAGGCGCCGCAGGATCGACCGCTCGGCGACGATCTCGGCGTAGTAGCCGGCGTTGGCCGCGGTGGGCACTCCGGAAATCAGCGTGTGCAGGTACGGGTGGCCGCCGACCCGGGTGATGGTGCCGGCCCGGGACAGCTCGGCGGCGACGGTCACCGCGTCGGCCGGCTCGCCGCGGCCGTACAGGTCCAGGACCGCGTCGTAGATCAGCTGGTGCGCGGGGCGGTAAAAGTCGTTGCTGCGCAGTACTTCGATGACGTCGGCGATCGCGTCCTTGGACAGCAGCATGCCGCCGAGAACGGACTGCTCGGCCTCGATGTCCTGCGGTGGAGTTCGGTCGAACCGAGGGCCGCCTTCGGAGTCGTCGCCGCCAACCGCTCGCAGACCGGGACCGGACGTCACGCCACCACCGTTGATTCTTGACTAGTCATGCTGGTGCCTTCCTCATGCGCTCTGCTTACCGCGGCGGTGTGACAGTTCTTGCGATGTCGGCCGGCACGACTGGTTGCGGAGCGCATTCAAGCGGTGGGCTGGCGACGACGTTAGAGTCACCGACCGCCCACGACAACTCGTCCTGTGCACACACCTGTGGACGGTCCTGTGGGCAACGCCGTGTTCCACTGTTCACGACCTGGGGACAGTGCTGTGAATAACTCTGGAGTTGCCTCCTGCAACCCCCGAGATCCCGGGGCTCACTGCTGCTGTCCGCTGTGGATAGAAACTCGTTGGAAGAAACTTCTGATGTCTGTTCGCGTAAACGACCCGTTTGCTTGAAAGCCCATTCAGTGATAAGCCCGTAACAGCCCACTCACGCACAGTGGTGGAATATCCACAGCCTGTCGACTCTCAAGTGAAAATTTACTGTCCGGATAGCCTTGAAAGTAGGCTTGTAATCTCACTCAGAGTAATCAGCTTGAAGCTTCTGGACACATGAAAAGACCCGGCCTCACTATGCGTAGTGAGGCCGGGTCTTTTGCCTGAACGTCAGCTGGACGCGGCAACCGTAACCGGAACGCTGGCGACAACATCGGCGTGTAGCTCGATGGTCACCGTGTGCGCACCGGTGTTCTTGATGTGACCGGGCAGGTGGACACGCTTCTTGTCCACCAGCGGCCCGCCGGCAGCCTTCACGGCGTCGGCGATATCGGACTGGGTCACCGAGCCGAACAGCTTGCCGCCGTCACCCGCACGGGCGTTCAGCGTCACCGATAGGCCTTCGAGCTGGGCCTTGATCTCTTTCGCGTGGTCCAGGCCACGGATCTCGCGAGCGTCCTGCGCACGCTTGATCTGGGTGATCTGCTTCTCGGCGCCCTTACTCCAGTTGATCGCGGCACCTCGCGGCACCAGGTAGTTACGGCCGTAGCCGTCAGCTACCTCGACGATGTCACCGGGCAAACCTAGGCCGGAAACCTCACGGGTCAGGATGAGTTTCATGTGTCGTCCTGTCCCTTCTAGCGTGCGGTCGAGGTGTACGGCAGCAACGCCATCTCGCGGGCATTCTTGACTGCCTTGGCGATTTCACGCTGCTGCTGGGTGCTGACGCCGGTCACCCGACGAGCGCGGATCTTGCCGCGATCGGAGATGAACTTGCGCAGCAGGGCGGTGTCCTTGTAATCGATTGCTTCGATCCTGGACGTCTTGAGCGGGTTGGACTTCTTCTTGGGCTTGCGTAGTGGTGGCTTAGCCATCGTGGTAACTCCGTATCGACATCAGAGAAGAAAGGTTTTAGAAGGGCGGTTCGTCGGAGAAGCCGCCAGAGCTGGCCGGGCCGGAGGACGCCCACGGGTCATCGGCCGGAGCCGAGCCACCCGAGGATTCGCCGGCACCGCCACCGAAACCGCCGCCGCCGCCACCAGAGGATCCGCGCTGAGTGCGGTTGACCTTCGCGGTGGCGTAGCGCAGGGACGGGCCGACCTCGTCGACGTCCATCTCCACGACCGTGCGCTTCTCACCCTCACGGGTTTCGAAGGACCGCTGCTTGAGCCGCCCGGTCACTACCACGCGCATGCCGCGCTGCAGGGATTCGGCCACATTCTCGGCCGCCTGCCGCCAGATCGAACAACGCATGAACAGCGCGTCGCCGTCTTTCCACTCGTTGGACTGGCGGTCGAAGGTGCGGGGCGTCGAGGCGACGGTAAAGGAGGCAACAGCTGCGCCGGACGGGGTGAACCGCAGTTCCGGGTCAGCAGTCAGGTTGCCGACCACCGTGACAGCGGTTTCGCCGGCCATCAGGCACTCTTCTTGGCGTCAGCGATCTTCTTGGCTTCGGTCCGCTTGGCCTCAGACTTCTTAGACTTCGCCTTCTGCGGGATCGGTCGCAGGACCTTGGTCCGCAGCACCGACTCGTTCAGGTTCAGCTGGCGATCGAGCTCGATCACCGACGCCGGTTCGGCGCTGATGTCGATGACCGCGTAGATGCCTTCGGCCTTCTTCTTGATCTCGAAAGACAACCGACGCCGGCCCCAGATGTCGACCTTCTCTACCGAACCGCCGTCTTTCTTGATGACGGAGAGGAAGGTCTCCAGGGACGGAGCGATCGTCCGCTCGTCTAGCTCAGGGTCGAGGATGACCATGACTTCGTAGTGGCGCATGGGTTTAACCCAGCCTCCTGTGGACTGTGCGGCCACGGACTTTCCGTGGCAGGAGGGTGCAGCCATCTCGCGGAAACCACTCGGTGCTTCTGCGATGTGGAGACACCAGGCATCTCCAGCAGATGGACAACCGGGTCAGGTTACCGGGTGTCCACTGGGAAGACGAAATCGAGCAACTGCCTGATACCGGCGACCGAGCCAGTCAGGACTTGGTACGAGCAGCTACCGGGTGCAGCAGGAAGGTGCGCGCATAGAAGGCAGTCGCACCGGACAGCGCGATCATCGCCAGCACCACGACCACCGTTGACCAGCCATCCAGCGCCGACCGTGGCTTGTTCGCGGCCAACTCGACCGTGTTGGGTGAGCCGCCAGACTTCACCGCAGCGCCAGAGGAGCCCGAACCGGCCTTGCCGGTACCGACAAAACCAAGAGCGGGCGCATTGATGGAATTGCCGACCCCGCCGACAAAGACTCCGCCGAGGCCGCTGCCATTGCCGTAGCCCTTGGGCACGGTGCGATCAGCCACGGTGGGGCCGGTCGGCTTGTAGATGGTGCCGGGGCCGGAACCGCTCGGCGGCGTACCCGCGACCGGGTTCGAACCCGGCAGACCGCCGGTGATTCCGCCGACCGAGCCGTTGACGCCACCGAGGATCGGTCCGACAGCGCTGTTCACCGGCCCGACCGCACTGTTCACAGCGCTCGCAACGCCACCGATGATGCCGTTGATCGGGCTGGTGACCGAGCCAGGTACCCCGGGCACCGACACGCTGGGCACCGGGACCTGAATCGCGACGACGCACTTCTGCGCGTCTTTGTTGATGACCAGCTTGCCGGTCTGACTGGTGCTCAGCACACCGAGCAAGGTCTTGGTACGCCAACTCAACTGATAGGTGGCGGCTTTGGCGAAGGTGATCTTGGTGTTGGTGGCCGACATCGGGTCGATGATCTTCGAGCTCTTCGGATCAGCGGAATCCGGAGCAGGCTTGATCGTGACGCTCTCGGTCGAGAGGGCACCGAGCAGAACATCTGTCCCGAGTTGGACGGTCGTGCCAGGCGCAACCGCCATGCTGCCGTTGAGCGGCAGCGGGCAACTCGCAGATGCCATGCCGAGCAGGTTGAGGGTGATGGGGGTCGGCGGAGGCGGCGTGGCACTGGCGCCATTGCTGATCAGTACGCCCGCGCCGGCGGCAACCGCCACTATCGCCGTCGTGCCGGCGATTCGACCGAACCTCATCAAGACTCCTCCCATCAGTTACTCAAGGTTACGCTCGAACTGTCGATTTGAACGCTGAGTAGCCAACCTGCCCATTCTCAGGGCTTAACGAGCATGCCCCGATTCGGTCACTGCTATCCACGCCGTTCCACTACTACCTGGTGAGCGTTGCAATCTCAACGGCCACGCTCCTCAACGACTCCCGCCTCAGCGGCCACGCCGTCCCGCTAACAGGAGCAAGGCGCCAGCCGCGACGCTGAACAACCCACCCACCAGGGCCAGCGTCGGCGCACTGCCGGTCGAGGCGAGCCGAGGCACCGGCGTGCTCACCGGCCGCTTGGCCGCAGGCTTCGGAGTGGGTGGCGGGCTCGGACGTCCCACCGCCGGCGGTGGCCGTACCGGAAAGGTCTCAGTGGGCTGCCCGGCGACAGTGCTGGCGACCACCACGGCCGAGCTGTCGCTGATCGACTCCGTGAAGGTGTCCGTGCCCTGACCGCAGGCAGGCAGCGGGTCACTGACGAAGTTCAGCTGGCCGTGGATGTCGCTGCGTGCGGGGCCCGCGGTCGTCCCGCACAGCCGGCCGGAGGTATCGCGCAAGGTCGCCCGTACGTGATAGGTGGCAAGCAGCGGCAGGCCGGTTGCGGTCACCCGGTCCGACACCCGGGACCGCAGTGGTCGCGAACCAACCCCGCCGACCACCGCAGTGCTGGCTACCGGCGTGATCGGAAACGTCTCGGACGGCTGGCCGGGCGGGCTGGTCACCACGAGATCGCGGGCGGTGTCCAGCAGTTGCTCGGAGAAGGTGTCCCGGCCGCCGCCGCAAGCCGCGAGGCCTGGCGTCGTCGCGGCCAACCGGCCGTGCGCGTCGGCGTGAACCGTGCTGGTGGCCGAGCCGCAGGTAAGCGCTGAACCATCCTGCAGGATCACCTTCAACTGATAGGCCGCACCGGGAATCAGGCCGGTCGCGGTCACCAGATCGCTGACCATCGCTCCGACCGGGCGCGCTGCGTTGCCGGCCTGAACCGTGGTACGGATCGACGGTGGGGTGACGATGGTGCGGCCGGAACCAGGCGGTGCGGTAGTGAGTCGGTGCTTGGAGACGAGGGCGACCCGCTGCGAGCCGGTCCTGAAATTGGCGCCGTTGTGCGATGGTGAATAGCCCAATCGCATAGTGGTGTTCGGCAGCTGGGTGCCCTGAGCGGTTGCCAGGATCGGGCCAGCTCGAAGCGCTGTGTAACGCACCGTCGCGACGCCGGTCGGGCCGGTACGTCCGGTGGCTGGGCTCACGAGCCGCAGGCCCGCCGTGGCGGTCACCTGAAAGGTGGCGGCAGGTATCGCCACGCCCCGGGCGCTGCGCACCTGCACCGTGAAGGTGCCCGGCCCGCCGACCGCCGGTGCCGCACCGAACGCGAGCCGGGTGCTGTACGGCTCGGCGTACCGGTCGGAATCGTTGACCAACTGGTGAACCAGGTTGGGGATCATCGGGTTGATCGCGGCGAGCTGTCGCCGGAAATAGCCGTCATAGCTGCGCAGGAACGGCGCCGAGCCGGTCAGCAGATTGATCGCCATCGACACCGCCGCATCGGTGGCCGGCACGGTGGACTGGCCGTAGCTGTTGACGATCCAGATGATGCGCTGAGCGGTGTGCCCGCCCGCCCCATTGTTGGAACCGGGCCGACCAGCCCAACTGGACACCTCGGGCGCGACGTAGTGATAGGACGGGTTCGGGTAGTCGTAGAAGTCGTCAATGCAGTAGGAGCGCTGCCCGGCGATGGTCCGGTAGGCACCGGCCCAGTACGCCCGCGATGCTCCCTGCAGCGGATCGGTCAGCAGGTAGCCGCTGCCAGGTAACTCCGAAGGATGGTTCGGTGCGGTCGATCGATGGTCCAGCGGGGCAGCGGCGTGCGCTGGTTGGTACCACAGCACGATGCCCAGCAAGGCCAGCAGCGCGGCCACGAATCCGGTCAGGCGGGGAAGGGTCCTCGATGGGACGGTTCGTTTCATCACCGGTCGATCTCACCGCGCCAGAGCAGCGCAAAACCGACCCGAACGAGATCTGTGGAAAACCTCGGGCGCTGTGGAAAACCCCTGATTCCATTGGCGTGAACGTGCTATATGGCCGGGGTTGAGCAGGAACCCAGCGAGCAGAGTTGTCGGAGCCCGGACGTAACCTGGCGACATGCCTGCCACAGCCAAGCCTGTCATCGGTGCCCACGTCGACTCGACCGATCCGCTTGCCGCCGCAAGCCGGGTCGGCGCGGCCGCGGTGCAGTTCTTCCTCGCCGACCCGCAGGGTTGGAAGGCGCCGAAGGAGCACCCACACGCGGACGCCATCAAGGCCACCGACCTTGCTGTCTACATCCACTCTCCATACGTGCTGAACCTGGCCACCACTAACAACCGGATCCGGATTCCGAGCCGTAAGTTGCTCGGCCAGCACGCCGCCGCTGCCGCCGCGATCGGCGCCCGAGGCCTGATCGTGCACGGCGGGCACGTGACCGGCGAGGACGATCCGTCGATCGGGATCGACAACTGGCGCAAGGCGTTCGCGCAGGCTGCCGAGACCGGTGGCTTTCCGCTGCCAATCCTGATCGAGAACACCGCCGGCGGTACCAAGGCAATGGCCCGGCACCTGGATCGGATCGCCGAACTCTGGGATGCGATCGGCGAGTACGACCCGGGATTCTGCCTGGATACCTGCCACGCGCACGCCGGCGGCGAGGACCTGGCCGGCATCGTCGACCGGGTCAAGGCGATCACCGGCCGGGTCGACCTGGTGCATGCCAACGACAGCCGGGACACCTTCGACTCGGGCGCGGACCGGCACACCAACCTGGGCACCGGTTTCATCGAGCCGGACGCCATCGCCGCGATCGTCCGGGCGGCCGGTTGCGATGTGGTGGTCGAGACTCCGGCCGACGGCCAAGCCGCCGACATCGACTACCTGCGCGAGAACGCCGGATAGGAGCCGCCGCACGCGACCACACCAAGCCGATGCCGATCCGGCCAACTGACGCCGAGGCGATCCGGTCACCACGCCGACCGGCTGCCACGCCGAACCGAGCCGGGCCCGGCCGGGCCGGGCCCG
>JALYVK010000059.1:16363-25531 GCA_030853265.1 Actinomycetota bacterium
GCCCGACGCCAAGCCCAATCCGATCCGGCCAGTAAGCGCAGCCGGGTTTAGCCAGCAATCGCAGCCTGAACCGCACTGATCGCATCGCCGACCGGCACGTCCTGGCGGTCGCCTGACTTGCGATCGCGCAGTTCCACCACGCCGTCGTCCAGGCCACGTCCGACGATCAGGATGGTCGGCACGCCCAGCAGTTCGGCGTCCTTGAACTTCACGCCCGGCGAGGCCTTGCGGTCATCGAGCAGCACCCGAACTCCGGCCGCCACCAGCTCAGTGGCCAACCGCTCGGCTTCGGCGAACGCCACCGGATCCTTGCCGGTCGCCACGATCTGCACATCGGCCGGTGCCACCGCCCGTGGCCAGCACAGCCCGGAGGCGTCATAGGTCTGCTCGGCCAACGCCGCCGCCGCCCGGGTGATGCCGACGCCGTAGGAACCCATCGTGATGGTGACCGGCTTGCCATCCGGTCCCAGCGCGGTCAGCCCGAACGCCTCGGCGAACTTCCTGCCGAGCTGGAACACGTGACCGAGCTCGATACCCCGGGCGATCTGCAGCGGCGAACCACACCGCGCACACCGGTCACCGTCGCGGATCTCCACCGCGCCGATCTCGCCATCGGGCGTGAAGTCCCGGCCCCGCACCACGAAGGCAACATGGCGGTCAGCCTCATTGGCGCCGGTCACCCAACTGCTGCCCGGCACCACCAGCGGATCGACCAGGTACCGCACCTTGAGTTCGGCCAGCACCTGCGGGCCGATGTATCCCCGCACCAGTCCCGGCTGCCGAGCCAGGTCCTCGGGCCCGGCAACCTCGACCTCGACCGGTTCCAGCTGTCCGGACAGCCGCTTCAGGTCGACCTCCCGGTCACCGGGCACCCCGACCACCAGCAACTGCCAGTCCGACGAGCCGGGCTGGCGGGTCTTGAGCACCACATTCTTCAGCGTGTCCGCAGCCGAGAACGTCCGGGCCGGCACGCCGGCCGAAGCCCGATCCACGCCCACCGAAGCCCGATCCACGCCGGCCGAAGCCCAGTCGTAACCGTTCAGCGCATCCACCAGGCTGGTGATGGTCTGGGTGTCGGGGGTGTCCAGCACGACGCTGGCCGGCACCTCGGCGCCATCCTGGGCCGGCGGCACCGCGATCTCGACTGCCTCGGTATTCGCTGCATAATCGCAATCGGTGCACTGGACGAAGGTGTCCTCGCCGGACGGCGTGGGGGCCAGGAACTCCTCCGAGGCCGACCCACCCATCGCCCCGGACACCGCGAACACGATCCGGTAGTCGAAGCCGAGCCGAGTAAAAATCCGCTCGTAGGCATCGCGATGTGCCTGGTAGGCAGCCTGCAGTCCCTCGTCGGAGACGTCGAAGGAATAGGAGTCCTTCATGATGAACTCGCGACCGCGCAGCACGCCGGCGCGCGGGCGGGCCTCGTCCCGGAACTTGGTCTGAATCTGGTACAGCGACAGCGGAAAGTCCTTGTAGGAGGAGTATTCACCTTTGACCAAAAGGGTGAACAGCTCTTCGTGGGTCGGGCCGAGCAGGTAGTCGGCCTTCTTACGGTCGGTCAGCCGGAACAGCCCGTCCCCGTAGTCGGCCCACCGGCCGCTGGCCTCGAAGATCTCGCGCGGGATCAGCGCCGGGAACAGCACCTCCTGCGAGCCGATCGCGGCCATCTCTTCGCGCACGATCCGCTCGATGTTGCGCAGCAGCTGGATCCCCAGCGGCAGCCAGGTGTAAATGCCCGGCGCGACCCGGCGCACGTAGCCGGCCCGCACCAGCAGCCGGTGGCTGGGCACCTCGGCGTCGGCAGGGTCGTCGCGCAAGGTACGCAGGAACAGCGTGGACATCCGCAGCAGCACGGGGTTCTCCTCAGTAGAAAACAAGAAACGCAAGAAACAATCAGGGCTACGGCTGGTTGGCAGCCCGCCGGATGAAGTCGGCCAGGTCCGCCGACTGCTGCAGCCGGGACGGCTCGTGGACGTACATCATGTGCCCGGCCGGGTAGTAGGCCGACTCGATGTTCACCCGCAGCTCGGTCGGGATCGGCAGGTGAGCCAGCACGTGCTCGGCGGCGAAGTACGGGGTCGCGCCGTCGTGATAGCCGAGCGCGACGTGCACCTTCAGGTGCGGGTTGGCGCGCATCGCCCGGGCCAACCGGCGGGTGACGTTGACCGACTCGTTCTCGAACTCCTTATAGGACCAGGGGTTCACCTTCGGCGAGATCACCTCGTACAGCAGGTCGCTGGCATAGCCGAGTTCGGCCCGGACGTAGTGATTGAAACCGGCCGCGTACGGGCCGAGAATCGCGTCGTAACTGGCGTCCGCGTCGTAGCGCTCCGCGACGCCGTCGTACAACCAGCCCGCAAACCGCCCGTCCAGCCGTCCGACGGTCTTGCCCTCGGCGCGCAGCAACTCGGTGTTGAAGCGATCCGACTCCAGCCGCAGGTCCGAGCGGAGCACGTACTCGACCGGCAGCCCGGTCAACTCGGCGAGCTTGGTCGCGGCGTCGCCCCGCTCAGCCTCGGACAGCCGGTTACCGCGCGAGAGCACCCACGGGTACTCCCGCGAGGCGTAGTCCTCGGCCTCGCGCAGCACCGTGCGCAGCGACTTGCGACCGTGCTTGCCATGATGGTGCGCGATCGCGGCGTAGGTCGGCAGGAACAGCGTGGTGGGCAGGTCGTTGTCCTCGTGCGGGCGCAGGGTGGCCATGTTGAGCACCGTCGAGATCAAGATAATTCCGTTGCAATACAATCCGAATCTCGATTGCAACAGCTCGACCAGGGCGGCCGCGCGTAGCGTTCCGTAGGACTCGCCGGCCAGGAATTTGGGCGACATCCACCGGCCGTTGCGTGAGGTCCACAGCCGGATCAGCTCGCCCATCGACTCCAGGTCGCGGGTGTAGCCGTGATACTCATCGGCCTTGGCGCCCTCGGCCGCCCGGGAGTAGCCGGTGGAGACCGGGTCGATGAACACCAGGTCGGTGTGGGCAAGCAGCGTCTCGGCGTTGTCGGCCAGCTGGTACGGCGGCGGCAGCAGCTCGCCGGCGTCGCCCATCAGGATCCGGCGCGGGCCGAAGAGCCCCAGGTGCAGCCAGACCGAGGACGAGCCCGGGCCGCCGTTGAAGATGAAGGTGACCGGCCGACGCCCCGGTTCGGCCCCGTCCAGGGTGTAGGAGGCCAGGAACATCTCGGCCTTGGCCGCCGGCGTCTTGAACACGCCGTCCTCGATACGTTCCTCGCGCAGCACTACCCGGCCGGCGGTAGCGGTGTAGGCCAGGCTCTTGCGGCCGATCCGGATGCTGTGCCGGGTGGTGCTCAGCTGGTCCGAAACGGTCGGACCGGCCGGACCAGCGCCGGACGAACCGGTCTGATCGGCTCGGGCTGCGTCCTCAGCAACAGCAGCCACGGGGGCCGCAGCGGCCACGGATTCGGGGGTCGATGCTTCGGTCACCGTTGCACCCTATGGCACCGGCCGGCGCGGCTCGCAGCCGATTACGCGCGATTGACCAGGGATTGGGGCTGAATGAACCGGTCCAGCGGCTGGTCGGCAAACAGCCCGGCCCCGGGATCGGGCTCCTCGGCCGAGCGCACGATATCCAGCTCCGGCCGGCGCATCTCGACCACGATCATCGCCACCAGCACCAGCAGGGTGGCATCGCGCACCAGCAGGATCCAGGTCAAACCCTCGTAGGTGAGCGCCTTGTTCGGGTCCGAGCCGGCGAGCAGCCAGAGCAGCGTGCCGATCCAGACCGCGATCTCGGTCGCCTGCCAGATCAGCGCCATCCGCCAGCGCGGCCGGGCCAGCGCGAGCAGCGGCACCAGCCAGATCGAGTACTGCGGGCTCCACACCTTGGTGGTCAGCAGGAAGGCGGCCACCGTCAGGAAGGCCAGCTGGGCCACCCGCGGCCGGGTCCGTACGGTCAGCGCCAGCCAGGCCACCGCCGCCAGCGCGACCAGCAGGAAGATCGCCACCGCCGGCCCGGGCGGTGTCCAGCCGGAGTCGCCCGGTGGCCCGAAGCTGCTCGGATAGAAGTGCTTGAGCATCGCCCAGAAGGTGCTCGCCTCGGCCGGCCGGCTCTCGGAGAAGGTGTAGAACTCCTTCCAGCCGGACGTCCAGGCCAGTGCGACCGGCAGGTTCACCGCGAGCCAGATCCCGACCGCACTGACCGTCGCGGCAATCACCGGACGCCACAGCCGGCTGCGATAGGCCAGCAGGAACAGCGGAATCAGCAACAGCGCCGGGTACAGCTTGGCCGCGGTGCCCAGCCCGATCAGCACACCGGCGGCCACCGGTCGCTTGCGCGCCCAGGCCCACAGCGCGGCCGAGGCGAACGCCATCGCGAACAGGTCCCAGTTGGAGAAGGCATGGAAGATCAGCAGCGGGCTGGCCGCGAAGATCGCCACGTCCCACTGGCGGCGGGTACCCGCCGCGGCGGCGGTGGCGAAGACCGTGAACAAGCCGCAGATGCCCAGCAACGCGCAGGTCAGGACGCCGAACATGACGCTGTTGCTGTGACCGGGCAGCCAGCCGTCCTCGGCCACCACGTGCCAGGCCCTGGTCAGTTCGGCGGTCACCCACATGAAGCCGCCGGTCAGCACCGGGTACTCCACCGCGTGATCGCGATAGGGCACCGCACCGTTGGACAGCCCCTCGGCTGACCAGAGCGGGATCACATCGGAATAGCAGGCGTGGGTGTACTGCTTGGACGCCACCCACTCACCATTGGCACAGGGCAGCTTCTCGCCGTAACCGAGCACCAGGGTGAAGGTGGCAATGGCCAGCAGCACCCGGATCGGCGTCCACCAGCGCGGGTCGATCCGGGCGTACCGGCCGAGTGGGCCACCGATCACCGCACTCGCCCGGGCGATCGTCGGATCGTCGCGGGAGGGCACCGGAACGTCCTCAGCCCGGTCATCCGAGCGCACTGGCGCGTAACTCACGCCGACGATCCTCCCACGACGGTTCGGACTAGCGGGTCTTGGTCGAGCTCGGCGTCGGTGTCGGCGTGGGGGTGGGCGTCGGGCAGCCGATCCCCAACACGCCGGGGGTGCAGGTCGGCGTGGGCGTCGGGGTCGGGGTGATCACCGGAGTCGAACTCACCGGTGGAGCGCTGGACTTCGTCGGGGTGAGCGTCGGAGTCGGCGTGGAGCTGCTCTGGGTCGGCGTGGGAGTCGTGCTCGGCTGGCTGACCACCGGCGCGCCGACCAGCTGCTTGGTCGGCAGCGGCACGACCGGCTTGCCATCCAGGTAGCCGTCCATGAACAGCTTCCAGGCATTGCCGGCGAGATCCCGGCCGTACTCGGAATTGCCGTTGGCGTCATAGATCGGCTCCACCTTGTCTGACCCGACCCAGGACGCGGCGCTCACCTGTGGCGTGAAGCCGACCGTCCAGCCGTCGCTGGAGTCGGCGGTGTCCTGGATACCGACCGTCCCGGTCTTCGCCGCTACCGGGCGGCCGTTCGCCAACCCGATCTGGGACGTGCTGGCCACCTGCTCCATGGACAGCGTCACATCGTTGGCAACCTTGGGATCGATCACCCGCTTGACGCTGTCCTTGTGCTGGTAGAGCGCCTTGCCGGTGGAATCGGTGACCTTCTGGATGAAGTAGGACGAGCGGTACACGCCGCCGTCGGCCAGCGTCGAGTAGCCGACTGCCTGATCCAGGATCCGCACCGGGTAGTTACCGATCCCGACGTAGTCGTCGGGGTTGCCGTTGCGCATCAGGGTCGTCGTACCTGGGTTCGGCCCGGTCGCCGACTCGGTCGCCGGGATCCCCATGGCCCGCGCCATCTTCACCACGTTGGCGGCTCCGACCAGCGAGGTCAGCTTGCCGAACACCGTGTTCAGCGACAGCGTGGTGGCGTGCTCGAGCGTGTACGTCCCGTAGTTGGGGTCGGTCGGATCGTTCTCGAAGCGCAGGTTGTCGATGGTTTGCGGGGACGAGCCGTCGAAGGACGACTGGATCGTGTAGGCGGGTTTGACGCCCTGCAGGTTCTGGCTCAGCGCGGTCGCGGTCACGTACGGCTTGAAGCTCGAACCGGGTGGCCGCCAGGACTGCACGTAGTCCAGACCCGTCCCGTTCGAACCTCCGTAGTAGGCGAGCACCCCGCCGGTGGCGGGGTTCACCGCGGCCAGGGCCGGGCGAAGGTTCTTCTGCTTGGCGGTGAGGTGTGAATAGGTCTGGGTGATCGCCGACTGGGCCGAGGCCTGCGCGCTCTTGTCGATGGTGGTCTGGATCCGAAGGCCCTTGGTGTTGATGGTCGCCGGATCGACCCCGTCGGCCGACAGTTCGGCCTTGACCTGCCGCCAGACCAGGCCGAGCGGGCCGTCCAGCACCGAGCTGACCGACCTGGTCTTGACCGTGGTCGGGAACTTCAAGGCATTGCGCTGGGCCTGGCTGAGCTTGCCGGTGCTGACCATGCCGTCGACCACGTAGTCCCAGCGGCCCTTCGCCGCGGACGGCGTGACGGCCGGGTCGTAGTACTCCGGTGACTTGATCACGGCTGCCAGCAGCGCGCCCTGGGCGACCGTGACCTTGGAGATGTCCACCCCGAAATAGGCCTTGGCGGCGGATTCGATGCCGTAGGCCTGCCGGCCGAAGTAGATGGTGTTGAGGTAGTTCTGCAGGATCTCGTCCTTGGAGTACTGCCGGCTCAGCTTGAGCGAGATGGCCAGCTCTTTGAGCTTGCGGCTCAGCGTCTGGTCCGAACTCAGGTAGGCGTTCTTGACGTACTGCTGGGTGATCGTCGAACCGCCCTGGGTCGAGCCGCCCCGGATGTCGTTGACCGCTGCCCGCAGGGTGCCCTTGATCGAGATGCCGGGCTCGGAGTAGAAGCCACGATCCTCGGCAGCGATCACCGCGTCGCGGACGTAGACCGGGACCTTCGACAGCGCGACGTCCGTCCGGTTCTCGCCGTTGTCGATGGTGGCCATCGTCGAGCCGTCGGCGTACTGCAGCACTGCGGTCTGGTTGGTACGCAGCTCGTCCGGGCTGGGCACGTGCGCGACGGAGTAGACCCCGATCGCCAGCACCGTGACCATCAGCGCGAACAGCCCGAGCAACCAGGTGAACACGAAGCCGACCCGGCGCAGGATCCGCTTGCGTCGGCTCATCCGAGCTAGCCGGCGCTTCTTCAATGCCCGCCGTCGGCGCCACCAACCGGGGCGCTTGCCCGTTCCGTGGGCGGCCGCGGTGGGCTCGTCCTGACCGGCTCGGTACTGCTCAGGCACGGCGAAAACTCCTTCGATTCGACTGCTTTCCGACGGTGCCGGCGGGCGGCAACCCTGAGCACCTTACGGCGGCTGACTGAGGATTTCGAAAGCTCGATCAGCCGGCACCCGGGTTCTGCACAGTCAGCGCCACCGAGTTCTATTGTGTCTCGATGCATCGCGGTGATGTATCGTGCTGATATATCGACTCGATGGTTCGAGTCGACCCGACGGGGAGAGGAGGACGCACCGGATGCTCGAAATCGCGATCTTGGGACTGCTCAACGAATCGCCCATGCACGGCTACGAGCTACGTAAGCGGCTCGCCACCCTGCTCGGTGCGTTCCGCGCTTTCTCCTACGGTTCGCTCTACCCCTCGCTGCGCAGGCTGGCTGAGGCCGGCTGGATCGACGAGGAGGCTCCGCTCGCGCAACCGCCCGGTGGCGCCGGCTTCGGTTCCCGATCGCGGCGCGGCAAGAAGGTGTACCGGCTGACCGCCGATGGCAAGGAGCACTTTGCCGAGCTGTTGGCCCAGGTCGGGCCCGAAGCCTACGACGACGAAGGCTTCGGTACCCGGTTGGCGTTCTTCGCCCAGACCCGTTCCGACATCCGACTGCAGATCCTCGAAGGACGCAAGCAGCGGATGACCGAACAGGCTGACGGGATGCGGTCCTCACTGGCCCGCACCCGGGAGCGGCTGGATCGCTACACCTTGCAGTTGCAAGAACACGGCCTCGAATCGGCGGACCGCGAGGTTCGCTGGCTGTCGGAGCTGATCGAAACAGAACGCAAGACCTCGCACCCGAGCGACTGAAGTAACTACCGAAGGAGGACCCATGGGTTCGATTCACAAGAACGGCAAGGGCGGCGGACCCATCCGGGTCGCCATCGTCGGCGTCGGAAACTGCGCGGCATCGCTGGTGCAGGGCGTGCAGTACTACCAGGACGCCGATCCCGCCGACACCGTCCCCGGCCTGATGCACGTCAAGTTCGGCCCGTACCACATCAGCGACATCGAGTTCGTTGCCGCTTTCGACGTGGACGCCAAGAAGGTCGGCCGCGACCTCTCAGAGGCCATCGTCGCCTCGGAGAACAACACCATCAAGATCGCCGACGTCCCGCCGATGGACATCCCGGTGCAGCGCGGACACACCCTGGACGGCCTGGGCAAGTACTACCGGCTGACCATCGAGGAGTCCGACGAGGAGCCGGTCGACGTGGTCAAGGTCCTCAAGGACCAGGCCGTCGACGTGCTGATCTGCTACCTGCCGGTCGGTTCGGAAGACGCCGCGAAGTTCTACGCCCAGTGCGCCATCGACGCGAAGGTCGCCTTCGTCAACGCGCTGCCGGTGTTCATCGCGGGTACGCCCGAGTGGGCCAAGAAGTTCGAAGACGCCGGGGTTCCGATCGTCGGTGACGACATCAAGTCCCAGGTCGGCGCGACCATCACCCACCGGGTGCTGGCCAAGCTGTTCGAAGACCGAGGCGTCATCCTGGACCGGACGTACCAGCTCAACGTCGGCGGCAACATGGACTTCAAGAACATGTTGGAGCGCGACCGGCTGGAGTCCAAGAAGATCTCCAAGACCCAGGCCGTCACCTCGAACCTGACCGGCCCGCTGGCTGGCAAGATCGCCGACCGCAACGTGCACATCGGCCCGTCGGACTACGTCCAGTGGCTCGATGACCGCAAGTGGGCCTACGTCCGGCTCGAAGGCCGCGCGTTCGGTGAGGTTCCGCTGAACCTGGAGTACAAGCTCGAGGTGTGGGACTCCCCCAACTCGGCCGGCATCATCATCGACGCCCTGCGGGCGGCGAAGATCGCCAAGGACCGCGGTATCGGTGGCCCGCTGCTGTCGGCGTCCTCGTACTTCATGAAGTCCCCGCCGGAGCAGTACGACGACACCACCGCCCGCGAGAAGTTGGAAGCCTTCATCCGCGGCGACGTCGAGCGCTAAGCCC
>JALYVK010000013.1 GCA_030853265.1 Actinomycetota bacterium
CACCCGAGTTGGCCACCGCCGCGCTGGCCCAGGCCGAGCTTCGAGCGGCCGCTCGGAGCAAGTTCGGGCCGCTGGCCGACACGCTGCTGTTCACCCCGGACGGGCTGGAGCAGGCCACCCGGGTCGAGCTGGCCGACCACCGGGCGGCCCGCTACGCCGCGGCCGGCATCACCGAGGTGCTCGACCTGTGCTGTGGCATCGGAGCCGACGTGCTGGCCTTCCAGCGAGCCGGGCTGGCGGTGACCGGCATCGAGCGCGATCCGCGGACGGCGGCGATCGCGGCTGCCAACACCGGCGCGCCCATTGTCGTCGGCAATGCCGAGGATGCCGATTGGGCCGGTGCGCAAGCGGTGTTCTGCGACCCGGCCCGGCGCACCGGCCGGGGCCGGACCTTCGACCCGGCCGGCTTCTCGCCGCCGTACGGCTTCGTGACCTCGATGCTTTCCCAGCTGCGGTTCGCCGCCGCCAAGCTCGCACCGGGACTGGACCATGCGCTGATCCCGGCCGGCGTCGAGGCCGAATGGGTGTCATTCGCGGGCGGGGTGAAAGAGGCGGTGCTCTGGTCGGCTGGCTTCGGCGACGGCCAGGTCACCCGACGGGCGACGGTGTTCCCGGCCGGCTGCCAGCTGACCGACGCCGACCCGGCCAGCGACGCGATCGGTGACGTCGGCGGCTACCTCTACGAGCCGGACGGCGCGGTGATCCGGGCCGGTCTGGTCCGCCAGGTCGCCGCGCTGCTGCCGGCCGGCCGGCGGATCGATGAGCACCTGGCCTACCTCTGCGCCGACGGGCCGCTGGACACGCCGCTGGCCAGGGGGTTCCGGGTGCTCGACGTGCTGCCGTACTCGGTGAAACGGCTGCGCGCAGAGCTGCGTCGGCGCGAGGTGGGCATCGTGGAGATCAAGAAGCGCGGGGTCGACATCGACCCGGCCGCGCTACGCCGGGAACTCAAGCCGGCCGGGCCACACTCGCTGACCGTGCTGCTCGCTCGGGTCGGCGAGCGGCGGCTGGCGGTGCTCGCCGAGCCGGTCTAACCCCGACCCTGACCCCGCGCAAGAGAGTGGAAGAATTTCGTGGCCTGGTAACAAAAATCTTCCACTCTCTCGGGGTAGCGGCCGGCGGCTGGGCGGCGGTTGCAGCGCGAGCTAGTCGGTCCCGAACGGATTGTCAACCAGTGGGTGGACCTCGAGACCGCACGCGGAAAGCCGGGCGGCGACCTTGCCCAACGAGACTCCGGTCGGCAGGCTCACCACCAGCGAATCGGTCGGCGCGCAGCTGGGATGAACCGAGCCGAACTCGATGATCGCGCCCGCCGTGCCACCAGGGATCAGCACCACGATCGGTGGCACGGCCGCCTTGGTGACCCCGCCGGCCGGCCCGCTGAGGGTGTGGGCCAGAACCGGCCCGAGCTGGTTGCCGCCGGCGGCGGCAACCAGGTTCGGGAAGCCTTCCAGCGCGCACGGGCCAGAGCTTCGATTGGTCAGCTGCAGCACCTGATGCGCCGGACTCGTCGCCTTGCCGCTGCTGGCGTTGACCGGCTCGACCGTCAGCACCGTGACGCTGAGGTCGTTGCGGGTGCAGCCGGCGGCGACCAGCTTTCCATTGGATGCGAAGGTCTGTCCACCGTCCGCGGTGGTGTACTGAATCTTGACGACGGCACCGGGCGCGACACCGGGCGAGTCGTCGGCCCCCTGCACGGTGACACCGTCCGGCTCGGCCGACAGGTAGTCCAGGTGGCCCTGCTTGCTCGCCGGCACCAGGGTCGACAGGTAGCGAAGCCCGTCGCCGGCCGGCTGGAACACCTGCAGTTCGCTGGCGGTGCGCTGGCCGTTGGTGCCGACGCAGTAGAACTCGTAGACGTAGCGGAGTTCACCGGTGCTCGACAACGGAAAGCTCACGTGCGCCCCGGTAACCGGGTGGCCGCCGGCAATGGCGGTACAGCCCAGGTTCGAGGGCGCCGGCGGCGCGGCCGGCGTGTTTCCAGTGCCCGGTAGCGGGACGATGCCCGGGCGTTTCGGGCTTGCCGAAAGCGCTGGCTGCCGGGCGGCTCCATTGGCCGGCTGACCAGCCTGCGCGTTGGAGGCGGCCGAGCCGTGCTCCGCGCCGTTGCCCTTGCGGGCGGCGTTGATGCCGGCCGCACCGAGCAGCACCACCGCGATCACCGCCGCCGCACCGAGCAGCTGACCGGACGGCCGCCACCGGCGCCGCCCTCGCACCGGGCTGGCCTGGTTCGCGGCCACGGTGTCGGCCAGGATTCGTTCCACCGTCTCGTCCGGGTCCGGAGCGTCCAGCGAGTGCGCCAGCAGCACCGACCTCAGCTCGTCCGGCAGCGTCTTCTTACTCATCGCTCGACTCCGTGCTCATGTGACGTTCCTCAGATATCCCGAACCGACCCCGTCGTCAGCGAACTTTCCCTTGCTACGCAAGGCATTCAGCGATCGACTGATCAGGCTGCGGACGGTGCCCACCCGGCAGTCCAGCACCTGCGCGACCTCGTCGTCGGGAAGGTCGTGAAAGAACCGCAGGACGATCGCGGCCCGCTGCCGTTCAGACAGCTCACCCAACTCCTCCCAGATCGCCAGCCGTTCGTCGATCTCGGCGGTCTGATCGCGGTGGGTCGGCTGATCGGCGAACCGCTCGGTCGTCGGATCGAAGCGGATCTCGGTGGCCGACATCCGTCGCCGACCGGCCAGGAACCGGTTCACCGTTGCCTTGCGGACGTAGGCCAGCTGGTATTCGGCGGCCTCGACCTGCTGCCATCGCGGGTACAGCCAGACCAGGGTGTCCTGCACCAACTCCTCGGCCTCGACCGGGTCGCGGGTCAGCAGGTAGCTGGACTTGAGCAGCGCGGCGGTATGGGTTCGGACGAACGCGGTGAAGCGCTCGTCCGGGTCCATCGCGCCAGCTCCCACAGTCATCAGATGCGCCGGCAGGCCTCAGTCGTTGCGGACGGTATCGAAATTCCACGCATGTGCCGGCCGGGCCGCGAGTTCGGACGGCAGCTCCGCGAGCTGGCTGGCGGCCTGGCCGGTCGGATCGATGACCACCACCCGATCTTCTCCGGCGGCCGGGTCCTGGCCCGCCGAGCTGCGATAGACCTGCGCGGACGGGTCGATCCGGGCCAGCACCCAGTCCAGCAACTCGGCCAACCGGCCGGCCGCGGCCGGTACCTCCCACATGGTGGTGGCCATCAGCGCACCACCCCGGCAAGACGACAGGTGGCCATCAGCGCAGGACCTCGGTGATCGGCATCGCCGAATCGGCCGGGATATCCAGCTCGGACGGCGGCGCACCGTGCAGCATCAACTGGGCACCGAGTGCCGCGACCATCGCGCCGTTGTCGGTGCACAGGCCAGGTCGCGGCACCCGCAACTTGATCCCGGCCTTCTCGCAGCGAAGTGCTGCCAGTTCGCGCAGCCTGGAGTTCGCCGCCACCCCGCCGCCGAGCAGCAGCTGCTCGATGCCGGCTTCGGTCGCGGCCCGGATCGCCTTGCTGGTCAGCACATCGACCACCGCCTCTTGAAACGATGCCGCGACGTCGGCCACCGGCACCGGCTCGCCGGCCAGCTCGCGGGCTTCGACCCAGCGCGCCACCGCGGTCTTCAATCCCGAGAAGGAGAAGGCAAATGCCGGGTCGTGCCGGCCGGTCAGACCACGCGGAAACCCGATCGCGGTCCGATCCCCCGCACGAGCCGCCCGGTCGATCAATGGGCCGCCGGGAAAGCCCAGGCCAAGCAGCCGGGCGACCTTGTCGAACGCCTCGCCGGCCGCGTCGTCCAGGGTCGCGCCGAGCTCGGTCAGTTCCAACCCGCCGACCCGCGGTACTCGCAGGATCGAGGAATGCCCGCCCGATACCAGCAATGCGATGCAGGCTTGATCCAGCGGGCCATTCTCGAGCAGGTCCACCGCCACGTGCGCGGACAGGTGGTTCACCCCGTACAGCGGCTTGTCCAGGGCCAACGCGTAGGCCTTCGCCGCCGCCACCCCGACCAGCAGCGCACCGGCCAGACCTGGCCCGGCGGTCACCGCTATGCCGTCGAGGTCCGAGAGCTGGATGCCGGCCTGCTGACACGCCCGGTGCACCGTGGGGACCATCGCCTGCAGGTGCGCGCGGCTAGCCACCTCAGGCACCACGCCACCGAAGCGGGCATGTTCGGCGACGCTGGACGCGACCGCATCGGCGAGCAGTTCGGTCCCTCGCACGATGCCGATTCCGGTTTCATCGCAGGAGGTTTCGATACCGAGCACCAGTGGCTCAGAGCCCATGGCGCATCACCACCGCGTCGATCCGGCCGTGGTCGTAGTAGCCCCGCCGGGTTCCGATACTCACGAATCCCTCGTTCTCATAGAGTGATCTGGCCGGCTGGTTGTCCATCCGGACCTCGAGCAGCACTTCCTCGGCCTGTCGGCGACGCGCCTCGGCCACCAGTTCCCGTACCAGCAGCCGGGCAATCCCCTGCCGCCGGGCGGCCGGCAGCACGCCGACCGTCAGGATCTGGGCGGTCTCGCCGATGATCATCAGGCCGCCACTGCCGAGCACGCCCTCGTCGGTCTCAGCGACCAGGTAGTGCCGTAATTGGGTGTCGGCCAGCTCTTCGAGATAGCTCCCCCGAGACCAGGACTCGGAGCCGAACATGTTTTTTTCATAAGGCAAAAGTACGTCCAGGTCGGCGGGTTCCATCTTCCGCAGGCGAACCTCGCTCGGTGCGGTCACCGGGTCACCGGCTTGCGCTCACCGGGCGCCACCGCGTCCGGCCGGCGGAGGTACAGCGGCACCAGCAGTTCGGACGGCGCGCCAGCCAGCACTCGCTCAGCGGCGAAGCCGGCAAGTCCGACGACGGTGGGGAATTCCCCGGTCAGCAAAGGCAATCCCAGCTCGGCGGCGTACAGCCGGGCACCGGCACCGGCCATCGCGGATGCCTGCGTGGGCGGCAGTTCCGCGGCCTTGCCGACCGCCGGCTCGCCGGCCCGGCGGCCGGACTGATAGAGCGCCCAGTAGATCTCCTTGCGGCGGGCGTCAGCGGCCACCAACAGCGTCTCGACCTCGGCGTGCGCGGCGGCGATGCCATCCAGTGAGCAGACGCCGTAGCTGGGCAACCCGACCGCGTCGGCAATGGACGCGGCGGTGACCAGGCCGACCCGCAGGCCGGTGAACGGCCCCGGACCGAGGCCGGCGACCACCGCCGACAGGTCGCCGACCATGGCTCCGGCCTGGTCCAGGCAGGCCTTGATCGAGGGCGCCAGCAGCTCACCGTGCGCCCGGGCGTCGACGGTCACCCGCTCAGCCACCACCACCGGTCCGGACGAGTCGGCGAACTCGACCAGGCCGGCGGTGACCGCCGCGGACGAGGTATCAATGACCAGTGCCAGCACGGCGACCAGCCTAGTGTCGGGTGAGCGAACACCGGCAGACCGGCCGCGACCAGGGCGCATATGAGCGGCATTTCCTAACTTGTCATGGCATCATCGCGCGATGGGGCAGCGCGGACCGTCCACCAGCCGACGATGGTTGGCCGCAGCGGTGCTCGCCCTGCTCGCGATCGGGATCAGCGGCTGCCAGCACAATTCCCACCCGGCGATCCATGCCTCGATGTCGGTCTCGGTCCAGCGCGCGCTCTTCGACACCCCGGTCTCGGTCTCGGTAGCCGGCCTGCCGGCCGGTGTCCTCACCACCCTGACCGCGACCGCAGCGGACCGGGCCGGCGGGACCTGGACCTCGTCGGCGCAATTTCGCTCCACCAGCGCAGGGACCGTCTCGACTAGCCAGGCCTCGCTGGCGGGCAGCTACGCCGGCACCGACCCGATGGGCTTGTTCGACCTGATGGTCCCACCGCCCGGTGACAAGGCGACCGCCTTCGAACCACCCGGTGCCTACTACGACGACGCGGTACGGACGGCCGGCGGGTACGACGTCACGTTGCGAGCAAGTGTGGCCGGCAGGACGGTTGCCACCGCGACCGCCAACCGGCAACTGCCCGGCAGCCTCGGCATCACCGAGCACGACCTGCGGCCGGTCGGCAGCGGGATCTATGGCGACCTGTACCTGCCCGCGGCCACACCGGGGCCGCGGGGCACCGCCGCCCGGCGGCCGGGGGTGCTGATCTTCGGCGGCTCGGAAGGCGGCATCAGCGTCGCCACCAATGCTGCCCTGTATGCCGCGCACGGCTACCCCACGCTGGCACTTGCCTATTTCAAGGAACCGGGTTTGCCCTCGCAACTGGCCAACATCCCGCTGGAGTACTTCGTCAAAGCGCTGGCGGTGCTCCGCTCACAGCCCGGAGTCGACCCCAGTCACGTGGTGGTCCAGGGTGCCTCGCGCGGTGGGGAGCTCGCCCTGCTGCTCGCAGCCAGCTACCCGAAACTGGTGAACGCGGTGATCGCCGGCGTCCCGAGCTCGGTGGTCAATATGGGCTACCCCGACTCGAAGCTGCCGGCCTGGACCCAGCACGGCAAGCCGGTGCCCGAGGAGGGAATTCCGGTCGAGCGGATCGGTGGACCGATCATGCTGCTGTGCGGGCAGCAGGACGTGGTCTGGGATTCCTGTTTATTCACCAAGTCGGTGACCACCGAACTCACCTCGAATCACTTCCGGTACCCGGTCACGGTGCGAAACTATCCCGACGGCGGGCACGCGGTTGGCGAACCGGCCGTCTACGCCAGCGTGGCGAAGGACGCCTTTGACGGCTTCGGCGGCGGCCTGCAGGCCAACCAGGTCGACCGCGCCGACGGCTACGCCCGGATCCTTACTTTCCTGGCCAGCCACTAGGGTTCCTGCCCTGCGAACAGGTTTTCCGGGCGGCCAGTGGGATTCCTGTCCCGCCAGCAAGCTTCCTGGTCAGGCAAGTAGCGACGGCTCAGCTCAGCGCCGAGATCCGCTCCGCCCAGTCGCCGCCGACCGGCACCAGGCCGAGTTCACGGATCTCAGAATCCGGTTGCCGGGACACCCTGATCTCCAACCGGGCATCGGCCAGCCGCTCGACCAGACCGCTGCCCCACTCGACGACCGTCACCGAATCGGCAATGGATACATCCAGATCCAGGTCGTCCACCTCTTCGAGCGAGCCGAGCCGGTAGGCATCGACGTGCACCATCGGCAGCCGGCCGGCCGGGTGCACCCGGGCGATCACGAAGGTAGGCGACACCACGTTGCCGCGCACCTCGAGGCCGGCGCCGATGCCTTGGGCCAGCGCGGTTTTGCCCGCGCCCAGCGGCCCGATCAGGATCAGCAGGTCACCGGCCCGCAGGACGGCGGCCAGTCGCCGGCCGAAGGCCCAGGTGTCGGCGGCGGTAGGCAGCAACATCAGGCGGATTTTTCCGTTTTGGTCAAAGCCGATTCGACAACGGCAAGCAACGGTTCGTTCACCGCGGCGGGATGCTCGAGCATCAGCAGGTGACCGGAGTTGGGCACCATGATCAGCTGGGCATGCGGCACCGAGTCCGCGATCCGTTCCGAATGCTCGCTGGGCGTCAACGCGTCGGAGTCCGCGCCGATCACCAGCACCGGACACTCACGCAGGTTCTGCAGACCCAGCCGGCCATCATGCTCCATCAGCGTCGGGTAAAAGTCGGCCACCACGTCGACCGGAGTGCCGGCGATCATCTGCGTGCAGAAGTCCACCACCGCCGGATCGACGGACTGGTCGGCGAAGCTCAGCCGCTTGGTGACCGCCCAGGCCAGATCCTTGCCCAGCGCCCGGCCGCGTTCTACCAACGCGGCGTTCTTCGCCGCCCGCCGCAGCACCAGCGGCAGCACCGGGCCGTGCAGTCGGGCCAGCGCGCTCGGCAGGCCGAGGGTGATGGTGCGTAGCTCGCCCGAGGAGGTATTGATCAGCACCACGGCCCGTACCCGCCCACCGGCGACGAGGAGTTCCGGCCGCTGGCTGGCCAGCGCCATCAGCGACATGCCACCCATCGAATGGCCGACCAGGACGATCGGCCCGGTGGGTACCAGCTGGTCGAGCACGCTGTCCAGGTCGCGGCCGGTCTGCTCGATGGTGCAGCCCTGAGCCGGCGAGCGCTCGGACCTGCCGTGCGAACGCTGGTCATAGCAGACCAGCCGGATCCGGCTGCCGAAATGCTCGGCGAGTGCCCGCCGCTGAAAGTCGAACGAACCCAGGTTGAGGGTGAAGCCGTGCACGAACACCACCGTCAGCGCGGCATCGGCCGGCCCGTCCTGCTCGGCGTGCAGGCCAACCCCGTCGTCGGTGTGCACCACCGACTGTCGGTCCCCGGTCAGCGCACCCAGGGCGGCGGCGGCCTTCGGATCGATCAGCGCCCGGCTACGCACCACCGTCCGGCGTTGCTGCGCGATCCCGGCCGCGGCTGCCGCGCCGAGCAGGCCGACCGCCCCGCCGATGACCCTGCCTACCCGCACTACCGACCGCCGACGTAGCTGCGTGGTACCCGCGATCCGATCCGGGTGACGATCTCGTAGTGGATGGTGTCCAGCGCGACCGCCCAGTCCTGCGCGGTCGGCGCCCCGTCGGCACCGCCTCCGAACAGGACCACCTCGTCACCGATCGCGGCCTGGTCATCGCCGATGTCGACCACGAATTGGTCCATGCAGACCCGACCGCTGATGGTGTATCGGCGGCCGCCGATAGCCACCGGACCGACGTTGGTGGCGGCCCGCGGAATGCCGTCGGCGTAGCCCAGCGGCACCAGCGCCAGGTTGCTGTCGCGTTCGAGCCGGTAGGCGTGGCCGTAACTGATGCCCTCGCCGGCCGACACCCGCTTGACGTGGGCGAGTCGGCTGCGCAGGGTCATCGCGGGCACCAGGCCGAAGTCGCCGGCGTCCGGTACCGGCGACAGCCCGTAGACCGCGATGCCCGGCCGGACCAGATCGAAGTGGGCCTGCGGCAGCGTGACGCTGGCTGCCGAGTTCGCCAGGTGCCGCACCTCGGGCACCACCCCGATGCCCTTCGCGATGGCCAGCGCGTCCCCGAATCGCTCGATCTGCCGGGCAGTGGTCGGGTGACCCGGCGAGTCGGCATGGACGAAGTGGCTCCAGATGCCGGTGGCCTGGATGACTCCGGACGCGGCGGCCTTCGCGGCGGCCTCGACCAGCTGCGGCCAGTCGGCGGCGGTTGCCCCGTTGCGGGACAGCCCGGTGTCGATCTTCAGGTGAACCCGGGCGGCACTGCCCAGCTCGGCCGCGGTAGCCACCACCAGATCCAGCGCCTGCTCGTTGGACACCGAGATGTCGACATCGGCGGCCAGTGCGGCGCGCAACGCCTCGCTCTCGTGCGGCGTCCACAGCCAGGCCAGTACCCGCTCGGTCAGCCCGGCCTGCCGCAGTACAAGCGCCTCTTCGAGCATCGCCACACCCAGCCAGCTGGCACCGCCGGCCACCGCGGCGCGAGCCGACGGAACCAGGCCGTGCCCGTAGCCGTCGGCCTTGACCACCGCCATCACCTCGGCCGCCGTGTTGGATTTCAGGATCCCCACGTTGGCGGCGATGGCGGCCAGGTCGACGACGGCCTCGGAGCGCTGCATGCACCCAGTGTCTCAAACCGGCATCGGCGGCCGTGTTCGCAACGACCTGGCTTCGCACGACCAACGAACAGCACAGCACCTCAGAACAGCACAGCACCTCAACAGCACAGCACCTCAGGACAGCACAGAACATCAGCACAGCAACAACATCCGCACAGCACAAGATCGACTCAGCAGGGTTCAGCTCCCGACCGGCCCGACGTGCTGAGCCAACGGGTCACGCTCAGCGAGCAGTTGGCTCGACCTTGCCGCGCCTGGCTGCCCGGCCGGTCGGCTTGGCCGCTGCCGTTCGCTTGGTCGGCGTTCGGCGCGTCCGGCGGCCCTCCAAGTCCTCGACCTTGGCCCTGGGTGCCTGGTCGAGCATCGATCGGATGACCTCGTCCACCGCTCGACGCTGCCGGCGATTGAGCCGGCTGGCTTCGACTGGCGGCCGATAGGGCTCGGTCTCTTCGGCCGGCAGCGAGGCTGCCGCTCGAAGCCGGCCGAGCGGTATCCGGAACACCTTGGCCAGCGCGAGCAGGGTGGCCTCGTCCGGACGTCCGTGGTCGCCGCGCAGGTAGCGGGCCGCGGTGTCGTGGTTGAGGCTGAAGCCGGCGGCTTGAGCGTTGCGGGCCAGCGAACGGGCGCTGAGACCGGCTGAGTTGGCCTCGTTCAGCAGGTCGGAGAGCGCGCTCATTCCGACCACCGAGGCATCGATTGGGCTTGGGCGTGAGCGCGCGGTGACGATTCGGACACCGGCGACACGCAGGGCGTTTCGCATCGTGCAGACATGCCGCAGACACTAAACCCTGCTGAGCGCCTTAAACCGCTGTTTTCTCGCAATCAATACAGACTGTCCTATCAACACCCTGTAGACGGTTTCCGCTCAATCAGGTTATCCACAGCTGACCGTCAAATATCCGACAAGACGTCAGACGCTTCCGGTAGCTTCAGCCGCGATCCGGTTATCACCGGAAAACCCTTGTAGAACGGGGGATGCATGCAGCTTCGGAGCCGTCGGGCGCTGGCTGACTACATCGATTTGCTGGGCATTTCTGAGCGGCAATTGGCTCGAACCGCGGGCCTGAGCCATTCCACCGTCAACCATTTGGTTACCGGTCGTCGAGATAGTTGCTCACTGCGCACAGCAGTTGCTATCGAGCGTGCCTTGGATTGCCCGCCGGGCTTGCTGTTCGCCCCCGACACGGAGTCCGATCGGCTGGCCATGTACCGCCTGTGGGAGGAGCAAGCCGACCATCCTCGCCGGCTGTAGCGGCTCCCGGCTCAGCTGCTCGCGGTGACCGGGTCGAGATCGAGCGAGGCCACCAGCTGATAGGACCGAAGCCGATCGGCCAGGTCATAGACCTGGTTGGTGATCATCAGCTCGTCCGCACCGGTCCACCGCAGCAGTTCGGTCAGCTGGCCCTGCACCGTCTCGGGCGAGCCGAGGGCCTGGCCGATCCGCCGCTGCTCCACGAAGGCGAGTTCGGCCGGGCTGAACTCGTACCCGGCCGCCTCGGCCGGGCTGGGCAGCGCGATCGGATGGCCGCTGCGCAGCCGCAAGAAGGACAGCAGACCCGGCTTGGCCAGGTACTCGGCGTGCGCATCGGTGTCGGCGCAGATGGCGTTGACCGCGACCATGGCATGTGGTTCGTCCAGCCACCGCGACGGCCGGAACGAGCTGCGATAGCGGTCGAGGGCAGGTCCGGTGTTCGCTGCGGAGAAGTGGTGCGCGAACGAGAACGGCAGGCCGAGCAGGCCGGCCAGCTGCGCGCTGAAGCCACTCGATCCCAGCAGCCAGATCTGCGGCGAGCTGGCCGGAGTAGGCACCGACCGCAGCCGAGCCGGGTCCCCGGCCAGCATTCCGACCAGATCGGCGAACTCGTTGGGAAATCCTCCGCCGACAATCCTTCGACCGTCCGGCGCAGTGCCAGCGCGGTCCGTTGGTCGGTGCCGGGCGCGCGTCCGACGCCAAGGTCGATCCGGCCGGGATGCAGCGACTCCAGCGTGCCGAACTGCTCGGCCACCACCAGCGGCGCGTGGTTGGGCAGCATCACGCCACCCGAGCCGACCCGGATGGTCGAGGTCGCGGCAGCCAGGTGCGCCAGCAGCACTGCCGGGGCCGAACTCGCGATGGCCGGCATGTTGTGGTGCTCGGCTACCCAGAATCGCTGATAGCCCCACTGCTCGGCGTGCTTGGCGAGTTCGGTGGTGAATCGCAGCGCCTCGGCGGTGTCGCCCTTGCTGCTCACCGGTGCGAGGTCGAGAATGGAGAGCGGAACGTTCGTCACATCAGTCGGCAACCCACGATGGCGCGTCGTTCTTCCCCGCTACTGCCCGGTTTTGGTATCGGCTCGGCACGTGAGTAAACTTCAGCGTTGGCGCATGCCGCCGGTTTCTATGCCCAAGAGTTTTGGGCTTCTCGCTGTGGCCGCGAGTGGTTACCGGCCCTTAACGACAAGCGCCGGACGTAGTTTCTCGACACGGTCCCCCGTGCCCGAAGTGGCTACGACCGAACAGTTCTCAGGCATGCTGCTGCATGCCCCGGTATGCAATGAAAAGCGGAGGATATGGCCAAAAAGGATGGGGCCATCGAGGTCGAAGGCAAAGTGGTCGAGCCACTGCCCAACGCGATGTTCCGAGTGGAACTGAGCAACGGACACAAGGTACTCGCGCACATCAGCGGCAAGATGCGGCAGCACTACATCCGGATCCTGCCCGAGGACCGAGTGGTGGTCGAGCTTTCTCCCTACGATCTCACCCGTGGACGCATCGTCTACCGGTACAAGTAAGCCGAACCAATAAGAGGGCCGCGCGCCAGCCGCGCGGCCGTCGTACCACATCAGGAGTAGGACCGTGAAGGTCAACCCGAGCGTCAAGCCGATCTGCGACAAGTGCAAGGTCATCCGTCGCCACGGTCGCGTCATGGTCATCTGCGAGAACCTGCGCCACAAGCAGCGCCAGGGCTAGCGGTAGCACCACCAGCAGTACCCAGCACGCGCAATCCTCCCTGTCCGCAAGGTTAGGGCTACCCCCGGTCGGAGGCCGGGGCCGTTTGAGTTCTGCCCAGCTTGGGCACCGGGCACGAGCCCGCCAGGTGAGGCAGCAACGATGGGCACGAACGGACGGATGCGCACAAGACCTCCGAAGGAATGAAGGAGAAAGCCCCGTATGGCACGTCTTGCCGGCGTAGACCTCCCCCGCGAAAAGCGGATGGTCATCGCACTCACCTACATCTACGGCGTGGGCCCCACTCGCGCGAAGGAAACCCTCGAGGCGACCGGGATCAGCCCGGACCTTCGAGCCCGTGACCTGAGCGACGAGGACCTGGTCAAGCTGCGCGATCACCTCGAAGGCAATTACAAGGTCGAGGGTGACCTGCGCCGCGAGGTTGCCGCGGACATCCGGCGCAAGATCGAGATCGGCTGCTACCAGGGCCTGCGGCACCGTCGCGGCCTGCCGGTGCACGGTCAGCGCACCAAGACCAACGCCCGGACCCGCAAGGGCCCGAAGAAGACGATGGCCGGCAAGAAGAAGGCCAAGAAGTAACCAGGCCGATTCGGCCACTCGTCCGGTCCGCGGCCAGCTCAGCTCGCCGAGGCACCTGACACTTCCCTTCGTTCCGCACAACATTTGGAGAAACAGGCTTATGCCTCCCAAGACCCGCGCCGCAGGCGGCGTGAAAAAGGTCCGGCGCAAGGAAAAGAAGAACGTCGCGCACGGCCACGCTCACATCAAGAGCACCTTCAACAACACGATCGTCTCGATCACCGACCCGATGGGCAACGTGATCAGCTGGGCCTCGGCCGGCCACGTCGGCTTCAAGGGCTCGCGTAAGTCGACTCCGTTCGCCGCGCAGATGGCAGCCGAGAACGCTGCCCGCAAGGCGCAGGAGCACGGCGTGAAGAAGGTCGACGTCTTCGTCAAGGGTCCCGGCTCCGGCCGCGAGACCGCGATCCGCTCGCTGCAGGCGACCGGACTCGAAGTCGGCACCATTTCCGACGTCACCCCGCAGCCGCACAACGGCTGCCGTCCGCCCAAGCGCCGGAGGGTTTGATCATGGCTCGTTACACCGGACCCGCGACCCGAATCTCGCGTCGCCTCAACGTCGACCTGGTCGGCGGAGACGCCGCATTCGAGCGTCGCCCCTTCCCGCCCGGCCAGCACGGTCGCGCCCGCATCAAGCAGAGCGAATACCTGCTGCAGATGCAGGAGAAGCAGAAGGCCAAGTACTCCTACGGAGTGCTGGAGAAGCAGTTCCGCAACTATTACCAGGAAGCCACCCGTCGCCAGGGCAAGACCGGTGACAACCTGCTGCGCATCCTGGAATCCCGGCTCGACAACGTGGTCTACCGCGCCGGTTTCGCGCGGACCCGGCGGGCCGCGCGCCAGCTGGTGAATCACGGTCACTTCATCGTCAACGGTCACAAGGTCGATATCCCCAGCTACCGGGTCAGCCCGCTGGACATCATCGACGTCAAGCCGAAGTCGCTCGAGACCACTCCGTTCCTGATCGCCCGCGAGACCCTGGGCGAGCGTCCGGTGCCGGCCTGGTTGCAGATCGTGCCGTCCAAGCTGCGGATCCTGGTGCACCAGCTGCCTGAGCGCGCGCAGATCGAGATCCCGCTGTCCGAGCAACTGATCGTCGAGCTCTACTCCAAGTAGCCGCTCACCGTGCTGGACCTTCTCACTCGTAATGAGAGGGTCCAGCACCACAACTGAATAACCCTTACGTGGACGTCAAATAGCGGGCGTCCCTGAATCAAGGAGCACTATCTTGCTTATCTCCCAGCGTCCGGCATTGACCGAAGAGGTCATCGCCGACAACCGCTCAAAGTTCGTCATCGAGCCGCTCGAACCCGGTTTCGGCTACACCCTGGGCAACTCGCTGCGTCGGACCCTGCTGTCCTCGATCCCGGGTGCGGCCGTGACCAGCATCCGGATCGACGGCGTGCTGCACGAATTCACCACCGTCGAAGGTGTCAAGGAAGACGTCACCGACCTGATCCTGAACCTCAAGGAACTGGTCGTGTCCTCCGACTCGGACGAGCCCGTTGTGATGTACCTGCGCAAGCAGGGCCCGGGTGAGGTCACCGCCGCTGACATCGCGCCGCCGGCCGGTGTCGTGGTGCACAACCCGGATCTCAAGATCGCCACCATCAACAAGAAGGGCCGGCTCGAGATCGAGCTGGTTGTCGAGCGCGGCCGCGGTTACGTCACGGCCGTTCAGAACAAGCAGCCCGGCCAGGAGATCGGCCGGATTCCGGTGGACTCGATCTACTCGCCGGTGCTCAAGGTGAGCTATGCGGTCGAGGCCACCCGGGTCGAGCAGCGGACCGACTTCGACCGGCTCGTGGTGGACGTCGAGACCAAGTCCTCGATCACCCCCCGCGATGCCGTTGCCAGCGCGGGCCACACCCTGGTCGAGCTGTTCGGCCTGCTACGCGAGCTGAACGAAGAGGCCGAAGGCATCGACGTCGGCCCGTCGCCGACCGAGGTTGCCGACATCGCCGCGTTCTCGATGCCGATCGAGGAGCTGGACCTGACCGTCCGGTCCTACAACTGCCTCAAGCGCGAGGGCATCCACACCGTGGGTGAACTCGTCGGACGCAGCGAGGCGGACCTGCTCGACATCCGCAACTTCGGCTCGAAGTCCATCGACGAGGTCAAGGTCAAGCTCAACGGCCTGGGCCTGGCCCTGAAGGACAGCCCGCCCGGATTCGACCTGAACGCTGTGGTCGACTCCTACGGTAGCGACGACTTCGGTGACGACACCGACTACGCCGAAACCGAAGAGCTCTAACTCTCACTTTTCATCGCAGCTGCGGCCGGTCCTGCGGGGCCGGTCGCGGAGGCCCGAGAAATCATTCAGCTAGGAGCACGTCATGCCCACGCCCACTAAGGGTCCCCGCCTCGGAGGCGGTCCTGCGCACGAGCGGCTGATGCTCGCGAACCTCGCCACCGCGCTGTTCGAGCACGACCGGATCACCACCACCGAAGCGAAGGCCAAGCGGCTACGTCCGCTGGCCGAGAAGCTGATCACCTTCGCCCGGCACGGTGAGCTGCACGACCGGCGCCAGGTTCTCAAGGTCATCCGCGACAAGGACGTGGTGCACAAGCTGTTCGCCGAGATCGGCCCGAAGTTCGCCGAGCGTCCCGGTGGCTACACCCGGATCATCAAGGTGAACCCGCGCAAGGGTGACAACGCCCCGATGGCGGTCATCGAGCTGGTCGAGGAGCTGAGCGAGGCCGCCAAGGTGGTTCGTGAGGCCGAGCGTTCGCGTGGCACCAAGGTCGCGCCGAAGAAGGCACCGACCGGACGGACCGCTGAGATCGCCGAGGACGCGGCAGCCGAATCGCCGACCGCAGCCAAGGTGGCCGACGAAGCGGATGCCGCCAAGGCCGAAGCAGCGGACACCGAGGCGGCTGACGTCGACACCGACGAGGCGGTTGCCGAGGTGGCAACCCCCGAGGCCGATGCCGACGAGCAGGCCGAGGAGAAGTAACTCCGTCCCAACCTGAAACACCGAACACGTATGAGCACCCTCGACGAGCCCGGCATCCCGCTCAGGGAAGCCGGGCTCGTTCGATTGCGGCTGAACCTGGCCTATGACGGGACGGCGTACTCCGGGTGGGCGTTGCAACCGGGGCTACCGACCGTGCAAGGGGTGCTCACCGATGCGCTGCGTACCGTCCTGCGCAGCGACGAGTTGCGGCTGGTGGTGGCCGGACGGACCGATGCCGGGGTGCACGCCAGCGGCCAGGTCGCACACTGCGACGTCGAGGCGAGGCACTGGCAGCACCATCGCGACCAGCTCGTACGCAGGTTGGCCGGGCTGTTGCCCAGAGACATCCGAGTGAACTCGGTCGCCGAGGTCGGGATGGACTTCGATGCCCGGTTCGCAGCACTCTGGCGCCGGTACCACTACCGGATCAGCGATGCCGACGCCGGACCCGATCCGTTACGCAGGCAGGACACCGTCGGTTGGAAACGGTCACTGGACGTCACACGGATGCAGCAGGCGGCCGAGCTGCTGCTCGGCTTGAACGACTTCGCCGCCTACTGCCGCCGCCGCGAGGGGGCCAGCACGATCCGGCAGCTGCAGCGGCTGGCCATCGTCCGGACGGCCGATCTGATCGAGATCGACGTGCAGGCCGATGCTTTCTGCCACTCGATGGTGCGGTCGCTGGTCGGCGCGCTGGCGGCCGTCGGCGAAGGCCTGCACCAGGTCGACTGGCCGGCCCGGCTGCTGCACCTGGGTCGACGCAGCGACGAGGTCCGGGTCGCGCCGGCGCGTGGCCTGACGCTGGTCGAGGTCGGCTACCCGGCGGCCGATCAGCTGGCCGAGCGAGCCGCTGAGACCAGGGCGTTTCGCTCGCCGCCGGCCTGACCCGGGGCTGGCCGACCCGCCGCCTGCCTGATCCGGGGCTGGCCTGATCCGGGGCTGGCCTGAACCTGGGCCGGCCTGGACCTGGGCCGGCCTGCCTGATCCGGGGCTGGACTGAACCTGGGCTGGCCTGGACCTGGGCCGGCCTGCCTGATCCGGGGCTGGACTGAACCTGGGCTGGCTCGTGCGAGCGACTCAGCTCAGGCGATGAAGGCGAGGTTGTCCCGGCCACACCAGTCCAGCACCGCGGGCCACGGACCGTAGCCGGACTCGGCGGTCAGCGAGCCGGCACCGCTGATCATCGTGGTGGCCATCTTCAGTGGCGTCCCATAGACCTGGGCAACGCCGCCGGGGCAGTACGGATCGTCGTCGCTGCCGACCAGCGCGGTGCCGTCGGCAGCCTGGCGGATCGGGTCGATAGCCAGCGGCACCGGGTAGAACGAGGACCACGCCGGCGGCCCGTCGGTGACCGCCGGTGGGGCTACCAGAGCAACCCGAGCCGGTCGTGGCGCGTCCTGCGGGTCGAGGGCGTGGTGCAACCAGAGCAGGCAGCCCAGCGAGTGCGCGACGACATCGAACCGGTCGGGCTCCAGCCCGGCAAGGGTGGTCCGCAGCGCGGCCTGCCAATCGACCAGCCGGGGTTCGGCGAGATCCGGCGCCGAGCACAGCCGAACCTCCCGACCGGCCCCGGTCAGCTGGCCGGCCAGCCACTGCGGCCAGTCTTCCGGCCGGTCACCAATCGGGCCGGGCAGCAGGACGGTCGGAACGGTACGAGTGGGGCGGCGGGGCATGCACAGCAGCTTACGGCTGTCCCCCTCCAGCCATTGTGCCGGGAAACGGGGCGGGAAACGGGGCTAGCGGAGCAGGCCGATCAGCAGCAGGCCCTGTGCCAGGTGATAGGTGACGATCACGGTGACCGGCGCCCACGGCCTGGCCTGCACGAACCGGTCGCTGGCCAGCACCAGATCCGACACCGCGAACAGCACGATGCCGTAGGCGATCCAGAGCTGGGTGGTGCCGATGCCGAGCACCACCGCGGAGCCCAGCGCCACGATGTAGGCCGTCGTCCCGATCGTCAGCAGCACGCCACCAGCCGCGCACGCACCAGCGATGATCTTGTAGCCGAACGCGAACAGGGCGATCAGCGCGAGGATCAGGCCGAAGCCGACCGACAGCTGGTCGGTGCCGTAACGCTGCATCGCCACCGCGTAGCAGAGCAGGCCCACCAGGAAGCTGCTCAGCCCGAGCAGGAACAGCCGATCCGACCGGCCGTCGACCTCCGCCTCCGCGCGCTGCCGGGGCACCTTGGGACCGTCGAAGCGGCCGGCCGGGATCAGCACCGCGTAGTCCAGCACCAAGTGCGACTGGAACGCCAGCACCAGATCGCCGACCAGGCAGCACACCAGAGCCGCGATCAGCCAGCCATGCACCTGCGGCCGGTGCGGCGAGGCTACCGCCGCGGCAATCAGCAGGCAGCCGAGCGCGGCCGGTTTTGCGCATCGCTCCAGCAGCCGGGCGTCCTTGGCCACTGCAACCCAGTCGAGCACAGCAAGGACGCCGGCAGCTGCAAGCCAGGCCCACACACTCGCTGTCATCGGTTGCCGACTGTAGTCAGCGGCGGGTCAAACCGGCCTATGCAACCCCGCACGCAGCGCCTGCCTGCAGCATCCTGCGGCCGGGCCGAGGTCCTAACGCGCCTCGCGGCCAGCCTTGCCGGGTAGCCCACTTACAGCATCGTTCCCGGATTGAGAATGCCCAGCGGATCCAGGGCATCCTTGATCCGCCTGGTCAGCGCCATCACCTCTGGGCCGAGCTGGTCGGGCAGGTGTGCCTTCTTCAGCCGTCCCACGCCATGCTCGCCAGTGATCGTCCCACCGAGTTCGATGGCCAGCGACATGATCTCGCCAAAGGCCGCCCTGGCCCGCGCCACCGAATCCGGATCGGTGGCGTCATAGACCACGATCGGATGGGTGTTGCCGTCACCGGCGTGCGCCACGGTAGGGATCTCCACCCCGTTGCGTTCGGCGATCCGCTCGATCCCGGCCAGCAACCTGGGCAGCAGCGGGATCGAAACCCCGACATCCTCGAGCATCAGCGAACCGCGCTTCTCGATAGCCGGGAAGGCGGCCCGTCGGGCAGCAGCGAATGCTTCGCCCTCGGCCGGATCGTCGGTGCTGAAGACCTCGGTCGCACCGGCCTCTTCGCAGGCCGCGACCATCGCGGCGATCTCGGCGGCACCGCCCGCGCCACCTGCGTCAGACTGCGCCACCAGCAGCGCACCCGCGTCGCGATCCAGACCCATCGACACGAAGTCCTCGACTGCGTTGATCGAGGCCCGGTCCATCAATTCGAGCATCGCCGGCCGCTGCCGCCGGCTGATGGCCACCACGGCTTCGGCGGCCGCTGCGAGCGTGCCGAAGCTGGCCACCAGCGTGCTGACCGGTAGCTGGGCCGGCACCAGTCGCAACACCGCCCTGGTCACCACCGCAAGCGTTCCCTCGCTGCCGACGAACAGCTTGACCAACGACAACCCGGCCACGTCCTTGACCCGCGCCCCGCCCAGGGTGAGGGCGGTGCCGTCTGCCAGCACCAGATCCAGGCCGAGGACGTAGTCGGTGGTGACGCCGTACTTCACGCAGCACAACCCGCCGGCGTTGGTAGCGATATTGCCGCCGATCGAGCACATCTCGAACGAGGACGGGTCCGGCGGGTACCACAGGCCGTGCTCGCGGGCCGCCGCCTTGACCTCGGAGTTGAGCGCGCCGGGTTCCACGATCGCCATCCGGCACTCCGGGTCGATGGTGATCGCGCGCATCCGGTCCATGCTGAGCACGATGCCGTCCTGGACCGCTGAGGCGCCGCCCGACAACCCGCTGCCAGCCCCTCGCGGTACCACCGGAATCCGGTGCTGGGCGGCCCATCGCATGGTGGCCTGCACCTCGGCTGTGGTCCGGGGCCGGACGACCGCCAGCGGCATCCCGGCGTCGGGGTCGCGCGCCCAGTCGTAGCGGTAGTTCTCGATCAGCATCGGATCGGTCACGATGGCATCGGCAGGCAGTTCGGCGGCAAGCTCGTCCAGCACAGTGGCCATAGCTGATGATATCCGCGGCCCCGGATTTGCGATTGCGCCCAACGGCAGACTGGTGGACGTGGGATACCTGGATGTGCAGTCGATCGGCCACCAACTCTCCGACGGGGTGGCGCTCTTCAACGACGTCAACTTCCGGATCGGTGAGGGTGCCAAGGTCGCGCTGGTCGGTGCGAACGGGGCCGGCAAGACCACCCTGCTACGGCTGATCGCGGGCGACCTGACACCGCAGAAGGGCGCGGTCGCCCGCTCTGGCGGGCTGGGGGTGATGCGCCAGTTCATCGGCTCGGTCCGCGACACGACCACCGTCCAGGACTTCCTGATCTCGCTCGCCGCGCCGGTGATCGTCCAGGCCTGGACGGACCTGTCCGCCGCCGAACTCGCGATGATGCAGGTCGATGACGAGAAGACCCAGCTGCGCTATGCACACGCCCTGACCAGCTGGGGGGACGCCGGCGGCTATGACGCCGAGGTGCTGTGGGACACCGTCACCGTCTCCGCCCTGGGTGTCGGCTATGACGGCTGCAAGTACCGCGAGCTGTCCACGCTGTCCGGCGGCGAGCAGAAGCGGCTTGCGCTCGAGGCGTTGCTGCGCGGGCCGGCCGAGGTACTGCTGCTGGACGAGCCGGACAACTACCTGGACGTGCCCGGCAAGCAGTGGCTGGAAGAGCGGCTCAAGAGCACGGCCAAGACGGTGCTGTTCGTCAGCCACGACCGGGAGCTGCTGGCCGAGGTGGCCGACCGGGTGGTCACCGTCGAGGGCAACACCGCCTGGGTGCACGGCGGCGGGTTCGCCAGCTACCACGAGGCACGCAAGCACCGGCACGACCGGATGGCCGAACTGCGCCGTCGCTGGGATGAGGAGCATGTCCGGCTCAAGGAGCTGGTCCGCACCCTGCAACAGCAGGCCAAGGTGTCGGAGGTGATGGCGCAGAAGTACCGGGTGATGACCGCGCGCCTGGAGCGGTACGAGGCGGCCGGCGCGCCGCCGGACAAACCCGAGGACCAGAACGTCACGATGCGGCTGAAGGGCGGCCGAACCGGCAAGCGCGCGGTGATCTGCGAGCAGTTGGAGCTGTCCGGGCTGATGAAGCCGTTCGACACCGAGATCTTCTACGGCGAGCGGGTCGCGGTGCTCGGCTCGAACGGGGCGGGCAAGTCCCACTTCCTGCGGATGCTGGGTGGTGAGGACGTCCGGCACACCGGCGAGTGGCGACTCGGCGCCCGGGTGGTGCCGGGCCTGTTCGCCCAGACCCACACCCATCCGGAGTGGTTCGATCGGACGCTGGTCGACCTGCTCTGGCATGGAGAGTCGAGTGAGCATCGACCGAGGCACGAGGGAGCGGAGCGAGGTGGCAGCTCGCCGGGTCGACAAGGCGTCGATCGGGGACGGGCGATGGCGGCGCTGCGCCGCTACGAGCTCAACGGCCAGGGCGACCAGAACTTCGCGACGCTGTCCGGTGGCCAGCAGGCTCGCTTTCAGATCCTGTTGCTGGAGCTGTCCGGTGCCACCCTGCTGCTGTTGGACGAGCCGACCGACAACCTGGACGTGCTGTCGGCCGAAGCGCTGGAAGAAGCCCTGGAATCCTTCGACGGCACGGTGCTCGCGGTGACCCACGACCGGTGGTTCGCCCGGACCTTCGACCGTTACCTGGTATTCGCCGCCGACGGCACCGTGCTCGAATCCGACGTCCCGGTCTTCGAGGCCGGACGGGTGCAGCGACAGCGCTGAACAGCTAGCCGGACTCGGCGGCTCGTTTGAGATTTGCCAGTGTTTTATGGATGCCTCGCGTATTCAGCTGCAACCGGTTGGCCCGGAACACGGCGTCGAGCACCGGCCGCAGCGGGCCGGGTCGCCGGTCCGTCCAGGCCTCGGTCACGGTGCACGAGTGCTTGTCGGCGCCGCTGATCAGGTACTGCCAGTAGGCCACCGGCATCGGCCCGAAGGCCACCTCGAAGGCGAATTCCCGTCCCGGATCGGCCACCGTCACCAGGCCGAAGGTGGACCAGCGCAGCACGCCGGCCTTGTTGTGCCCGATGAAGCGAGCGCCCACCCGTGGCCCGCTGCCCTCGGCCGGCCGGCGTGGGTTCAGCCAGCGCGCACCGATGTTCTCCGGGCTCCACTCGCCCATCCGGGTCAGGTCCGACACCATCGCATAGACGGTGTCGGCCGGCGCCGCGATGTGCACTGAGTCGCTGAAATCGGCCATCGGCACATGGTGTCAGGTGTGCCCGTCCCGAGTCGACGACCGGAGGCGATTTGGCCGCCGGGCCGGCCGGCCGGTATCGTCGTTCGACGGCACTCCGCATTTCGATGTGGGCTGCCGACGGCCATGTCCCAGGGTCGACCGCCGAGATTCCTCGGTGGGACTGTGGGAGCGGTGCCCTGCCAGGGATGGTAGCCACCGTGAAGACCGACGAGAGAGAGCGATTTCTTGCCTACCTACAGCCCCAAGCCCGGTGAAGTCACCCGCAGCTGGCATGTCATCGACGCCAACGACGTGGTTCTCGGCCGGCTGGCTACCACCGCGGCCAAGCTCCTGCGGGGTAAGCACAAGCCCCAGTTCGCGAACCACATCGACACCGGTGACTTCGTGATCATCATCAATGCCGACAAGGTTGCGGTCTCGCCCACCAAGCTCGGCGAGTTCCGCTACCGGCACTCGGGCTACCCGGGCGGGTTGTCCAAGCGCACCGTCGGCGAGCTGCTCGAGACCAAGCCCGAGCGGCTGGTCGAGATCGCCGTCAAGGGCATGCTGCCCAAGAACACCCTGGGTCGCAAGCAGCTCAAGAAGCTGAAGGTTTACAGCGGCCCGAACCACCCGCACGCCGCCCAGACCCCGCAGCCGTTCACGATCACGCAGGTCGCGCAGTAGCGCGGATCAGGCACCTAGGAGAATTCGCGTTGACTACCCCAGTTCCAGTCGTAGGCCGCCGCAAGGAGGCCGTCGTCCGCGTCCGCCTCGTTCCGGGCACCGGCATCTTCAAGCTCAACGGTCGCACCATGGACGACTACTTCCCCAACAAGGTCCACCAGCAGCTCATCAAGGAGCCGCTGGTGACCCTGGAGAAGGACGGCCAGTACGACATCACCGCCGCCCTGGTCGGCGGCGGCATCACCGGCCAGGCCGGCGCGCTGCGGCTGGCCATCTCCCGTGCGCTGATCGGCATCGAGCCCGATGACCGTCCGGCGCTGAAGAAGGCCGGCTTCCTGACCCGGGACTCCCGGATCAAGGAGCGCAAGAAGTACGGTCTGAAGAAGGCCCGTAAGGCACCTCAGTACTCCAAGCGGTAATCGGCTTAGCGGGAATCTTCGACCCGGCGGGTGCCCATTGCGGCTTGCCGTGGCGTCGGCGGGCGGAGGAAGCAGTGTCCCGGTATTTCGGTACGGATGGCGTTCGTGGTCGCGCGAATGCCGACCTGACACCCGAGCTCGCGCTGGCTGTGGCCAGCGCGGCAGCTCGGGTGTTGGCGTCTCATGACGGCTCGCACCGGCCGATGGCCGTGGTCGGTCGCGATCCCAGGGTGTCGAGTGAGATGCTCGAAGCCGCGGTGGTCGCCGGCTTGACCTCGGCCGGTGCCGACGTTCGGCTGGTCGGTGTGCTGCCCACCCCCGCGGTCGCCTACCTGACCCAGCTCTACGGCGCCGATCTTGGTGTGGTGCTCTCGGCCAGCCACAACCCGATGCCCGACAACGGCGTCAAGCTGTTCGCCCGTGGCGGCCAGAAACTACCGGACGACCTCGAGGCAGAGATCGAGGCCGAGATCGATTCGGGCTGGACCCGGCCGCGGCCGACCGGAGCCGCGATCGGCCGGGTCACCGTGTCGACCGACGGCGGAGCGGCCTATTCCGATCACCTGCTCAAGGCGGCAGCGGCGTCACTGGCCGGCATCAAGGTCATCGTGGACTGCGCGCACGGTGCCGCCTCGACCGTCGCCGGCGACCTGCTGCGCCGGGCCGGTGCCGAGGTCGAGGTGTTCGCCGGTGAGCCGGACGGCGAGAACATCAACGACGGGGTGGGCTCCACCCACCTCGAACCGCTGAGCCGGTTGGTGGTGCAGCGAGGGGCCGACCTGGGGATCGCGCTGGACGGCGACGCCGACCGCTGCCTGGCCGTCGATGCCTACGGCGCGGTGGTGGACGGCGACCAGATCCTGGCGATCTGCGCCCGCGCGCTGAAGGAACAGTCGCTGCTGGCCGAGGACACCGTGGTGGTCACCGTGATGAGCAACCTCGGCTTTCACCACGCGATGACCGCGGCCGGCATCAAGGTGCTGACCACCTCGGTGGGCGACCGCTACGTCCTGGAAGCACTGACCGGCCGGCAGCTGAGCCTGGGTGGCGAGCAGTCCGGGCACGTCATCTTCACCGACGCCGCGACCACCGGCGACGGCCTGCTGACCGCGCTGCGGCTGATGTCGTGCATGGCCTCGTCCGGATCCTCGCTGGACAAGCTCGCCTCGATCGTGGTCCGGCTGCCGCAGGCGATGGTCAACGTCCAGGTCGGTGACCGCAATGTGGTGGCCGCGTCCCCGGACGTGCAGGCCGCGGTTGCTGCCGCGAGCGTCGAACTCGGTGACGGCGGCCGGATCCTGCTGCGCCCGTCGGGCACCGAGCAGCTGGTCCGGGTGATGGTCGAGGCGGCCAGCCAGGAACACGCCGAAGAGCTGGCGCACCGGGTCGCCGACGTGGTCCGCTCGGCCTGATCGTTTTTGCCGGCCTTGACCCGGCATCGCCTGCCCGTGGCATGGCCGGCTTCGGCCCGGCGCCGCAGGGGTGAGCTTTCCTACAGTCCCCGTTGGATTGGAACGCCCTCTGGTAGTGAGCCGTTCGAGCTAGAGATGACTGATACAAAAACCACCGTTCCTGACCGGCCAGACCGGCTGTCGCTGTCGGCTACCCAGATCCTGGCCAGCGGCCTCGCCGCGGTGAGCGCCACCGTCGCTGCCTCGTACTTCGGAGTTGCCGGCACCGTCATCGGAGCAGCCCTGGGCAGCATGATCAGTGTCGTCGGCAGCGCGGTTTATTCTTATTCGATAAGACAAACCCGGCATCAGGTACGCCGCACCCTGGACGTCGCGGTGAGCCAGCGGTTCCCGCTGGATCCCCACCGAGCCGACCGGATCGGCCAAGACCCGGAGGAGACCGTCCAACTGGCCCGTGCCGAAACGCCGGCCGCGGTTGAATCGGCTCGACCCGCAGCTCGTCGGTTCTCGGTCAACCCGCGCCGGCTCGCCCTGGTTGCCGGTGCGCTGTTCGTGACGACGCTCGGTGTGATCACCGGCTTCGAGTTGCTGTCCGGTCAGCCGCTGACGGCCACCGTGCACGGCAACCACGGCTCGGGCGTGAGCCTGGGTGGTGGTGACACCAGCAAGCCGGCCAAGCCCACCGTGACCAGCCCCAGTTCCTCCACTCCGCCAGCCAGCACCAATGCTCCGGCGCCCAGCACCGGCTCCGCGACTCCGACGGTCACGGTGACCCTCAGCCCGTCCGGCTCGGCCAGCCCGTCCACCAGCACCAGCCCGTCCGATGGGAGTTCGACCAGCGACCCGGCCACCACCCCTACGCCGACGCCGACCCCTACTCCGTCCGGCTAAAACGCCTTCGGGACGCCACCTGCCTGCCCATATTGCGCGGGCAGGCAGGTGCGACGGAATGGTGCGCTATTCAACGAACCCCTACTAGGTCAGGCGAAGAGGCCTACTCGTACCAGCCGCTCCACGGACCGTTGGGTGCATAGCGTTCGTCGTAAAAAATGTTGCCGTTTCCACCGATGCCGTCGATGATGACGGTGCCGTCGGAATAGACCGCAGCGTCAAGGCCGCTGTAAATGAGCCCGCCGAGCACGCCGGTCCAGGGATTGAGGCCGCTCGCCGGATTTGCGCTGGAGGTCTTTGACCAGCGAGTCCACACGACGTGGCTCGGCGCAACCGCCACCACCTCGATGCGCCCGCCCGGCAGCGGAAACGCGGTCGCGCCGTACGAGCAGATGACGTTGCCGCCCCAGTCATAGCCGTCTACATAGACCTCGCAACCAGAAGCGGCCGGGTTCTGAACCAGCGAGACGCTGCCTGCGGTGGTGACCTGGCGTGGTGCCGGGGTCGCTGCGGCTGCTGGTGCGGCGACTGCCAGCAGAGCAAGGCCGACTGTTGCCGCACCTGCCACGCGATGAAGTAAGCGAGTTGTGAGCATGTTGTCCCCCCTCGTGATGGACCTTAAATCAGGCTAGGCTCTGATTTATCTAGCTATTCCGTAAAAACTACGCCTTATAATGATCGGGACGATAAATTAGTGATAAATTTTCGCCGACGGATCAACCTTTTGGCGCCTGACCTAACGAGTGAAGTCAATCGCGCTTCCCACAGGCCGGCGGGTTGATTCCAGCCCGACCGGCTTCACACTTCCCGTACCCTGGCGTGCATGTGCGGCATCGTGGGATACGTGGGGACCCGGTCGGCGCTCGAAGTGGTGATGCAGGGGCTTCGCCGCCTCGAGTATCGCGGCTACGACTCGGCCGGAGTGGCGGTGATCGCCGAGGACGGCAGCCTGCAGACCGCCAAGAAGGCCGGTCGAATCCAGAACCTGGACGCCGAGCTGACCAACCGCCAGATCACCGGCCATACCGGCATCGGACACACCAGGTGGGCCACTCATGGCGCACCGAACGACGAGAACGCCCACCCGCACCTGGATATGGCCCAGCGGATCGCGGTGGTCCACAACGGCATCATCGAGAATTTTCACGAGCTGCGTACCGGCCTGGAAGCTGAGGGCGTCCGCTTCAGCTCCGAGACCGACACCGAGACCGTCGCGCACCTGGTGGCGGCCGAGCTGGCCGGCGGCGCCGCCGACCTGACCGAGGCCGTCCGGCTGGTCTGCAACCGGCTGCAGGGCGCGTTCACCCTCGTCCTGCTCGACCGCGACCACCCCGAGACCGTGGTCGGTGCCCGGCGCAACTCGCCGCTGGTGCTCGGCGTGGGCAACGGCGAGAACTTTCTCGGCTCGGACGTTGCCGCCTTCATCTCCTACACCAAGGACGCCGTCGAACTAGGCCAAGACCAGATCGTGGAGATCTCAGCCGCCGGTTTCCGGATCATCGACTTTGCCGGCGAACCGGTGGCCGGCAAGCGGTTCACCATCGACTGGGACCTCGCGGCCGCCGAGAAGGGCGGCTATGAGTACTTCATGCTCAAAGAGATCGACGAGCAGCCCAGTGCGGTAGCCGACACGCTGCGCGGGCATTTCATCGACGGCCGGATCGTGCTGGACGAGTTGCGGCTGGACTCCTCGGTGCTGCGTGAGATCGACAAGGTGTTCGTGGTCGGCTGCGGTACCGCCTATCACGCCGGCCTGATCGCCAAGCACGCCATCGAGCACTGGACCCGGATCCCGGTCGAGGTCGAGATGGCCTCGGAATTCCGCTACCGCGACCCGGTGCTCGACCAGCGGACCCTGGTGGTCGCGATCAGCCAGTCCGGCGAGACCGCCGACACCCTGGAAGCGGTCCGGCATGCCAAGGAGCAGAAGGCCACCGTGCTGGCCATCTGCAACACCAATGGCGCGCAGATCCCGCGGGAGTCCGACGCGGTCCTCTACACCCATGCCGGGCCCGAAATCGGGGTCGCGGCGACCAAGACCTACGCCGCCCAGGTCACCGCGGCGCTGATCGTCGGGTTGGCCCTGGCCCAAGCCCGCGGCACCAAGTTCGGCGACGAGATCGCGCTGGAGTACGAGGCGCTCGAAGCCATGCCGGAGCTGATCGTGCAGACCCTGAAGGTGGTCGAGGGCGTCCGGACGCTGGCCCGCGAGATCGCCGGTGCCAAGGCGATCCTGTTCCTCGGCCGGCACGTCGGCTACCCGGTCGCACTGGAAGGCGCGCTGAAGCTCAAGGAACTTGCCTACATGCATGCCGAGGGCTTTCCGGCCGGTGAGCTCAAGCACGGGCCGATCGCGCTGATCGAGCAGGACCTGCCGGTGGTGGTGGTGATGCCGTCGCCGGTCGGTCGCCCGTTGCTGCACCAGAAGATGCTGTCCAACGTCGCCGAGATCTCGGCCCGTGGCGCCCGAACCATCGTCATCGCAGAGCAGGGCGACGAGTGGGCTGCCAAGCACGCCGCGCACCTGATCGAGGTACCGGCTTCACCGACCCTGCTATCACCGTTGCTGACCACCATCCCGTTGCAGGTACTGGCCGCCGAGATCGCCCGGACACGCGGATTCGATGTGGACAAGCCGCGTAACCTCGCCAAGTCGGTCACTGTCGAATAGGTTTCGAGGGTGAGCTCTGACGCGCTGGAAACCTCAGTAGATGTATTGATCGTCGGTGCCGGGCCGGTCGGCCTGTTCGGCGCCTACTACGCGGGCGTTCGCGGGCTGTCTACCGCGATCCTCGACTCGCTGCCGGAACCCGGCGGCCAGATCACCGCGATGTATCCGGAGAAGGCCATCTTCGACGTGGCCGGCTTCCCGGCCATCCGCGGCCGCGAGCTGGTGGCCAACCTGGTTGCCCAGGCCGCGCCGTTCGACCCCGGCTACCTGCTCGGCCAGCAGGCGATCGGCCTCGAACGCGGCGACCAGCTGGTGATAACCACCTCCGAGGGCGCCCGGGTCCGGACCAAGGCCGTCATCGTCACCGGCGGCATCGGTACCTTCACCCCGCGGCCGCTGCCGACCGGCGAGCAGCTACTCGGGCACGGCGTGGTGCACTTCGTTCCCGCCCCGGACGAGTACGCCGGACTGAACGTGGTCATCGTCGGCGGCGGTGACTCCGCGGTGGACTGGGCGCTGCTACTCGAACCGATCGCGAAGTCGGTTGCCCTGGTGCACCGCCGGGCGACGTTCCGGGCCCACCCGCACTCGGTCGAGGTACTGCGCGATACCTCGGTCCGGATCATCACCGACGCCCAGGTGGCCGAGGTCGCCGGCGACCCGGTGTCTGGCGTGGTGGTCAGCGTGAACGACGAGACCGAGATGCTGCCGTGCGATCGGCTGGTGGCCGCGCTCGGCTTCATCGCCAACCTCGGTCCGCTGTTGGAGTGGGGGTTGACGATCCAGCAGAAGCGCCACATCGTGGTCGACACCACCATGGCGACCTCGGTGCCCGGCGTGTACGCAGCCGGCGACATCTGCGATTACCCCGGCAAGGTAAGGCTGATCGCCACCGGCTTCGGCGAGGTCGCGACCGCGGTGAACAATGCGGTGGCCTTCATCGACCCGTCCGCGTCGGTGTTCCCCGGCCACCTGTCCGACTACGCCCCGCCCGGCACCCTGGGCGCGCCGGGCACGCCCACCACGGTCGCCGCCGCCACCGACTCCCGGTGATCATCGGGGTCGGAATCGACGTGGTGCCGATCGAGCGCTTCGAGTCGGCCTCGGTACGTACCCGCCAGCTGATCGATCGGCTGTTCACCCAGGCCGAGCGGCACACCGCCGCCGGTCTGCTGCGCACCCCGGAATCGCTGGCCGCCCGGTTCGCCGCCAAAGAGGCGGTGGCCAAGGCGTTGGGTTCCCCCGGTGGGATGGCCTGGCACGACTGCGAGGTGGTGGTGGAAGGTAGCGGCCAGCCAGGCCTGCAGATCCGTGGCACGGTCGCGGCCCGAGCCGAGCTGCTCGGCGTGCGCAGCTGGCACCTGTCCCTGTCCCACGATGGCGGAATCGCTTCGGCCGTCGTGATCGCGGAAGGCTGAGGCAGTGCTCGGGGTATGGCAGGCGGCCGAGGTTCGGGCGGCCGAGCGTCAGGTGCTGGCCGGGCTGCCTGCTGGCGCGCTGATGGCCAAGGCTGCCCGGGCCGTCGCCGTCGAGGCCACCACGATGCTCGGATTTACCTATGGTGCAAAGGTAATGCTGCTGGTGGGCTGGGGCGACAACGGTGCCGACGCGCTGTTTGCCGGCGCCGAGCTTGCCCGGCGAGGGGTACGGGTGTCGGCGCTGCTGGCCGACCCGGACCGGACCGACGTCCCGGCATTGGCGGCTTTCCGGTCGGCCGGTGGCCAGCTGACCGAGCTGGCTTCGGTGGGGCCCGCGGACCTGATCGTCGACGGCCTGGTCGGCATCGGCGCGCACGGGCCGCTGCGCGAGCCGATGGTGGCACTCGTCCAGCACGCCTCGATCTCGAACGCCCCGGTGCTCGCGGTCGATCTGCCCTCCGGGGTCGACCCGGATACCGGGGCGGTCGCTGGCCCAGCGATCCAGGCAACGGTGACCGTCTGCATGGGTGCGTTCAAGGCCGGCCTGCTGATCGGCGAGGGTCGGGTCAGAGCCGGGACGATCAGGCTCATCGATCTGGGGCTGGCGACCGTACTTGCCGAGCCGGCCAGTTGGCAGCTGACCGAGGACGACCTCGACGGCCTGCTGCACCGGCCTGGACCCTTCGACGACAAGTACACCCGTGGCGTGGTGGGGGTGGCAGCCGGCTCGCGGTCCTACCCCGGCGCGGCCCAGCTGTGCGTCGGCGCCGCCCGGCTCGGCGGGGTCGGCGCGGTGCGCTACGCCGGTCATGCCGCCGCCGAGGTGGTACGACGCTGGCCGGAGGTGCTGGTCACCGACACGGTCAGCGCTGCCGGCCGGGTACAGGCCTGGGTGGTCGGGCCCGGCCTCGGCGATACCGTCGAGGCGATCGAGGCGTTGCGGGTGGTACTCGACTCGGACGTACCGGCGGTGATCGACGCGGACGGGCTGAACCTGCTCGCCGGTGACGACGAGCTGCGCGAACTGCTCGAACGGCGCACCGCCGTGACCGTGCTGACCCCGCACGATCGGGAGTTCGAACGGCTGTTCGGCGCGGTCGGCTCCGACCGGATCGGGTCGGCACGGCGCGCGGCCGGCTCAACCGGGGCGACCGTGCTGCTCAAGGGCTTCGCCACCCTGGTCGCCACCCCGGACGGCCGTAGCTATCTCAACCCGACCGGGCACCCGGCACTGGCGACCGCGGGCAGCGGCGACGTGCTGGCCGGATTGACCGGTTCGCTGCTGGCCACCGGCATCGAAGCCGGCCTGGCCGCGGCCACCGCCGCGTACCTGCACGGTCGGGCGGCAGCGGACGCATCGCTCGCCGGGCCGATGGTGGCCAGCGACCTGATCCAGGCATTGCGGACCCAACTGTCCTGACCGCCGGCAGGCCTGCTGTCTGCACGCTGGTGATTGCGCTAGTGACCAATCGCCCACAGGCCGGGCCATATCAGCCGCTAGTGTTCACACCATGGCTGCACGAAGCGAGACATCTGCCCTCTTCGGGCCGTCACGGTGAGCGCCCTTTCGGAGCTGCTGAACGCGGCCAACACCGAGCGGCTGAGCGCGCGCGAGCTGGCGCGCCGGGCGCGGGAGCAGGACTTCACGCTCAACCACGACACGGCCGCGCGATACCTTCGGGGTGATCATGGCCGCCCCGACGAGGACACCCTGATGGCACTCGCCAAGGTGCTCGAGGTGCCGCTGGCCAAGCTGCGCACGGCCGCGGAGTTGCCGTCGGAGGTAACCGAGCCTTACCGGCCGCCGCCGGAGTCCAGCCGCCTCAACCGGCGGCAGCGCCGCGCGGTGGACGAGATCATCCGGGCGATGCTCGAACCCCAGCCCGCCACGCGGCCGGTCACCGCACTCAAGCCGGGACTCAAGCCGGGCCGCAAGTCAGCCGACGATGAGGACCTGGCCGCCCGCCGGGGCGACGCCGAACCACCACAGAACTGACGGGTCACCACTAGCTGCTGGCTGCTGGCTGCTGGCTGCTGGCTGCTAGCCACTAGCTGCTGGCTGCTAGCTGCTAGCTGCTGGCTGCTGGCTGCTAGCTGCTGGCTGCTGGCTGCTGGCTGCCGCGAGCTACCGGGTCACCACGAGCTACTGGGCCCCGCAGAACTGACGGGTCGCCATCGAACTAACGGGTCGACACCGAACTGACGGGTCGCCACCGAACTGACGGCTGCCGCTCGCCGACCGTCCCGAGCCGAACTCGCGCAAGATCGTCAGAGGCTCGGTCAACAATGCATGCATGACCTCGCACGCCGCCAGCCACCACCTTGCACCCACCACCCAGCCACCCCGCGCCCGCCGAAACTCCGCGCCCTATGACCCGTGGCTCGACGTTCGTCAGAACTGGCCGCAGGTCCAGGTCGTCATCGAGGTGATGGCGGGCGACCTGCTCGGCGAGGTACGCAACGGCGGATCGGTCATCGCCTTGCGAGCAGACACCAGCGCGGCGCAGCGGCGATGCACCCTCACCCACGAACTCGTGCACCTGGAACGCGGGATCTTCAACTGCGGTCCCTGGCTGCAGCGTGAAGAACTGCTGGTGCATGCCACGGTGGCCACCCGCCTGATTCCGCTGGACGCCCTGATCTCAGCGATCCGGGATCTCGGCGGCCCGGACGATCAGGCCGCGCTAGCCCACTGGCTGGATGTGGACAGTGAGACGCTCGCGCTGCGACTGGCGCGGCTGACCACGTCCGAGCGCCGACGGCTACGCCGTGGGTTGGCCCGGCAGTCGCCGCTCTGGTCGGTGGCCTGAGGTCCGAGTCGCAAACCGGCGATGGTTGACAAGTCGGGCTTAACCCGGCATTGTCTGATGTCTTACGTCCGAACAGATATTGCCGGACGGAACGCTCGGTACGACCCGCGAGCATGCGGCACCGAACGCCATGGCCTCAGCTATCGAAGGGCGATCATGAGCGACAGATCCGATACCGAGACCGCCTGGCAACCGGTCCAGCCGTCCTCGAACAACCCTGACTCGACACCGACGCTCACCTACTTCTCCGCGAGAACGGTGCGGGTATCGCGCTGGGAACTGCCGCCGGCCACGACCCGCCGACGCCGCTCCACCGGCTAGCGCGGTCAGCCGGACAAGCTCACCGAGAACTTGCCCTGGGCGTCCGTCCACCAGTCTCGCAAGGCAAGCCCGGACGAGGACAGCTCCGCGGTGAGGCCGTCCCGGCGGAACTTCGACGAGATCTCGGTCAGCAGCTCCTCGCCGCGATCGAAGTGCACCTCGAGCCCGATCTCGGCCAGCCGGAAATCCAGCGCGCGATTCGCCCGCAGCCGCATCTCTATCCGTTCAGCCACCGGATCCCAGACCGCTCGATATTCGAAGGCCTCGATCGGGATATCGCCGGTCAGCTCCCGGTTGAGTACCCGGAGCACGTTCAGGTTGAACTCGGCTGTCACGCCAGCCGCATCGTCGTAGGCCGGCACCAACACGTCGGCCGGCTTGACCAGGTCGGCGCCCAGCAGCAGCACATCGTCAGGCCCCAATGCTCGCCGCACGCTGTCGAAGAACTGCTTGCGCTGAGCCGGATCCAGGTTGCCGATCGTCGAACCCAGAAAGACGATGGCGGTGGAACCGACGGTGTCCAGCGCTTCCAGGTGGCGGGTGAAGTCGGCCCGCACCGGCGCGATCTCCACGCCGGGATACTGCCCGGTCAGCACCTGGGCGGCCTCGCTGAGCGCGCTGACCGAGACGTCGACCGTGACGACCCGGCGCAACGACCCGGCTCGCCGCCAGGCATCCAGCAGCAGGTGGGTCTTCGTCGACGATCCGGAGCCCAACTCGATCACCGTGTTGACCGGCGCCGCGGCCGCTACGTCGTCGGCATGCGCCTGCAGGATGCCGTGCTCGGTCCTGGTCGGGTAGTACTCCGGCAACTCGGTGATCTGCTCGAACAACTCGCTACCCCGCTGGTCGTAGAACCACCGTGGTGGCAGCGACTTGGGACGAGCCGTCAGACCGGCCCGGGCATCGTCGGCCAACTCATCAGCGGCAACCGCCGAGTCGAGGTACCTGTCATCAACACTGATCGACATCGCTTTTTCACTTCCACTCGAGAGATCTCTGGACGGACATGCGGCGACCCGTCAGCCGGGCCGGGGTGCCGCCGGTGGCAGCGGGCGTACGTCGACCGCGCCGACTCGGGCAGTCACCAGCTGCCCGTCGGAAATCTGCTGCCAGCCCGGGGAATCGTCGAACGGTTCGCTGGCGATCAGCACGCTCTCAGGCCCGGAGTCGAACCACAGCGAGTGAGTGTGCGTGCTGGCATAGGCCCGCTGACCGTCGGTGAGCAGCAGGTTCAGCCTGGAATCGGGCGCGGTCGCGAGCACTTCCGCGACCAGGTCACCGAGCACCGTTGCCGGATCCGCCCCCTCGGCGGCCAGTCGGTGGCGCAGCAGCAGCCAGAGCAGCGCCGCGTCGGTCGGCGCCTCCATCGTCAGCACCTCCCGACGTGGCAACCCTTCGGCGAGCTCGACGGCGGTGTCCGGCCAGCCGTCGATGCGTCCGTTCAGGCTGAACAGCCAGCGCCCGTCGGTGAACGGGGCGGCAGCGGTCTCGATCACCGGCATTCCCACGGTCGCGTTCCGGACGGCCGCCAGTACCGCGGTGGCCACCGTCCGGCCCGCCAGCTCGGGTAGCGCGCTGTCCTGCCAGATCGGTATCGCTCGCCGGTAACGGGCTGCCTGAGGACTGCCGTCGAACCAGCCGACCCCGAAACCGTCCGCGTTCACCGTGCCTGCGCCGCGCATGTCCTGAGGCGCGTAGGACTGCACCACCAGCGAGTGCGGCGGACGCAGCAACAGATCACTGAGCGCTACCGGCTCGCCCAGGTAGCAGAAATGGCGGCACATCTAGCTGGCGCCGCCATCCCGCGCGGTCCGGAAACCGGCGAAGATCTGCCGGCGGATCGGGTAGTCCCAGTTGCGGAAGGTGCCCCGGCAGGCCGCCGGATCGGTGCCGAACGAACCACCACGCAGGACGTAGTAGTCAGGGCCGTAAAAGACCTGGGAGTACTCGTCGTAGGGAAAGGCCACGAAGCCGGGATAGGGCCGGAAGACAGACGAGGTCCACTCCCAGACGTCGCCGATCAGCTGGTGGACGCCCAGCGCCGACTGGCCGGCCGGGTAGCTGCCGACCGGGGCCGGCCGCAGGTGCCGCTGGCCGAGGTTGGCCAGCTCGGGCGTCGGGTCGCCATCACCCCACGGGTAGCGCCGGGACCTGCCGGTGGCCGGATCCCACCGGGCAGCCTTCTCCCACTCCGCCTCGGTGGGCAGCCGCCGGCCGGCCCAGGTGGCATAGGCCTGCGCCTCGTACAGGCAGACGTGCACCACCGGCTCGTCCTGCTCGATGGCCAGCATCGTGCCGAAACTGCGCCGCCACCAGGAGCCGTCCGGGTCCTGGCTCCAGAACAGCGGCGCGACCAGGCCGGCCTGCTGGCGATGCTGCCAGCCGGCCGTACTCCACCAGCGCGGGTCGTCGTACCCGCCGGCGTCGATGAAGCCCGCGTAGTCACCATTGCTGACCGGGGTGCTGTCCAGGTAGAACGGATCGACGTCGACCTGGTGTGCCGGCCGCTCGTTGTCCAGCGCCCACGCCTCGGTGGAGGTGCCCATGCTGAAGCTGCCCCCGGGGATGAACACCTCGCCGGGCAAGGCCGCACTGCGGTCCGGACGAGGGGCAGCCGCCTGCAACGCCGGGCCGGACACCCGCAGCTGGTGGGTCGCCAGCATCGTCTCGTCGTGCTGCTGCTCATGCTGCACGACCATGCCGAAGGCGAAGCCGGCCCTGGTCAACGGCGTGGAGTTGAGCGGCGAGCGGCTGACCACGTCCAGCACCTCGTCGCGAACCTGGGCCACATAGCTGCGGGTCTGGTCCGGTGACAGCAGGGGCAGCGTCGGACGGTCGGCCCGGGCGTTCTTGAACGCGTCGTACATCTCGTCGATATCGCTGCGGACGGCGGTCCGGCCACCGACGTCGCGGACCAGCCAGATCTCTTCCTGGTTGGCGATGTGGGCGTAGTCCCACACCAGCGGCGACATCAGCGGCGAATGCTGGCTGGTCAGGTCCTGCTCGTCCACCGCGTCGGTCAATGCCGCGCTGCGTTGCCTGGCTCGGCCGAGTTCGCCGGCGATGTGCTCGCGCAACTTCTCGTCGGTGAGCTCGGCCGGATCGAGATGGTGGTCTAGCGAGGTCATCGTGCTCCCCCTGTGGTCAACTGCGGTGCGCTCGTTGGCCGACCGGGGCCTGACCCACCTGTCGTCGGCTGGTTGGACAGGTCATCCATCGCGGGGCTGATCGCGGCACCGAGCCGCCGCTGCAGCAGCCGCTCGACCTCGATCTGGGTCGCGGGCGGCAACTCGAGCGCCGCGACCGCCGGTTCGGCCAGCGCCAGCAACTCAGCCGCGCACCGCCGCAGGATCGGATCGGCCAGGCCCACCTCGGTGGCTTGCTGCCAGCGATCGGCACCCTCGGTGCAGCATTCGAGTGCCCCGTCGACCGTGGCCGGATCGGCGAACAGCGCGGCGATCAGAGCCAGCGGGGCGATCCACTCGCCGGCCGGCTGGGCATCGAGATAGCGCAGTTCGAGGTAACCCTGCGGCCGGACGGGCGGGAACAGCATGGACAGGTGCAGGTCGATGTCGGCGGTGTCGAGCGGCTCACCGGATTCGACCCACTGGCGCAGCGTCATCTCCTCGGCCACCCGCCACGGACCGTCCGGGCGGCACCGAGCCAGCACCTGGGTGTCCAGCGCGCGCTCGACGTAGTCACCGGGCTCGGGCGAGCCGGGCGGCAACGTACGCTCCGGGTCGAGCCGCCACCAGGAGGCCATCCGGTTCGAGACCGGCTGCCGATCGACCTCGGGTTCGGCCGGACCGAGGGACGCGCCGGCCGCGAGTCGAGCTGAGTTGGCGAAGGCGGCCAGTAGTACCGGGCCCAGCGCGTGTGCGACCTTCCAACGTCGATCGGCGACCTCGGCGGTGCCGAGATCGACACAGACCTGGGTGGCCGCGGTGGCGCACATCATCACCCGACCGGCCGGTCCGACCGCGTCGAAGGCAGCAGCCATCGCCTCGTAGCGGGCGGTGCTGAGTATTCGGTGCGGCGGCCGGTATGGATCAGCCGCCAGGTCGCCGAGCAGGAAGCCGGTCGGCGCCAGCAGCGCGGTCAGCGCGGTGACATCGCGGTTCATCGCCGAGATCAACTCGGACACCGAAGTGGCCGGTGCCGAGGAAATTTCGAGCTGGCCGCCCGGTTCGACCGAGACGAGCCCGCCGGCCGGTAGCGCCACGGCCGGACTTGCCGGGTCCAGCGTGCGCGGGGCATGTTCGCCCAGCGCCGCCAGCAAAATGCTGCCGTCCGGGCGCCGGAGCGGATCGGACGGGTCGTGCACAAGCCATTCGAGTTCGATTCCGATCCGTTCAGGTGGCCCGTGCTTGAAGCACACCGAGGCGATGTAGCTGCCAGCCTCGGCCACCGTGCGGATCGCGTTTGCGGTTGTCGAATCGGGGACGCAGTGGCTCATGTACTCGACCTTCGTCCGGACGCTGGGCGCAGCCAATATGGCTACAGCTATTCGAGCGCTCACCGGCTGCAGGCTCAGCCGGACTATCTTCTGACCTGCCGTCCCTCAGGTCCAGACATGGACCGCGGAAACGACGCTCTTGAACTTATAGTCTGCTGCCGACAACGGCCACCGCACCTTACGGACGGCTTACGGTCGGCCTGGCCCGTCAGCCGGCCAGGGCGCTGACCGGGACCCCACGCGCGCCCAGCTCGGCCTTGCCGCCATCCTCGGCGGTCAGCACCCACAGGCCGTCCTCGAGCAGGGCGACGGTGTGCTCCCAGTGAGCTGCCCATGAGCCGTCGGTGGTGGCGACCGTCCAGTGATCGGCCAGCTCCTCGGCATCCGGCGAGCCCAGGGTGATCATCGGCTCGATCGCCAGCGTCATCCCCGACACCAGTTGCGGTCCCTTACCCGGCTTGCCGTAGTTGAGGATGTGCGGCTCCATATGCATCTCGGTACCGATGCCGTGCCCGCCGTAGCCGGCCACGATGCCGTAGCTTCCGGAGCCCTTCACCGAGGTCTCGACGGCATGGGAGATGTCGGTCAGCCGGCCACCGGGACGGGCCGCGGCGATGCCGTCCCAGAGCGACTTCGCGCAGGCCGCCGACAGCGCCGCGGCCTCAGCTGAGACGGTGCCGACCTGTACGGTGACCGCGGCATCGCCGTGCCAGCCATCGACGATCGCCCCGAAATCCAGCGAGATCAGGTCGCCGTCGGCGAGCACATCCCGGCGGTTCGGGATGCCGTGCACGATGTTGGCGTTACGCGAGGAGCAGATGACGCCCGGGAACGGCGGCGGCCCCGAATAGCCCAGGAAGGACGAGGTGGCACCGCCGGCCCGCAGCACCTGCCGGGCAACCCGGTCCAGCTCATAGGTGGACACGCCAGGCCGGGCAGCCGCGGTCATCTCGGCGAGCCCACGAGCGACGACCTCGCCGGCCCGTCGCATCAGGCCGATCTGTTCTGGTGACTTGAGCTGGATGACGTCCTTACGGCGGCGCACTGCAGCTCAGGCGTTGGTCTTGCTCAGCGCCACGATGGCGCGCTCGGTCACGTCCTCGACCGTCCCGACCGCGTCGACCACCAGCAACTGATTGCGGTTGTCGTAGAACTGGATCAGCGGTGAGGTCTGCTCGGCGTAGACCTCCAGGCGGTGCCGGACGGTCTCAGCCAGGTCGTCGTCGCGCTGGAACAGCTCGCCACCGCAGCGGTCGCAGGCACCGTCGGCTTGGGTCGGGTCGTAGTCCACATGCCAGATATGGCCGCATTTGCGACACATCCGGCGACCGGACAGCCGCTTGACGACCTCTTCGTTGTCCACCACGAGCTCTAGAACGACGTCGAGCGAACTGCCCATGTCGTTCAGGGCGGAGTCGAGTTCGTAGGCCTGGGCGACGTTGCGGGGAAACCCGTCGAGCAGGAACCCGGCTGCCGCGTCCGGTTCGCCGAGCCGGTCGCGAACCATCGCCACCGTGACCTCGTCCGGCACCAGATCGCCGGCGTCCATGTAGCTCTTGGCGAGCTTGCCAAGCTTGGTGCCGCCGGCCACGTTGGCGCGAAAGATGTCGCCTGTCGAAATCTTCGGGATCGAGAACCGCTCGGCGATGAACTCGGCCTGGGTGCCTTTACCCGCTCCGGGCGGGCCCACGAGGACGAGGCGCACTAGATCGCCACCGCTCGGTGCCCGCTCACCAGCGCCCGCCAGCCACTCATCAACGCAGGAACCCTTCGTAGTTGCGCTGCATCAACTGGCTCTCGATCTGCTTGACCGTGTCGAGGGCGACGCCGACCATGATCAGCACCGCCGTTCCTCCGAACGGGAAGTTCTGCGCGTTGCCTCCGGTAGCCGAGAAGAAGAAGTTCGGCACTACCGCGATCACGCCGAGGTACAGGGCGCCGGGCAGGGTGATCCGGGACAGTACGAACTGCAGGTACTCGGCGGTGGGACGGCCGGGACGGATACCGGGGATGAATCCGCCGTACTTCTTCATGTCATCGGCGCGCTCTTCGGGGTTGAAGGTGATGCCGACGTAGAAGTAGGTGAAGAAGATGATCAGCAGGAAGTAGACCGTGATGTGGATCCAGTCCTGCTGGTTGATCAGGTGGTTGGTGATCCACAGCTGCAGGCCCGAGGTGCTGTTGCCGTTGAGCTGAGACACCAGCTGCGGGATGTAGAGCAGTGACGAGGCGAAGATGACTGGCACGACGCCACCCATGTTGACCTTCAACGGCAAGTAGGTGGAGGTGCCGCCGTACATCCGGCGCCCGATCATCCGCTTGGCGTACTGCACCGGGATCCGGCGCTGGGCCTGTTCCACGAAAACCACGGCCGCGATGATCGCGAAGCCCAGCAGCAGGATCAGGGTGAAGACGAAGCCACCGGAACTCTTCAGGATGGTCTGGCCCTCGTTCGGGATCCGGGCCGCGATCGAGGTGAACATCAGGATCGACATGCCGTTACCGACACCGCGGTCGGTGACCAGCTCGCCGAGCCACATCACCACGGCGGTACCGGCGGTCATGATGATGACCATGGTGCCGAGGGCAAAGATCGACTGGCGGTAGAGCGGGTGGCAGTCGGTGGCTCCGGAGAACAGCTGCCCCGACCGGGCCAGCGCGACAAAGCCGGAGGACTGCAGGATGGCCAGGCCGATGGTCAGGTAACGGCTGTACTGAGTCAGCTTCTGCTGGCCGGACTGGCCCTCTTTCTTCAAGGCCTCGAACCGCGGAATGACCACCACCAGCAGCTGCACGATGATGCTCGCGGTGATGTAGGGCATGATGCCCAGCGCGAACACCGAGAGTTTCAATAGCGCGCCACCGGAGAACAGGTTGATCAGCGCGTACGCCGTCTGGCTGGTGCCGCTGGCCGACTTGATACAGGCGTTGATCGCGACGCTGTTGGTGTTGGGCGTCGGTACCGAGGCACCTAGGCGGTAGAGCGCGATCATCGCCAGAGTGAACAGCAACTTTTTACGCAGGTCGGGCGTCCGAAATGCAGACGCGAACGCGGTGAGCACACATCCTCCTGCGCAAGTATGAAATCAAGCTATTTGTGGAAAAATTGCGTGGCGGCCGGGCAGAGCTAACCTCAGCGCCACCCAAAACTTTCTGCCTAAGCTGCGAGCCTAACAGTCAGTCTTAGCTGGTGTCGGGCTGCAAGCGATGCGTAATGATATGCAGGCGGGCCGGACGGTCTCCCGTCCGGCCCAACTCGCACTTCTCGCTCGGCGTTGCCGACCGGAGAACTACAGGGTAGTAACGCTGCCGCCAGCCGCTGAGATCTTGTCCACGGCGGTGGCCGAGAAGGCATTCGCGGTCACGTTCAGCTTGACGCCGCCGAGGTCGCCGGTGCCCAGGACCTTGATCGGTGAGTCCTTGCGGACCGCGCCGGCCTCGACCAGGGCCTCGGGCGAGACGCTGCCGCCGTTCGGGAACAGCTCGGCAAGCTTGGCGATGTTGACGACCTGGTACTCGACCCGGAACGGGTTGCGGAAGCCCTTGAGCTTCGGCAGCCGCATGTGGATCGGCATCTGACCGCCTTCGAAGCCGGCTGGGACCTGATACCGGGCCTTGGTGCCCTTGGTACCGCGACCAGCCGTCTTGCCACGCTTGCCACCCTCACCACGACCCACTCGGATCTTGGCGGATTTGGCACCCGGGGCGGGTCGAAGGTGATGAACCTTCAGGGGACCTGCTGCCATGACTTACTCAACCTCCTCGACCGCGACCAGGTGGGTCACAGTCTGGACCATGCCGCGAATTTCGGGCCGGTCCTCTTTGACGACGACATCGCGTACGCGCTTCAACCCGAGGGACCGCAGCGTCTGACGCTGGTTGTCCTTCGAGCCGATCTCCGAACGCAACTGGGTGATCTTCAGTCTTGCCACTGGTCAGCCCCCTTGGCCGGCACGGGCCCGCAGCAGACCAGCTGGCGCAACGTCTTCCAGCGGCAGGCCACGGCGAGCCGCAACCTCTTCCGGACGGACGAGCTGCTTCAGCGCTGCCTCGGTGGCGTGCACGATGTTGATCGGGTTATCCGAGCCGAGCGACTTGCTCAGGATGTCGTGGATACCGGCGCACTCGAGCACCGCGCGCACCGGACCACCGGCGATGACGCCGGTACCGGGGCTGGCGGGCTTGAGCAGTACGACGCCGGCGGCCTTCTCACCCTGCACAGGATGCGGGATGGTCTGGGCGATCCGGGGCACCTTGAAGAAGTTCTTCTTGGCCTCCTCGACACCCTTGGCGATGGCGGCCGGAACTTCCTTGGCCTTGCCGTAGCCGACGCCGACCGTGCCGTCACCGTCGCCGACGACGACCAGCGCGGTGAAGCTGAAGCGCCGGCCACCCTTGACGACCTTGGCAACCCGGTTGATGGTTACGACGCGCTCGAGCAGCGCGCTCTTCTCCGGCGCCGACCGGCCGTCGCGACGGTCACGGCCGCCGCGCTCGTTGCCGCCGCGCTCGTTGCCCGAGCCACTGCGGGGACCGCGCTGCGTTCCCTGAGATGCGGAAGCCATCAGGCGTTTCCCTCACTGTTGCTGTGGATGTAGCTGCTCATCAGAACTCCAGACCTGCTGCCCGGGCGGCATCGGCGAAGGCCGCAATCCGGCCGGTGTAGGTGTTGCCACCCCGGTCGAAGACGACCTGGCTGACGCCGGCGGCCTTGGCCGACTCGGCGAGTGTGGTGCCGACCTGACGAGCCTGGGCGGTCTTGTCACCGTCGGTCAGCTTGAAGGTCGAAGCCGAGGCGAGCGTGACGCCCTTGCTGTCGTCGACGACCTGCACGAACAGGTGCCGAGCCGACCGGGTAACGACCAGTCGCGGCCGCGTCTGGGTGCCGACGACCTTCTTGCGTAGCCGGAAATGCCGGCGAGCCTTTCCGGTGCGCCGGCCGGCCGAAACTCCGGCCGAGCGCCGTGCGCGCTTGACAATGCTTGAGGCAGCCATAGCTACTTACCCGTCTTTCCGGCCTTGCGACGGATGACCTCACCCTGGTAACGCACGCCCTTGCCCTTGTATGGGTCCGGCTTGCGCAACTTGCGGATGTTGGCGGCCACTTCGCCGACTTTCTGCTTGTCGATACCTTCGACCGCGAAGCGGGTGGGGGTCTCGACTTTGAAGGAGATACCGTCCGGCGCCGTCACCAGAACCGGGTGGCTGAAGCCGAGGGCGAACTCGAGGTCGCTGCCCTTGGCGGCGACCCGGTAACCGGTACCGACGATCTCCATCGGCTTGATGTAGCCCTCGGTCACGCCGAGCACCATGTTGGCGATCAAGGTCCGGGACAGGCCGTGCAGCGACTTCGACTCGCGCTCGTCGTCCGGTCGGATGACGTTCAGCGTGCCGTCTTCCTGAGCGACCGTGATCGGCTCGGCAACGGTGTGCGAAAGGCTGCCCTTGGGGCCCTTGACGGTGATGAACTGACCGTCGATGGCGACGTCCACCCCGCTCGGAACCGGGATCGGCAACTTGCCAATACGTGACATGACCTCCCCCTACCAGACGTAGGCGAGAACTTCTCCGCCTACCCCACGCTTGGCGGCCTGCCGGTCGGTCAACAGACCGGACGAGGACGAGATGATTGCGATGCCCAGGCCACCGAGCACGCGGGGCAGTCCGGTGGACTTCGCGTACACCCGCAGGCCGGGCTTGGAGACGCGGCGGACGCCGGCGATGCTGCGCTCGCGGTTCGGGCCGTACTTCAGGTCCAGGGTGAGCACCTTGCCGGGCAGATCGCCCTCGGTGTCAGTGACCTGGAAGCCCCCGATGTAACCCTGCTGCTGCAGGATCTCGGCGATGTGAGACTTCAGCTTGCTGTGCGGCATCGACACCGTGTCGTGAAACGCCGAGTTGGCGTTACGCAGACGGGTCAACATGTCTGCGATCGGGTCGGTCATGGTCATAAACGGTCTTACCTCTCTCGGAGCGGTTCCCACTGGGTGAACCTGGCGGTGCACCGGAAACGGGGCCTACCTCGAAGCTATGGACAACCAGACAAGTTTGCCTGATCGACGCCCGAGAACGAAATCGAGCACAACCTCGTCAAAAACAAGAACAAAAACAAGAACAACAACGTCTCAACCACGCCCACCACTACAAGCCAGTTGAGGCGCAGCCACCGGGCCAAGTCTGCTTGGCAACGGCTATCTGCGTAGTCGTTCGTCCGATCTCAGACCATAAAAATGCACTTCAGGTCTGAGATCGGATGACCGACGAAGCAACAAAACCAAGAACTACCAAGAAGACTTGGTAACGCCCGGCAGCTCGCCGGCGTGCGCCATTTCGCGCAGACAGATCCGGCACAGGCCGAACTTCTTGTAGACCGAGTGCGCGCGACCGCAGCGCTGGCAGCGGGTGTAACCACGGACGGCGAACTTCGGCTTGGCCGCCGCCTTGTTCTTCAGTGCAGTTTTGGCCATGCTCAGTTCTCCTTGAACGGGAAGCCGAGCGCCTTGAGCAGCGCGCGTCCTTCATCGTCGGTGGCCGCTGTCGTGACAACAGTGATGTCCATGCCGCGCTGGCGATCGATGGTGTCGGGGTCGATCTCGTGGAACATCGACTGCTCGTTGAGACCGAAGGTGTAGTTGCCGTTGCCGTCGAACTGCTTGGGCGACAGCCCGCGGAAGTCACGGATACGAGGCAGGGCCAGCGACAGCAGCCGGTCCAGGAACTCCCACATCCGGTCGCCGCGCAGGGTGACCTTGGCGCCGATCGGCATGCCTTCGCGGAGCTTGAACTGCGCGATCGAAACCCGGGCCTTCTGCACCAGCGGCTTCTGGCCGGTGATCAGGGTCAGGTCGCGGACGGCGCCGTCCATCAGCTTGGCGTCCTTGGCGGCCTGGCCGACACCCATGTTGACGACAATCTTCACGACGCCGGGCACCTGCATGGGGTTGGAGTAGGAGAACTCGCCCTGCAGGGCCGGGATGATCTCTTCCCGGTAGCGCAGCTTGAGCCGCGGCGCGGGTACTTCGGTAGCCGAAGTCATGACTACAGATCCTTTCCGGTGCGCCGTGAGACGCGAACGTTGCGGCCGGTCTCTTCGTCACGCCGGTAGCCGACCCGAGTCGCCTTGCCGTCGGAGACCACCATCACGTTGCTGGCGTCGACCTTGGCTTCCTGGGTGACGATGCCACCCGTCTTGGCGCCACGAGCGTTGGACGAGACCGGAGTGTGCTTGGTGATCCGGTTGATGCCCTCGACGAGGACCTTGTTCTCAGTCGGGAAGGATGCGAGCACCTTGCCGGACTTGCCGCGGTCCTTGCCTGCGATGACGACGACCTCGTCGCCCTTCTTGATTTTCATCGCTACAGCACCTCCGGAGCCAACGAGATGATCTTCATGAACTTCTTGTCACGCAACTCGCGCCCGACCGGGCCGAAGATGCGGGTGCCGCGAGGTTCGCCATCGGCGCGGATGAGCACCGCGGCGTTCTCGTCGAACTTGATGTAGGAACCGTCGGCACGCCGACGCTCCTTCACAGTCCGGACGATGACCGCCTTGACGACGTCGCCCTTCTTGACGCCCGCACCCGGCAGCGCATCTTTCACGGTCGCGACGATGATGTCGCCGATACCGGCATAGCGACGCCCCGAGCCGCCCAACACCCGGATGCACAAGATTTCCTTGGCACCGGTGTTGTCGGCGACGCGCAGTCGCGACTCCTGCTGAATCACAGCCCTACTCCCAAATTCGTTTGGCTAACCGAGCCGATGGCGACCTCAACAGCCGCCTGACTCTTACTATGCCGGCAAAGAAAGCTACTTCTGACGAAGAGCTACTTGGCCTTTTCGATGACCTCTACTACCCGCCAGCGCTTGGTAGCCGACAGCGGACGAGTTTCCATCAGCAGCACTCGGTCACCGACACCGGCCTCGTTGGCCTCGTCGTGTGCCTTGAGCTTGCTGGTGCGCCGGATGACCTTGCCGTAGAGGGGGTGCTTGACCCGGTCCTCGACAGCGACCACAACGGTCTTGTCCATCTTGTCGCTGACGACCAGGCCTTCGCGAACCTTGCGGTCCGAGTCCCGGCCGGTCGGCTCAGTCGCCGTTGCGTCCGTGCTCATGCCGCCCCTCCTTCAGGTGCTACCGACAGGCCGAGCTCACGTTCGCGCAGGATCGTGTAGACCCGCGCGATGTCGTGGCGAACGACCCGCAGCCGTCGGTTGTTGTCCAACTGTCCGGTGGCCATCTGGAAGCGCAGGTTGAACAGCTCTTCCTTGGCTTCGCGGAGCCGCGTCTGCAGCTCGTCATCATGGAGTTCGCGAAGCTCTCCCGAAACTGTGCTCATCAGAACTCCTCCCGCTTCACGATGCGGCATTTCATCGGCAGCTTGTGAATGGCCCGGGTGAGGGCCTCTTTTGCGATCTTCTCGTCCGGGTAGCTGAGCTCGAAGAGCACCCGACCCGGCTTGACGTTGGCGATCCACCATTCCGGCGAACCCTTACCGGAACCCATCCGGGTCTCGGCCGGCTTCTTGGTCAGCGGACGGTCCGGGTAGATGTTGATCCAGACCTTGCCACCACGCCGGATGTGCCGGTTGATCGCGATACGCGCCGACTCGATCTGACGGTTGGTGATGTAGGCCGGCTCGAGAGCCTGCACGCCGTACTCACCGAAGGTGACCCGGGTGCCGCCCTTGGCCGAACCCTTGCGGTCCGGGTGGTGCTGCTTGCGGTGCTTAACCCGCCGTGGGATCAACATTTATCAGCCCTCGGTGCTTTCAGAACTCGGTTCGGTGACCGCGCTGGTCGCCTCGGCCGCAGTGGCCTCAACGGTCGCGGTGTCAACGATCGGGGCTTCGGCGGGAGTCTCGACAACCGCATCCACCTCGACCGGTGCCTCGGTGGCGGTGGCCTCGGTCGCCCGGCCGGACTCGGACACACCGGTACCGGTGGTGCCCTGCGAACCGGAACGGCGTGGACGAGCCGGCCGATCCCGGCGCTGGCGCAGTGCCTCGGCGGCAACCGCGGCCTCGCGCTCGGTACGCGAACCGGTCGGCACCTCACCCTTGTAGATCCAGACCTTGACGCCGATCCGACCGAAGGTGGTACGGGCCTCGTAGAAGCCGTAGTCGATGTTGGCACGCAGCGTGTGCAGCGGAACCCGGCCCTCGCGGTAGAACTCCGAGCGGCTCATCTCCGCGCCGCCGAGACGACCGGAACACTGCACCCGGATGCCCTTGACGCCCGGGCTCTTCAGGGTGGACTGCATGCTCTTACGCATCGCGCGCCGGAAGCTGACCCGGTTCGACAGCTGCTCGGCCACACCCTGGGCGACCAGCTGCGCATCGGACTCGGGGTTCTTCACCTCGAGGATGTTCAGCTGGACCTGCTTGCCGGTGAGCTTCTCGAGCTCGCCGCGGATCCGGTCCGCCTCAGCACCTCGGCGACCGATCACGATGCCGGGACGGGCCGTGTGGATGTCTACCCGGACCCGATCGCGGGTGCGCTCGATCTCGACCTTGGCGATGCCGGCCCGCTCCATGCCCTTGGACATCAAGCGTCGGATGGCGACGTCTTCCTTGACGTACTCGGCGTAGTTCTTGTCGGCGAACCAGCGGCTCTTCCAGTCGGTGGTGATACCGAGGCGGAACCCGTTCGGGTTTACCTTCTGACCCATTAGCGGGCGCTCCTCTTCTTGGCGGCTGCGGACGGACGGACCGTCCTCTCCACACTTTCGACCTCGATGGTGATGTGGCTGGTGCGCTTGCGGATCCGGAACGCCCGGCCCTGTGCCCGCGGCTGGAACCGCTTGAGCGTGGGGCCCTCGTCGACGAATGCCCGACTGACGATCAGCGTTTCGGGGTCGAGGTGGAAGTTGTTCTCGGCGTTCGCGATCGCGGAGGCGAGCACCTTCGCAACCGGCTCGGACGCGGCCTGCGGGGCGAACTTGAGCACCGCGAGCGCGTCGGATGCAGGCTTGTTGCGAATCAGGTCAATGACTCGACGCGCCTTCATCGGCGTGACGTTGACCTGCGACGCCCGCGCGAAAGCGGTGCGCACGTCGGCGTCGGGTTCGTTGGCTGCCATCTGCGATATCCTTCTAGATCTGCTTGGTCAGGCTGGGAAACGTGAACATCTGCGTCTCGGCACGACTACCGGCGGGACCGGCGGTCGTCCTTGATATGACCTCGGAAGGTCCGGGTAGGCGCGAATTCGCCGAGCTTGTGCCCGACCATGCCCTCGGTGATGAAGACCGGCACGTGCTTGCGGCCATCGTGCACCGCGATCGTGTGCCCGAGCATGTCCGGGATGATCGTCGAACGACGCGACCAGGTCTTGATGACGGTCTTGCTGCCCTTGTCGTTTTGTACGTCCACCTTCTTGAGCAGGTGGTCGTCGACGAAGGGACCCTTCTTCAGCGAGCGAGGCATATCTGGTCCTAACGCTTCTTGTTGGTCCGGCGACGGCGGACGATCATCGCGTCGCTCGCCTTACGGGAACGGGTACGGCCTTCGGGCTTACCGGCAGGGTTCACCGGGTGACGTCCACCGGACGTCTTACCCTCGCCACCACCGTGCGGGTGGTCCACCGGGTTCATCGCGACACCACGGACGGTCGGGCGCTTGCCCTTCCACCGCATCCGGCCGGCCTTACCCCAGTTGATGTTGCTCTGCTCGGCGTTGCCGACCTCGCCGACCGTCGCACGGCAGCGGACGTCGACGTTGCGGATCTCACCGGAGGGCATCCGCAGCTGGGCGTACGGGCCTTCCTTGGCGACCAACTGCACGCTGGCGCCGGCGGAGCGGGCGATCTTGGCACCGCCGCCGGGACGGAGTTCGATCGCGTGGATCGTGGTACCGACCGGGATGTTGCGCAGCGGCAGGGCGTTGCCCGGCTTGATGTCGGCACCCGGGCCGTTCTCGATGGAGTCGCCCTGGTTCAGGTTGCGCGGCGCGAGGATGTAGCGCTTCTCGCCGTCGGCGTAGTGCAGCAGCGCGATGCGCGAGGTGCGGTTCGGGTCGTACTCGATATGAGCGACCTTGGCCGGCACGCCGTCCTTGTCGTTGCGGGTGAAGTCGATGACCCGATACGCCCGCTTGTGGCCACCACCCTGATGCCGGGTGGTGATGCGGCCGGTGTTGTTCCGGCCACCCCTGTTGTGCAGCGGTCGCACCAGCGACTTCTCGGGGGTGGTACGAGTGATCTCGACGAAGTCGGCGACACTCGAACCACGACGACCCGGAGTGGTCGGCTTGTACTTGCGGATACCCATTGTCTGTTCAGCCCCTACGCTGCCGGTCCGCCGAAGACCTCAATACGGTCTCCTTCGCGGAGGGTCACGATCGCGCGCTTGATGCTCTTGCGAGTGCCGTAGCCGAAGCGGGTGCGCTTACGCTTGCCCGCGCGGTTGAGCGTGTTCACGTCGGTGACCTTGACGTTGAACACCTTCTCGACGGCGATCTTGATCTGCGTCTTGTTCGCGTCCGGGTGGACGTCGAACGTGTACTTGTTCATGTCCAGCAGGCTGTAGCTCTTCTCCGAGATAACCGGAGCGAGCAATACATCGCGATGGTCGTCGAACATCAGTTGGCATCCTCTTCGGTGACGTCTGCGCTGGCTGAATCATCTTCGTCAGCAAGCTCGCCGGAAGTCGCCGCGCCCTTGGCGGACTTTCCGGTGGCCGGTCCCGACACGAACGTCTCGAGCGCGCCAAGGGTGAAGATCACCTCGTCGGAGATCAGTACGTCGTAGGTGTTGAGCTGGCCCGGCTCGAGCAGGTGGATGCCGGTGACGTTGCGCAGGCTCTTCCAGCTCAGCTCGTCGCTGCGCTCGAGGACGACGAGGATGTTCTTCGCCGTGCTGATGGTGGCCAGCGATGCCGAGGCATCCTTGGCGGACGGCGCGTCGCCGGCCAGTAGCGCGGAGGCGACGTGGATCCGGCCGTAGCGAGCCCGGTCCGAGAGCGCACCGCGCAGGGCGGCAGCCTTCATCTTTTTCGGGGTCCGCTGGTCATAGCTGCGCGGCTTCGGGCCGTGCACCACGCCACCACCGGCGAACTGGGGTGCCCGGGTGGAACCCTGACGGGCCCGGCCGGTGCCCTTCTGCCGGTACGGCTTCTTGCCACCACCGCGAACCTCGCCGCGGGTCTTGGTAGAAGCGGTGCCCTGGCGAGCGGCGGCCAGCTGGGCCACCACGACCTGGTGGATGAGCGGGATGTTCATCGGCACGTCGAAGATCTCGGCGGGCAGTTCCACCGTGCTCTTCTTGGTGTCGGACGACCCGGTCGGGTTGACGACGTCGATGGTCAGCGTCATTGCGTCAGGCCCCCTTCACGGCGGTACGAACGAGCACCAGGCCACCCTTGGGGCCGGGCACAGCGCCCTCGATGAGCAGCAGGCCGCGCTCGATGTCGACCTTGACGACCCGCAGGCTCTGGGTGGTCTGCTTGTCGACACCCATCCGGCCAGCCATCCGCATGCCCTTGAAGACCCGACCAGGCGTGGAACAGCCGCCGATCGAACCGGGCTTGCGGTGGTTACGGTGCGAACCGTGCGAGGAGGAGACACCGTGGAACCCGTGCCGCTTCATGACGCCGGCGGTGCCCTTGCCCTTGGTCGTCCCGCTGACGTCAACGGAGGCACCGTCGGCGAAGACCTCGGCGCCGAACTCCTGGCCGACCTCGAACCCTTCGGTCGAGGTGCGCAGCTCGATGACATGCCGCCGCGGCGTCACGCCCGCCGCGGCGAAGTGACCTGCTAGTGGCTTGGTCACCTTCCGGGGGTCGATCTGGCCGTAGGCGATCTGGACGGCGGTGTAGCCGTCCTTTTCCTGGGTACGAATCTGGGTCACCACGCACGGCCCGGCCTTGACCACCGTCACCGGGACAACCCGGTTGTTGGCGTCGAAGACCTGGGTCATACCGAGCTTTTCGCCCAGAATCCCCTTGAATTCCTTAGACATTGGACTCTCTCGCTCCACGGACAATTTCGGTTCGGCTTCGCGCTCGCTCCGCGCCTTGCTCGCTGGCGCTCGCTGCGATGCTCACTCGCTGTCGCCTCACTACTGGATGTTGACGTCGACGCTGGCCGGCAGATCGATGCGCATCAGCGCGTCCACCGTCTTCGGCGTCGGGTCGAGGATGTCGATGAGTCGCTTGTGAGTACGCATCTCGAAGTGCTCGCGACTGTCCTTGTACTTGTGCGGCGAGCGGATGACGCAGTACACGTTCTTCTCGGTCGGCAGCGGCACCGGGCCGACAACGCGCGCGCCGGTGCGCGTCACCGTTTCGACGATCTTGCGCGCGCTGGCATCAATGGCCTCGTGGTCGTAGGCCTTGAGCCGGATGCGGATCTTCTGTCCAGCCATAGTGGCTCGTCTGTCCTCACTGTTGATCGATGGTGCTCGCGCCAGCGCTCGCACTAACTGGTGCTACTGCGGGTTCAAGCTCGCGAGCCGCGGGAGCGGATCGAAGCGATGGTGCGAGCAAGGCGGCCAGGCTGGTGGATCCCAGCCGCCTCGCTCCGGTGGTGCGGTATTACTTGATGATCTTGGTGACCCGGCCGGCGCCGACGGTACGGCCACCTTCACGGATCGCGAACCGCAGACCATCCTCCATGGCGATCGGCTGGATCAGCGCGATCGTCATCTCGGTGGTGTCACCGGGCATCACCATTTCGGTGCCCTCCGGCAGGGTCACGACACCGGTCACGTCCGTGGTACGGAAGTAGAACTGCGGCCGGTAGTTGTTGAAGAACGGCGTGTGCCGGCCGCCCTCGTCCTTCGAGAGGATGTAGACGTTCGCCTCGAAGTCGGTGTGCGGGGTGGTGGTGCCCGGCTTGATGATGACCTGGCCACGCTCGACGTCTTCGCGCTTGATACCGCGAAGCAGCAGACCGACGTTCTCGCCGGCCTGACCCTCGTCCAGCAGCTTCCGGAACATCTCGATACCGGTCACCGTCGTGGTGGTCTTGCCTTCCTTGATGCCGATGATGTCGACGGTCTCGTTGACCTTCAGCACACCACGCTCGATCCGGCCGGTGACGACGGTGCCACGACCGGTGATCGTGAAGACGTCCTCGACGGGCATCAGGAACGGCTTCTCGGTCTCACGAACCGGCTGCGGGATCGACTCGTCGACCGCACCCATCAGCTCGAGGATCTTCTCGGCCCACTCGGCGTCGCCTTCGAGAGCCTTGAGCGCGGACACCCGCACGATCGGGGCGTCATCGCCCGGGAACTCATACTGGTTGAGCAGCTCGCGGACCTCGAGCTCAACAAGCTCGAGGATCTCTTCGTCATCGACCATGTCGGCCTTGTTCAGCGCCACCACGATGTAGGGGACGCCGACCTGACGGGCGAGCAGCACGTGCTCCTTGGTCTGGGGCATCGGGCCGTCGGTCGCGGCAACCACCAGGATTGCGCCGTCCATCTGGGCGGCACCGGTGATCATGTTCTTGATGTAGTCGGCGTGCCCGGGACAGTCGACGTGCGCGTAGTGCCGCGCCTCGGTCTGGTACTCGATGTGCGCGATGGAGATGGTGATACCGCGCTGACGCTCCTCGGGTGCCTTGTCGATCTGGTCGAACGCCTGGGTGTCAGGGTTCAACGCCGGGTACTTGTCGTGCAGCGTACGAGAGATGGCAGCGGTCAGCGTCGTCTTGCCATGGTCGATGTGACCGATGGTGCCGATGTTGACATGCGGCTTGGTCCGCTCGAACTTCGCCTTCGCCACTGTGGCTCCTCTTTCCTTGGTCGGGCTGTTGGCCGTCTGGTTGGTCTGTTGGTCTTTCAGGTGATGCCGGGTTGCTAGGGGCTAGGCGTTATTCGCCGTTGACCTTCGCGATGATCTCCTTCGCCACGTTGCTCGGAACCTCGGCGTAGGAGTCGAACTGCATCGAGTAGCTCGCCCGGCCCTGCGTCTTGGAACGCAGGTCACCGACGTAGCCAAACATCTCCGATAGCGGCACCAGAGCCTTGACGATGCGGGCGCCGGAGCGCTCTTCCATCGCCTGGATCTGACCCCGCCGGGAGTTGAGGTCGCCGATCACGTCACCCATGTTCTCTTCGGGCGTGGTGACCTCGACTGCGAACAGCGGTTCGAGGATGACCGGGCTGGCCTTCCGCAGAGCCGCCTTCATGACCATCGAGCCGGCAATCTTGAATGCCATTTCGGATGAGTCAACTTCGTGATACCCACCGTCGAGCAGGGTCAGCTTGACCCCCACCATCGGGTAGCCAGCCAAGATGCCGTACTGCAAGGCCTCCTGGGCGCCGGCGTCCACCGAGGGAATGAACTCCCGCGGAATCCGGCCACCGGTGACCTTGTTCTCGAACTCGTAGGTCGGGCCGTCCGCGGTCAGTTCCAGCGGCGAGACCGCCACCTGAACCTTGGCGAACTGTCCCGAACCACCGGTCTGCTTCTTGTAGGTCAGGTCCTCGCGTTCCACCGTCCGGCGGATCGTCTCGCGGTAGGCCACCTGCGGCTTGCCGACATTGGCCTCGACCTTGAACTCCCGGCGCATCCGGTCCACCAGGATCTCGAGGTGCAGCTCGCCCATGCCGGAGATGACCGTCTGACCGGTCTCTTCGTCATTCTTGACCTGGAAGGTCGGGTCTTCTTCGGCCAGCTTCTGGATCGCGATGCCCAGCTTCTCCTGGTCGCTCTTGGTCTTCGGCTCGATAGCCACCGAGATGACCGGAGCCGGGAAGCTCATCGACTCCAGGATCACCGGCTTGGCCGAGTCGCACAGGGTGTCCCCGGTGGTGGTCTGCTTCAGCCCGGCAACCGCGATGATGTCGCCGGCACCCGCGCGAGGCATTTCTTCGCGCTTGTTGGCGTGCATCTGGTAGATCTTGCCGATTCGTTCCTTGCGGTCCTTGGTGGAGTTCAGGACCTGCTGGCCGTTGTTCAGCACGCCGGAGTAGATCCGGACGAAGGTCAGCTTGCCCAGGTGCGGGTCAGTGGCGATCTTGAACGCCAGCGCCGACAGCGGCTCAGACTCGTCAGCGCGACGCTCAACCTCGGTCACGCCATCCATCAGGGTGCCGGTGATGTGATCGACATCCAGCGGGGACGGCAGGAAGTCCACCACCGCGTCCAGCATCGGCTGAACACCCTTGTTCTTGAAGGCAGATCCGGTCAGAACCGGGTTCAGCTTGTCGGCCAGGGTGGCCCGCCGAATGGCGGCCTTGAGCTGCTCGACGGTGAACTCCTGACCCTCGAGGAAGGCCTCGGCGATCTCGTCATCGACATCGGACAGCGTCTCGAGCAGAGTCTCGCGCCACTGGTTGGCCTCGTCCAGCAGATCGGCGGGGATCTCCTCGATCGTGTAGTCCTCGCCCTTTTCGGTCTCGCCGCGCCACACCAGCGCGCGCATCCCGAGCAGGTCCACGACGCCGATGAAGTCGGCCTCGCTACCGATCGGGATCTGCAGCACCAGCGGGGTGGCGTTGAGCCGGTCCTTCATCATCTCTACGCAGCGGAAGAAGTCGGCGCCGGTCCGGTCGAGCTTGTTGACGAAACACATCCGCGGCACGTTGTACTTGTCGGCCTGCCGCCAGACCGTCTCGGTCTGCGGCTCGACACCGGCGACACCGTCATAGACCGCGACCGCACCGTCGAGTACCCGCAGCGACCGCTCCACCTCGACGGTGAAGTCGACGTGCCCGGGCGTGTCGATGATGTTGATCGCGTGGTCTTTCCAGGTGCACTTGGTCGCGGCGGAGGTGATGGTGATGCCGCGTTCCTGCTCCTGCTCCATCCAGTCCATGGTGGCTGCACCGTCGTGCACCTCACCGATCTTGTAGGAGATGCCGGTGTAGAAGAGGATGCGCTCGGTGGTGGTGGTCTTGCCCGCGTCGATATGCGCCATGATCCCGATGTTGCGGGTCTTGGCGAGCTCGGCGTTGTTGGCCATCATTCCTTCTTCGTGTGATTGCTGCGGGTAGTGCTGAGTGGTGAAGCGGCTGGCTGGGAACTACCAGCGGTAGTGCGCGAAGGCCTTGTTGGACTCGGCCATCTTGTGGGTGTCCTCGCGACGCTTGACGCTGGCACCGAGGCCGTTGCTGGCGTCGAGCAGCTCGTTCATCAGTCGCTCGGTCATCGTCTTCTCGCGACGGGCCCGGGAGTAACCGACCAACCAACGCAGCGCGAGGGTCGTCTGACGCGGCGTACGCACCTCGACCGGAACCTGGTAGGTCGCGCCACCGACACGGCGGCTACGAACCTCGAGGGTCGGCTTGACGTTGTCCAGCGCCCGCTTGAGGGTAACGACCGGGTCGGTGCCGTTCTTCTCGCGGCAGCCTTCGAGCGCGCCGTAGACGATGCTCTCGGCGGTGGACCGCTTGCCGGCGATCAGGATCTTGTTGACCAGCTGGGTCACCAGCGGCGACTGGTACACCGGGTCGATGACCAGCGGACGGCGCGGCGGCGGGCCTTTACGAGGCATTAGGACTTCTCCTTCTTCGCGCCATAGCGGCTGCGGGACTGCTTGCGGCCACGGACACCCTGGGTGTCCAGCGAGCCACGGATGATCTTGTAGCGAACACCGGGCAGGTCCTTCACACGGCCGCCACGCACGAGCACGATCGAGTGCTCCTGCAGGTTGTGACCGACGCCCGGGATGTAGGCGGTGACCTCGATGCCGCTGGTCAGCCGGACGCGCGCGACCTTGCGCAGCGCGGAGTTCGGCTTCTTGGGCGTGGTCGTATACACACGCGTGCAGACACCACGTCGCTGCGGAGAGCCTTTCAGCGCCGGGGTCTTGGTCTTCCCGATCTTGTCTTGCCGGCCCTTGCGGACCAGTTGCTGGATCGTAGGCATGCGGCCTGCAATCTCCTCATTCGTCTGCGGTACGTCGAAGCGAATCGCCCCGGGCACTATGGCTGAAACGTGGCTGTACTGCCTGCTGTGCTGTTGTCGCCTTCCGGTCCCCGAGGTCGGGCGTGTCGCGCCCCATCTCAGAGCGGATCCGCAGCAGAATCGCTACCAGTCCACCGGACGGCCCCGGTCAGTCAGCGCGCTGCTTGGTTACGACACTCAAGCAAACGCCCGCGACGAACACGAGTATGTGCCCAATGGCTCCGGGCACAAGGTCAAACAATACCGGGGGCACGTCTGGGATCAAAATCGGGGCCTAACCGTCGCGACCCGGACATGCATCCGAGCGTTGGCGGGGTCCATCAACGCCCAACCCGCGCCGGAATCCTACGGTTATGAGCCCGCTCCGACCGCGGCCCGCAACCGATCCCGATGACTGACCAGCCAGGAGCGAGCGCGCGCGGTCTGATCGGCTACCGCCACCCAGTACTCGGCGAAACCGGGATGGCCCGAACCAGCTTCCTCGGCCACGATCCGGTAGGTCCAGTCGTGGTTGGCAACCAGCGCGTCGATGACCGCCAGCCGTTGCGGGCCGGCCAGGCCATAGGCGTCGAGCAGCAGAGCGGCCCGCTCGAATCGACGGTCCGGACGGTCGGCGAGCTCCCCCGGTAGGTCGGCGTCGGCCACCAGCGGGGCCCAGCAGCGGATCAAGGTCGCCAGATCCCAGACGATGCCGCCCGGTCCGGCCAGGTCAAAATCGATCAGGCCCACCGCACGTCCGTCGGCGAAGATGATGTTGCCCGGATGCAGGTCGTTGTGGCTCAGCGTGCCCGTTTGGTAGATGGGCGGGACCGGGGTTGGCCATTGGTGCTCGGCTACCACGGCGGCCTCGTAGGAGCTGACGGCCTGGTGAAAGCCCCGAACCAGCACCGCGACGCTTTCCAGGGTGTCCTCGCCCAATGCCCAGTCCGGTAGCGGGTTACCCGCGGCGTGCCCCTCGATCCAGGACAGTGACTCCGTCCGGTCATCGGCACCGAGCAGCCGGGGTGAACCGGTGAAACCGGCCGAAGCCAGCTGCCGCAGGACCGAGTGAGTGGCCCGGCCGTACGGGGCAACCGGTCGGCGGACGGTGTCACCGACCCGGAACACCCGTCCTCGATTGGCTACCGCGCCGCCCAGCAGCTGGGCGTCGGCCTGGCTAGGCACGCGCCGGTGCGGCACTGCCTGCCGCCGGCCGCCGGGCCGGTCGCGGGTCCCGCGCCTCGGACCGTGGCATCGCCAGCACCGCCCTGGCCAGGCTGGCATGGGTGATCAGCCCGTTCACCACACCTCCGTTGAGCGCAGCCCACACGGCCTGACTCTTCGCCGTTCCGTAGGCCACCGCAAGCACTGTCGGGATGGCCAGCAACGAACTTCCGCCAGCCACGATCATCCGGTCGTCCAATGGTGTCCGGCAGATCCCGCCGTCGGCGTCGAGAAAGATTCCGGACACCTCCGAGCGCACCCCGGCCGCGGCCACCAGTTCCCGGTCCGGTTCGGCCAGCGAGTCGTAGATGCTGGACAGCCCCGGCATCCAGGAGCCGATACCGACCATGCCGATCGTCACCGAGCCGAGCATCGCGACCGCGCCGGCAACGTCCGGGTGGCTGCGGATGACCTGCGCGGTCCGCCGGTCGGCCACGATCATCGGCGCGTAGAAGCCGTAGGACGGGCCGCCGCCGACCCGGGTCACCGACCGGACCACGTCGAGCAGATCGTCGCCGCCGGGACGCGACAGCGCGCCGGTCATCTGGACGATCGGGCAGGCCGGAAAGCTGGTCAGGCCGCGGGCCAACCCGGACAGCGACCGCGACCAGGCGATGCCGACCACGTCCGAGGGGGTCGCGATATCGGCGATGGCCTCGCCGGCCGCCTCGCCCAACCGGTGCCGCAGCGAGCTGTCGCTGTCGTCGGGAAAGTCGTAGACGAAGGCGTACCGCAGGTCGAAGGCGGCCGCGAGCTCTGCCGACAACGCCGCGTCGAGCGTGCCGGGCATACCGATCTCGATCCGCACCATGCCCATCGACCGGGCCGACTCGAGCAGCCGGGCCACCCGGAACCTGCTGATGCCGAGCATTGTGGCGATGTCGACCTTGGACTTGTCATCCAGGAAGTACAGCCGGGCAACCCGTGCGGCCAGCACCACCTCGGACGGACCCATTCCCGCAACCTTGGCCACGCACACCCCTTGTTCGCCTCGCCACCAGTCTGCGCTCATCTGAGCGTTAAAGCCTCAAATTTCGGCTGATTCTTGACTGTGACCGCGGTTACCTTCATCGTAGTTGCATACCGAGCAGGCTCCGCTCAAATGAGCACTCAGGGATGGTGGCTGATGCGCGCACGGCAGAGAGTTCGAAAGTCAGTGATCGCCGCCGGCGCCGCGCTCGCCCTGTCAGCGGGTCTGTGCGCCTGCGCCGGGGCCGGCGGCACCGGCGGTGGCAAGGATTCGATCAACGTGCTGATGGTCAACAACCCACAGATGGTCGACATCCAAAAGCTCACCGCGGACAACTTCACCAAGCAGACCGGCATCAAGGTGAACTACACCGTGCTGCCCGAGAACGACGTCCGGGACAAGATCAGCCAGGAGCTGTCCAGCCAGGCCGGCATCTATGACATCTCGACCATCAGCAACTACGAGGTGCCCTTCTACGCCAAGGCCGGCTGGCTCGCCCCGCTGTCGGGTTATCTGGCCAACGACGCCAGCTTCGACCAGGCCGACATCTTTCCCGGCATGACCAAGTCCCTGAGCGCCTCCGACGGCAAGCTCTACGCCGAGCCGTTCTACGGCGAATCGTCGTTCCTGATGTACCGCAAGGACGTCTTCGCGGCCAAGGGCCTGACCATGCCGGCCAAACCCACCTGGCAGCAGGTGGCCGACCTGGCCGCCAAGGTCGACAACGCCCAACCCGGCATGCGCGGCATCTGCCTGCGCGGCCAGGTCGGCTGGGGCCAGATCTTCGCGCCGCTCACCACCGTGGTGAACACCTTCGGCGGCACCTGGTTCGACAAGGACTGGAACGCCCAGGTCAACAGCCCGGCGTTCAGCGACGCGGTGAACTTCTACGTCAACCTGGTTCGGGCGCACGGCGAGGCCGGCGCTCCACAGGCCGGGTTCACCGAGTGCCTGAACAACCTCGAGCAGAGCAAGGTCGCCATGTGGTACGACGCCACCTCGGCCGCCGGCTCGTTGGAGGCCCAGGGTTCACCGGTAGCCGGCAAGATCGGCTACGTCCCCGCCCCGGTGGTCAAGACCGCGAACTCCGGCTGGCTCTACGCCTGGTCCTGGGCCATCGAGAAGGCCAGCAAGAAGCAGGACGAGGCCTGGAAGTTCATCTCCTGGGCATCGAGCAAGGACTACGAGAACCTGGTCGGCGCCAAGCTCGGCTGGACCAGCGTGCCGGCCGGCAAGCGGCTGTCCACCTACGAAAACCCGCAGTACGTCGCCGCGTCCCAGGCCTTCGCCGCACCGACCAAGACCGCCATCCTGGCGGCCGATCCCGCCAACCCGGGTATCCAGCCCCGTCCGGTGCCGGGCATCCAGTTCATGGACTTCCCGGAGTTCAGCTCGCTGGCGACCACGGTGTCGCAGTACGTCAGCACCGCGATCGCCGGCCAACTCAGCGTCCAGAAGGCCCTGAGCGAAGGCCAGAAAGTCGCCACCCGCGAGACCAAGACCTATCGGAGCCACTGATGAGCGTGATCGACGCACCTCCGGCGCGGCGGGCCACCGCCGACCTGCCGGCGCCGACGAACCTGCGCAAGACCTCCAACTGGGCACGGCGCGCGCCGCTGCTGCCGGCGCTGATCTTCATGTTCATCATCACCCAGCTGCCGTTCGTGGCGACGCTGGTGATCTCGTTCGTGCAGTGGAACGCGCTGCGGCCGGACCTGGGAAAGTCCTTCACCGGCTTCTCCAATTACCGCGCGGTGCTGTCCGATCCGGACTTCCGCTCCTCGATCTACTTCACCATCATCCTGACCGTCACGGTGGTGCTGGTCAGCCTGCTGCTCGGGCTGCTGCTCGCACTGCTGCTGGACAAGCCGTTCCGGGGCCGTAGCCTCGTCCGGACGCTGCTGATCGCGCCGTTCCTGATCGTCCCCGTTGCCTCGGCCCTGCTCTGGAAGCACGCGCTGCTGAATCCGGTCTACGGGCTGTTCAACGCGCTGCTGACGATGATCTGGAAGATCTTCGGAGCCAACAACCCACCCCAGCCGGACTGGATCACCAACCATCCGCGGCTGTCGGTAGAGGCATCGCTGATCTGGCAGTGGACACCGTTCATGATGCTGATCCTGCTGGCGGGTCTGCAGAGCCGGCCGGGTGACGCGATCGAGGCGGCGAACATGGATGGCGCCTCGTCCTGGCAGATGTTCCGCTACATCACGCTGCCGCACCTGCGCCAGTACCTGGAACTGGGCGGCCTGCTCGGCTCGATCTACGTGGTGCAGAACTTCGACGCGGTCTTCACCATCACCTCTGGATCTCAGGGCACCGCCAACCTGCCGTACTCGATCTACAACATCTTCTTTACCGCGCACGACTACGGACAGGCGTCCGCGGCCGGGGTGATCGTGGTGATCGGGTCGATCCTGATCGCGACCTTCGCGCTGAGAACCGTGTCGTCGCTGTTCGCGGAGGAGGGCAAATGACCACGGTGGATGCTGGCACCCGCAACGAGCAGCGGGCCGAACTCGCCCTGGCCGAAGAGCCGGGCAGGCACCGTCGCAGCTACTTCGGCTTCGTGGCCTGGGTGGTCGGGCTGCTGTTCGTCTCGCCGGTGCTGTGGATGGTGTGGATCTCCTTCCACTCCGAGCAGGACGCCTCGGCCAACCCGCCGAAGTTGACCGCTCCGCTCACCCTGAACGGCTACCGCGACTTCTTCTCCGGTGGCCAGAGTCCGTGGCCCTCGCTGGCCAACTCGGCGACCGCAGCCATCTGCTCCACCATCCTGGTGTTGTTGCTGGCCGTACCGGCCGCGTACGCGCTGTCCATCCGGCCGGTGAAGAAGTGGACGGACGTGATGTTCTTCTTCCTGTCCACCAAGATGCTGCCTGCGGTGGCCGGCCTGCTGCCGATCTATCTGATCGCCAAGAACGTCCACGTGTTGGACAACATCTGGCTGCTGGTGCTCATCTACGCGACCATGAACCTGCCGATCGCGGTGTGGATGATGCGCTCGTTCCTGGCCGAGGTACCGGTTGCGATCCTGGAGGCGGCAGCCATCGACGGGGCCAGGCTGCCCACCATCATGACCCGGATCATCGCCCCGGTGGCGATGCCCGGGATTGCCGCGACCTCGCTGATCTGCTTCATCTTCAGCTGGAACGAACTGCTGTTCTCCAAGGTGCTGACCGCCGTCGTCGCCCAGACCGCGCCGGTCTTCCTGACCGGCTTCATCACCAGCCAGGGGCTGTTCCTGGCCAAGGTCTGCGCCGCCGCCACGATCATCTCGTTGCCGGTGCTGGTGGCCGGCTTCGCGGCACAGGACAAGCTGGTCCAGGGGCTGTCCCTCGGCGCCGTGAAGTAGGGAGCGCCCGCCATGAAAGCCGCCGTCATCACCGGAATCGGCCAATCCGAAGTCACCGAGGTTCCCGATCCGAAGCCAGGGCCTCGGGAGGTCGTCGTCCAGGTGGCTGCCTGCGGTATCTGCGGCACCGACCTGCACATCCTGCAGGGTGAGTTCGCGCCGACCCTGCCGATCGTGCCGGGTCACGAGTTCGCTGGTGAGATCGTCGAGGCGGGCGCGGAGGTCATCGGGCTGCGGGTGGGCGACCGGGTCGCGGTGGACCCGTCGCTGTACTGCTTCGAGTGCTATTACTGCCGGCGCGGGCAGAACAACCTGTGCGAGAACTGGAACGCGATCGGGGTGTCCAAACCCGGGGGCGCCGCCGAGTTCGCGCTGGCCCCGTTCGCCAACTGCGTGAAGCTGCCCGACCACGTCCGGACCGAGGACGCGGCGCTGATCGAGCCGCTGTCGTGTGCGGTACGCGGCTATGACGTGCTGAAGTCCCAGCTGGCCAACACGGTGCTGATCTATGGCTCCGGGACGATGGGGCTGATGATGCTCGAGCTGGCCAAGCGGGTCGGCGCCGCATCGGTGGACGTGATCGACCTCAACGCCGAGCGGCTGGCGACCGCCAAGCAGCTGGGGGTCACCGCGGCGGCCCAGTCGGCCGATGAGTTGGACCGGCCGCGCGGCTGGGATCTGGTCATCGACGCGACTGGGAACGCTGAGGCCATCCAGGACGGCCTCAGCCGGGTCGGAAAGGGTGGCACCTTCCTGCAATTCGGGGTCTCGGACTACGCGGCCCGAGCCACCATCGAGCCGTACAAGATCTACAACCAGGAGATCACCATCACGGGTTCGATGGCCGTCCTGCATTCCTACGAGCGGGCCGCTGCGCTGTTTGCCGACGGGATAATCGACCCGGAAATCTTCATTTCCGACCGGCTACCGCTGGCGGATTACTCGGTGGCGCTGGACCGCTTCGCGGCCGGAATCGGGCGCAAAATCCAAGTTCGACCGTGACCGCGATGCGGAATGATCGGAGCCGGGAAAACTCGGGTGCACAGCAGGCCGATGTTTCGTGCTACGGTTTTCCTGGTTGCAGTTGCAGTGTTCCACGATCGTTTCTTAGAACGCCCGCGGTTACTCGCAGCGGGCGTTTCGTTTTCCCAGCTGAACGGCGGGGTGACTGACGACAACCCGGAGGCCACGCGGTGTGGCCGCCGCACCGCATTCAGCAAGGAGAAAGACATGGCACAAGGCGTCGTTAAGTGGTTCAACAGCGAAAAGGGCTTCGGCTTCATCGCCCCGGATGGTGACGGACCCGACGTCTTCGTTCACTACTCGGCCATCGCGACCGAGGGCTACCGGACTCTGGACGAGAACCAGCGCGTCGAGTTCGAGACCACTCAGGGCCAGAAGGGCCCGCAGGCGGAGAACGTCCGCCCGGTCTAAGCCTCACAGGCTTCAACAGCAGGGCCGCACCCGTTAGGGTGCGGCCCTGCTGTTCGTTTGGGTACTAGGCCCACTGGCCGCACGGAGCCGGCCGACCAATCGCTACCCTGCCTGACGTGGAACTGATCGATGGCGCGTCGGCCGAATTCGAGCGCGTGGTGCGTCAACTGCCGGCGGACTCGTGGAACCGGCCCACCCCGTCGCAGATTTCGGTACGCGAGTTGGTCGAGCACGTGGTGGTCGGCAACCGCTTCACTGCGCTACTGCTGGCCGGGGTTGGTCGCGACGAGGCCCGAGGCATGCTCACCGGCGGTCAGCTTGGCGACGATGCGGTGGCCGCCGTCGTCGAGTCGGCACGACGCCAGGCGGATGCCTTCGCCGACGCACCACCTGAGCAGCCCGTTCCGGGCCCGACCGGCGACATTCCTGCCGAGGCATTCCTCCGGTTGCGGCTCGTCGATCTCGTGCTGCACGCATGGGACCTCCTCCGCGCGGCGGGCCTCGACGAAACTCTTGATCCGCCAGTGGTCATCGGACTGTCCCGGCTGGTCGAACCACACCTGAAAGGCATGCTCGCGTACGGCGCGTACGGCGAGGGTCCGAGCGGTGCACTGCCTTCCGAAGCCTCGCAGCAGACCCGACTTCTTGACTGGTTCGGACGGCGGGTCTAGCCCTACGCCAAGCAAGCCGCGTGCGCGCCAGGACGTTCGCGCTGCCGAAAGCAGCGCTGCCGTGAGCAGCATGCGGCCCGAGCCCCGTGAGAGACAGGCACGCTGAGGTCATGGGCGATGAAGCACTGGTGCCGGGTCACCGGCTCGACGAAGAGATCTATCAACGGCTGTTCGAGCGGCGCACGCTGCTGCTCGGCGAGCCACTCGAACATTGGAACAGCAACCGGCTGTGTACCGGGCTGATCCTGCTCGCGGCCGAGGACCCGGTCACCGACATCCGGCTATTGATCAATTCGCCAGGTGGCTCGGTGCCGGGCATGCTCGCGATCCGTGACTGCATGCGGGCGATCCCGAACGACGTCGTGACGATCAACCTCGGCATGGCCTATAGCGCCGGGCAGTTTCTGCTCAGCTCTGGCACGAAGGGCAAGCGGTACACCGCGTTGCACTCGAAGGTCCTGCTGCACCAGGGCTCAGGCGGGATCGGCGGCACCGCAATGGACATCGCCATTCAGGCGGATGACCTCCGCCGGACTCGCGACACCGTGCTGGGCCTCATCGCCGAAGACACCGGGCAGGACGTCGCCGTGATCGAGCGCGACTCGCGCCGCGACCGCTGGTTCGATGCCACCGAAGCGCTCGCCTACGGGTTCGTCGATCACGTCGTGGAGCTTGGCGACGACATCCTTCCGAGACCACATCGACCGATCGGACTGGGGGCGCACCGATGACGAGCTACTCGATTCCCTACGTCACCACGCGTACGAACCAGGGCGAGCGCACCGTCGACATCTACAGCCGGCTGCTGGCCGAGCGGGTGATCTACCTCGGGACGGGTATCGACGACGGGGTGGCCAACGCCGTCATCGCGCAGTTGATCCATTTGGAATCCGAGAATCCGGACCAGCCGATCAACCTGTACATCAACTCGCCCGGCGGCTCGATCCCGGCGACGCTGGCGATCTACGACGCGATGCAGTACATCCGATCCACCGTCGAGACGACGTGCGTCGGGCAGGCAGCAGCAACCGCGGCGGTCCTGCTCGCCGGCGGGGCGCCGGGCAAGCGGCGGATCCTGTGCCACGGCCGGGTCGTCATCCACGCTCCCGCGGCCGAGGGGCGCGGCTCGATCCCCGACCTGGTGCTGGAGGCCGATGAGGTGGCGCGCGTTCGCACCATGCTCGAGCAGATCCTCGCCGAGCACACCGGTAAGCCCGCGGAGCAGGTGCGCGAGGACACCGAGCGCGACCTGATCCTCACCGCCCAGGGCGCGGCCGACTACGGCATCGTCGACGAGGTACTGACCAGCCGCGACCTGGCGGATTCCTCAGGCGGCTAGGCAGACCGGCGCGCCCGGCGTCCAGGCCGGCGCGCCCATCAGGCGGTGGCTGGCGCGGCGGGTGAGCTCGAGGACCGACAGGTCGAGCGCGCCGGACACCGCCGACAGCACCTCCGAGGACGGGTCCTTGAGGCCACGTTCGAGCTCGGAGAGGTATTGCGGTGCCACCCCGGCGCGGGCGGCGACGTCGGCGATCCGCTCCGCACGATCAGTCCGTTCGGCGCGTAACTGCTCGCCAACCACCTCGCGCCACAGTGGCTCGGGCTGAGCCTGCGCGGTGGGGTGTGACCGCAGCGGGATGACGTTGTCCATGACTGTGACCCTAGCCACCCAAGGCCAACCGGGGATCCGGCGTTCGCTCAGCGCGAAGCACGAAGCACGAAGCACGAAGCACGAAGCACGAAAGGCAAGGGCCGGCTTCCGTGGGAAGCCGGCCCTTGCGCTATCTAGACGTTGTACGCGGTTTAACGGAAGTCGTTGTACCCGAAGTCATCGAGTGCAACGGCCTGGCCGCCACCCTGGCCGAAGCCGTAGTAGTCGCTCTCGTCGTAGCCGGCCATCGAGAACGCGGCAGCGCGCGCCTCTTCGGTCGGGTTGACCTCGACGTTGCGGTACTTGGCAATGCCGGTACCCGCCGGGATCAGCTTTCCGATGATCACGTTTTCCTTCAGGCCGCGCAGGTTGTCGCGGCGGCCGTGGATCGCGGCCTCCGTCAGAACCTTCGTGGTCTCCTGGAACGACGCCGCGGAC
>JALYVK010000114.1 GCA_030853265.1 Actinomycetota bacterium
TGCCCGAGGCTGCCAGGCCGGTGATGGTGTTGTGGCTGACGATGGCGTTTTTGGTGTGGCGTAGGGAGACGCCGAAGGTGTCGCCGCCGATGGTGATCTTGTTGTTGCTGATCACGACGTTGGTGGCGCTGGTGACATCGATGGTGGCGTTGAGGGTGTAGCCGGTGAACACGGCGTTGTTGCCGTCGATTTCGACCCAGCCGCGGGAGTCCCAGTGCCAGCCCGGTCCGGAGGACACCTGGGAGGGCACTGCCTTCAGTGCGACCGTGGCCGGCACACCGGTGTTGCTCGCATCCGGATACCCACACGCCGACGGCGAGTTGATGCAGTTATGGGTGCTGGAGCCAGCGGTGCCGCCGGACGGCGGCGGGGGAGTCACCGGGCTCGAACTTGCCGACGAGCTGGTGGAGGAAGCGGTACTGGACGGCGCGGTCTTGGTTGCGGACGAAGACGTGCTGGTCGGCTTCGTGCTGGGCGTGGTGGTCGAGGCACTCGGGGCCGGGGTGTGGGACGTGGTCGGCCGGATCGGTGGCCGATGGTGGCCGCCGTTACGCCAGCCACTCGAGTTGTTGCTGCCTCCGGTGTTGTGGGAGTGGCCACGGGTGCTGGCCGATACCGCCTGGCTACCGAGTAGCAGCAGTGCCAGCACTGCGCCGATTCGGAGCATCGCGCGTGCGGACAAGACCCCAAGCCGGACACGCCTACCTTGCGGCGCGGTTCGGGTCGCACGGTGCTTTACAGAAGACATTGACAGCCCTCACTACATATAGGTTGTGGTCCGCTCGGTAACGCGGTCATCACAGTATTGATCGCCTGAATGATTTTGGACCTTAGCCGGGCCGAAATAAAAAAGTCCAGTTGATCTCCCCGTTACCTAACGCCGGGGCCACCTACGCCGAAATTACCGGTACAAATGAAGATCAACTACCCATGTGCTGTGCGGTCCAATTGTCCGGATCACCGCGAAGATCATCAACACCTAAAGTTACGGACAGGTGTCGGCATTGCTCACTGGCGGTGAACAGACGTCGCCCTTACATTTGTATAAAAAGGGTAGGTGATCGGCGCTGCTCACGCAGCGCTACCAATGCTTCGATCGGCCGCCCTGTACCAGTTGAGCCGATCCAGAGCCGCCAGGCAGCCCAACATGAAGAAGACCAGGGTCGCCGCCATGGGAAAGGAGAATGCGTCGAATAATGCAAAGCTGGCGCCGGCCGAAGCCACCGAGGCGGCCAGCGCATTCGCCAAACTCGCCGTTGCCGCATCCACTCCGCGACGCCTGATCGAATAGCCGGTGAATATGCCGCAGAGAAACAGGATGAGTAAGGTCGCGACTCCGACGACTCCGGTCTCGATTGCCAGGCCCAGATATTGATTGTCGAGAATGCGATACTGCGGAAGGAAGGTCAGAAAGCCCCGGCCGAAGATGGGGTGGCGGGTGATGAATTCGGTGGCCAGTGCATAGGAATCGGTTCGGGACTGCGCGCTACTGTCTCCGGAGATGCCGGTGAACAGCCCGCTGAGCGTGCCCAGCAATCCCGGTACCGCAACGTAGAGCAGGCCGAACAGGGCGACCATCACGGCATAGGTCGCCCGCCGGGTGGCCCGTGACCAGGTCGGCAGCACCAGCAGGAGCACGACGATGGTGCTCACGATCGCCGACCGGGAGATGGAGATCGGTACCGCAATAGCGATCAGCGCGACCGGAAACCACCGTCGAGTCACATTTCGCGTCCGGTCGTGCATTGCAAAATGCAGCGCAATTGGCAGGATCATCGTCAATACCGCGCCGAATTCGATCGGATGCAATGCGGTGCCGGCCGGTCTGGTGAGCCCACCTCGGCCTACCACGCTGACCAATGTGTTGTTTGTGGTCAGCCCCGGTATCTGTATGTAGTTGGTGAATGGACGCTTAGTGACGAACTGAACCAGGCCCAGGGCGGCGAGCAGGCCGCCGGCCAGCACCAGCCGTCGCAACGTGGTCTGCAGGGCGGTCATCGAGGCCAGCCCGCTGCCGGTGAACAGCAGGAGTCCGAGCCAGCCGAGCGCCAGCACCAGCCCGGTGTCGGCCTGCCGCAGCTCGGCGGCGCTGACCGGCCGGGTGGCCGCGACCAGGTAACTGATCAGGATGGCCCCGACGAACAGCAGCATCGCCCGCCGGATGACGTCCTTGCTGCGAGGGTCTGGCGCGGCCCCTGCCAGCTTGACGGCGGCCCACCAGGTGCCCAGACCCAGGCTGAGCACCTGCGCCGGCGTGCCGGACGCGCCGAGCGGCGCAAAGATCAGCCGGGACGGGATGGCAAAGAGCACGAAGAAGAAGAAGGTCAGCAAGGTGACCGCATCGAACCCGGTTCGACGGTCGAGTTCGAGGGGTGCGGTGGTGCTCTGCTCAGCCATGCCCGGGCCGGCCGGCGTGTTCGGTGGTCACGGTCGACCACTCGGAACCGTCCGCCGACTCGGGTTTTTCATCCATCAGATCCTGCAGCGGATCGGTGCGCTGCTGTCCGGTGGAGTCCTCGCCGCGACCGCGGCCACGCCTGGACTTGGTCGGCTTCGGCGCCGCTGAACGGGGGGCGGCTCGGCGCGGGCTTTGGGTCGCTTCTACCCCACCGCTGATCGCCACCGAGGTGGCATCTTCGACGGAGGTCGAACTCACCGGCCGGGCCCGTCGACGAGACCGCCTGGTGAGCATCGAGTCGCCGGCCGAGACCAGCAGCACGGTTGCGAAGATCCCGGCGGCGAAGGCCACCAGGATGGCGCGGATCTGGCTCTTGCGCTGCGCCGCGGCGGCGTTGTCCTGAGTGAATACGTTCGAGGTCAGCCGGGTGCTGTCGGGGACGGTGAGCGCGTCCTGCAGGTCGGTCAGCCGCGGAGCGGCCTGCGCGAGGATTCCTCGCAGGGTGGCCAGCGCCAAGGCCGGGGTCGAGTTGTCAGCGGCTACCAGCAGCACCGGGCCACTCGTGGTGAGGTCGCGGGCCACCGTGTACGTGCCGGTAATACCTTCACCGCGCAGCTTGGCGTAGGTCTGGGCATCCGACATCGCCCGGGCCAGCACGTCGGCGGCGGCCTGCAGGCCACCGAGCGCCAGGTAGGGGTTGCCGCCGTTGCCAACCGTGGTCTTGGGTGGCAGCACCAGGATTTGCGCCTTGGCCTCGTACTTGACCGCAACCGCGGTCGATGCCAGCCCGCACAGCACGAGGGTCACCAGCAGGCCGGCGATGGTGAAGTACCACCGTTGCCGCATGATTCTCGGTAGGTCCGAGAAGGACCTAGTAGTGCTGGCGGCCACGCGCCTCCCCCAAAGTACGTGATGGCAAGAAAGCGGATACGTGCACGACGAGTGCGCGACACGATGGCAACCTACCTCGTTGTTACATACAGTAGTCCGAGGCCGGACATCTGGCGATACGCAGGGGGCAGTCACAGTGGCAATTCCTAGCTCTACCGGAGCTGGCGGTGCTTCGACGCTGGGCGATTCGCCGTCACCGAAGGTGACCGGGAGCGCCGAACCGCCCGTACCGCGCCGGCCACCGCTGCTGTTGCGGACCGGGGTGATCGTGCTGGTGGGCATCCTGCTGAGCGGTTGCTTCGGCCTCTACTTCGCCCGCAGGCCCGGGGTCTACTGGTCGCAGGTGCAGGTGCTGTTCGTGGCACCGAAGAGTGTCGCCAACCCGAACGGGCTTTCGGTCAGTTCGGAAAGCCTGATCACCACTGCCGGGGTGGTGGCCAAGATGGTTGGCTCGTCGCCGCCCGGACCGTCGGTGGTCTCGGACAGCGTCACCCTGGTCGGCGAGGGTATCCGGCATGGCTACGGGGTGCGGCTGCCCAATTCCGGCGGCCAGTTCGCCACCAACTTCGACCAGGCTGCCATCGACGTGCAGGCCGCCGGCACCTCGGTCGCCGAGGTGAGCACGACGCTCAATAGCGTGCTCGGCAAGGTGAACTCGTCGCTGGACGAGCTGCAGAGCCAGGCCGGCGTGGCCAAGGTGAACCTGATCCGCGCCCAGCTCAGCCCGCCGACTCCGCCGATCTACTACCAGACCGGCAGCAAGACCCGGGCGATGGCGATCACCCTGGTGATCGGCGGCGGATTCACCGCGTTCGTCGCCTGGTTCGTCCGGCGCAGGTACCCCGGGGCGCCGGTCGGCTGAGCCGAGCGGATCAGCGGCCGAGCGGCCGAGCGGCCGAGCGGCTCAGCGCCAGGCGCCTCGGGTGTCGTAGATGACCTTGCCGCCGAGCAGGCTGCGATTGATCGTCTTGAACTGGTCATGGTCGACCAGCAGCACCACGATGTCGGCGGCCTCGATGGCCTCGCTGGCCCGCGCGAGCCGGACGTTGGATCGTCCGTCCAGGGCCGGCGGCAGCTTCTCGACGTACGGTTCGACCGCGAGCACCTCGATGCCGGGCAACTCGTCGGCGATCTGCGCCACGATCTCGACGGCCGGGCTCTCGCGCAGGTCATCGATGTTTGCCTTGAAGGCCAAACCCAGGCAGGCGATGGTCGGAGCGTTGAAGCGGCCGGCCTTGGCGATCACCTGTTGCGCAACGTGGTGCGGCTTGTTGTCGTTCACCTCGCGGGCGGTCCGGATCAGCTGGGCCAGCTCCGGTGCCGAAGCAACGATGAACCAGGGATCAACCGCGATGCAGTGGCCACCGACGCCCGGGCCCGGCGAGAGGATGTTCACCCGTGGATGGTGATTGGCGAGCTTGATGATCTCCCAGACGTCCAACCGGAGCTTGTCGCAGATCAGCGACAGCTCGTTGGCGAAGGCGATATTGACGTCGCGATAGGCGTTCTCCACCAGCTTGGCCATCTCGGCGCTGGCCGCGTCGGACAGCAGCAGTTGGCCCTGGCAGAACACCCGGTAGATGGTCGCGGCCTTCTCCGCGCAGCGGGCCGTGATGCCGCCGATCACCCGGTCGTTGGTGACGATCTCGATCATCACCCGGCCGGGCAGCACCCGCTCGGGGCAGTGCGCGACGAAGATGTCGGGCACCCCGTCCAGGGTGTGCGGCAGGTTCAGTTCCGGGCGCAGTTCGGCAACCCACTCGCTCATCAGCTGCGCGGTGCCCGGCGGCGAGGTCGATTCCAGGATCAGCACCTCACCGCTACGCAGCTTCGGCGCGATCGCCTGCACCGAGGCCTTGATGTAGCTCAGGTCAGCGGTGTGGTCGTCCTGGAACGGGGTGGGCACGGCGATGATGTAGGCATCGGCCTCCGGCATCTCCATGGTCGCGGTCAGCCGTCCCATCGCGACCGCACCGCTGACCGCGACGGCCAGATCCGGTTCCACGAAAGGGACTTCGCCGTTGCCGACGGCCTTGACGGTCTCGGCGTTGACGTCCACCCCGATGACTTCGATACCCCGAGTTGCCAGTGCGGCGGCAGTCGGCAGGCCGATGTAGCCGAGCCCCACCACCGCAACCGTGCCGGAGAATACCTCGTTCATCCTTGCGCTCCTGTCACTTTTGCTGGGACCGTGCGGCGGGCTGGCCGTCGGTCGCTGTTCGGTACGCGGGGGTGGGGCGGCGCAGTTCGAGGAGCAATTGCCAGGCGAAAGCGCTGTTGGTGGTCAGGTAGCGCTTCCACAACCGGCCAGGTTCCTGCAGCAGCCGGAAGAGCCACTCGGCGCCGAAGCGCTGCCAGCTGGCCGGTGCGCGCTTGGTGAGGCCGGCGAACACGTCGAAGGAACCACCCACCCCGTGCATGATCGGCACAGCCATCCGCTGGCCGTAGTCGCCGAGGAAGATCTCCTTCTTCGGCGAGGTCATGCCCAGGAAGAGTAGGTCGGCACCGGACGCCCTGATCTGCTCGGCAACCTCTGCTGCCTGCTCGGCAGCGTAGTAGCCGTCCCGGGTACCGGCGATCCGCAGCCGAGGATAGCGCTCGGCCAGCCGCTGCCGCAGGATGACCAGCACTTCTGGCTTGGCACCAAGCAGGAAAACCGATCGGTCAGAGCGTTCGGCGAGTTCCAACAACCGCTCGAACAGGTCGATACCGGCTACCCGTTCGGGTAGCGGGCGGCGCAGGATCTTGCTTGCCCAGACGACCGATTGACCATCGGCCAACATCAGGTCGCAGGTCAGCAGCGATTCACGCAGCAGCCGGTCCTTGCGAAGTTTGACCATCTTGGCGGCATTGACGACGCCGACCTGCAACTGCTCGCGACTGGTGAGGTTCTGCTCGCAACGCTGCAGGACCTCGGTCATGGTGAGCGCGTCGACCTCGAGGCCGAAGAGCAGTTGTTGCTTGCCTGCCATGGCGATCCTTCTCAGCTGCCGGTGCCGGGTGGCTGGCTGACGGCCGGCGGCCGGCCGCCGCTGATACCGCCGGACAGCCAGGCGTAGAGCAGCCAACCCAGTTCGTAGGGACGGCATTCGTAGTCCACCGGGCCAGGCTTGAATACCGAATCGAGGATGCCCAGTTTCCACCGGGGCGAGATCGAAGTCGAGATCGCCCGCAGCGACCGGGTGGCCTTACGCGGTTCCGTGCGCCCGATCTTGCGCCAGATCGCTCCGGTCTCGGAATCGACCAGCGCCAATGCCGATTCGGGATGGTGGCGCAGCCAGCCGACCCCGTCGGAGATCGCGTTGCGGTGATCGTTGCCGCCGGCTTCGAGCAGGTCGAACAGGGCCATCGGGGCCATCGCGTGCTGGTGCACGCTGTAGACCGGGAAGCCCTCGACCACGTCACCGGTTCGCGCGTCGTAATGCCACCACCACTGCCCGGCGCTGCCTTGCAGTTCGACGATCCGGTCGGCACAGCGGTTGGCCGCGGCCAGCGCGCGCTGATCGCCGGTTGCCTTGGCGTAGCGGGCCAATGCCTGGATCGGGTAGACCTGATCGGCGAAGCAGCCGACGTGCGCGCGATAGCTTGCCAGGTCGGTACGCGGCAGGTGGTGGCCCCAGATGCCGTTTGCCCCCTGAGCGTCGAGTAATCGCTGCGCGGCGCTGGCCGTCACCTCGGTGAAGTCGCCGAGTTCGGCGGCCGCGAGCAGCGCGGTCAGCGTCCAGGAGAAGTCGACGGTGGGCTGGGAGGAGACCTCGCGGACCTCGCGGACCAACCGGTCATAGACCTGCTCGGCCAGCTCACCGGTGATCTCGGCCAGCGCCCAGCCCGACAGCGCCGCGGCGCCCAGATCGGTCGTCGGCTCGGCACCGAGAACGGTGGTGTGCCGGGCCAGCTCGGCCGCGGTCCCGCCGGCCAGCACGGCGCGCTGAGCACCCTCGCCGACCCAGGCCAGGCCGAGGGCGGCGATGGCGGCATACCGCAGGTTGCTGCCCTCTTGGCGCAGTCCGTGCGGTGCGCTTGGATCCTTCCGGACGGTCTGCACGAATTCCTGCTTATCCGGGCGGTACATTGCGGGCAATGCCTTCAGCGACAGGCCGCACAACCGATCGATCTCGGTCGCAATTGAGGGCCTATCGGGCATTCCGTCAATCGCTTGAACGCGTTCACGTGCAGTCACATCTGTATTAGACACGGCACTCCTGTCCCCCCGAAATTTAACACCGTATTGACAGCCTGCCACGTCTTCGTCTTCTTGGGTAGTCGCCTACCGAAAGAGTTGCGCCGCCCGTCGGTGATACCTGCCGCTATCGGTGCGATCGCGCACATCGGTGGGCCGACCCTGATAGACATTTGCGGTGGCCTCGCGTAATCAACGACCTCCGAGCGGGCCGGATACCGCTGGATCCGAGAACCTCGATCGGTCCGCGCTGGCCCAACTGTGCGCCCTGCTGGCGGGCCGGCCAGTGGGTTCGCTGGCTGGCACGTCTGCGGCCCGGGCTGGTGAGCTGATCGGGCTGGCCCGTGAGCACGGCGTCGAGGCGTGGCTGGCCGGTCGCGCGCCGCTGGCCGAACCGGCCTGGTCCGAGCTGGCCGCCCAGCGCCCGAAGTTCCTTGCCGCTCAGGCTCGTACGGTGGCTGCTGCCCGCGACTTCGGTGCGGTGCTGGACGAGAGCGACCTGCCCTGGCTGGTGTTGAAGGGCCCGGCGCTGGCCCACAGCGTCTATCCCCGGCCGGATCTGCGGCACTACGTCGATCTGGACCTGCTGGTCTCACCGGTCGACTTCGCCGCGGTGCTCGAACGGCTGGACGAGGCGGGCTACCAGCTGGTCGATCGCAACTGGCCGCTGCTCGAGCGTTACTGCCCCGGTGAGTTGCGGCTGCGCTCGCCGCGTGGAGTTTTGCTCGACCTGCACTGGTCGATCTTCAACGACGCCCGCCGGCGGGCGGCCTTCCACGGCCCGACCCATCGGCTGCTCGACGGCCGCCGGCTGCTCGAACCGGTAGGACTGCCGGCGCTGTCGGCCACCGATCAGCTGGTGCATGTGGGGTTGCATGCCGCGCTGTCCGGTGCGAACCGGCTCGGCTGGCTGCTCGACGTGCACCTGTCGGCCACGCCGGACACCGACTGGCCGGCGGTGCTGGCCACCGCCCGGCGACTCGGTGCCGGGCCGTCGCTGGCCGTGGTGCTGGCC
>JALYVK010000115.1 GCA_030853265.1 Actinomycetota bacterium
GGATAGGGCGGCACCGACGGGTGCGCTCGCTCGCTGGCCGGCACCCGCTCGATCCGCTGGGTGTCATCCAGGTCGGCGGCGACCGGCCGGCGCGGCGGAACCGCCACCACCGGCAGCGCCAGGTCGAGCCGGACATCGTGTAATTCGGCGAGCAGCGCGCCGGCATCCAACGGCCGGCCGGACGGCTCGCGGCTGGTGGCCCGCTGCACGAGCTCGTCCAGTTGCGGTGGGATGCCAGCCCGCCGGCTGGACGGCGGCGGTACGTCGGAGTTGACGTGCTGGTAGGCGACCGCCATCGCGCTGTCGCCACGGTAGGGCGGGGTACCGGTCAGCAACTCGAACAGCACCACGCCTGCGGAGTAGACGTCGCTGCGGGCATCGGCGGCGCCGCGGGCGATCTGCTCGGGTGGGCAGTAGGCCACCGTGCCCATCATCAGCCCGGTCCGGGTGCTGCTGGCATCGGCTTCGATGGCCCGGGCCAGCCCGAAATCGGCCACCTTCACCGCGCCGTCGTCGGACAGCAGGATGTTCTCGGGCTTGACGTCGCGATGCACCAGGCCGGCCCGGTGTGCCGCGGCCAGCGCGCCGAGCACCGGTTCCATGATCGAGACGGCCTGAGCGGGGCTCAGCACGCCCCGTTCGCGCAGCAGGTCGCGCAGGGTCCGTCCGCGAACCAGCTCCATGACCAGGAAGACGTGCCCGCCATCGGTGCCCTGGTCATAGACCGAGACCGCATTGAGATGTGACAGCCGGGCCGCGACCCGGGCCTCGCGAGCGAACCGATCGGCGAACGCCGGGTCGGTGGACAGGGCAGCCGACATCACCTTGACCGCAACTGGCCGGTCAAGGCGCTCGTCCAGCGCGCTGTATACGGTCGACATGCCGCCCCGGGCAAGGCGTTCGAGCACCCGGTACCGACCTTCCAGCACCCGGCCGACGATCCGATCCCCAGGAGCCGTCTGCACAGCATGGATTCTAGGGCGCCGGCCGGGCCACTGGTTGCGCCGCACCGTGTGCCGTCTGCCGCGGCGGTCCGGACAGTAGGGTTGCCGGCATGTCTGAGCCGTCCTTGTCGCGGCCACGAATCGAACTGGTGGCCGATACCGAGCATCCCGGCGGCTCGATGCTGCTGATGGACGACGTCCGCCAGTCCTACGTCGACATCACCGATCCGACCTACCTGGATTTCGAGTACATCCAATACTTCGCCAGCGTGCTAGCGACGCTGCCGGACGGCCCGCTGGCGGTCACCCACGTCGGTGGTGGCGGGCTGACCATGCCCCGGTACCTGCAGGCCGTCCGACCCGGTTCGACGCAGATCGTGCTCGAACCCGACGCCGAGCTGACCGAGCTGGTCCGGGCCCGGCTGCCGCTGCCGCGCAACCACCGAATCCGGATCAGGCCGGTGGACGGCCGCAGCGGGATCGGTCAGCTTGCCGCGGCCAGCGCCGACGTGGTGGTGCTCGATGCCTACGCCGACGGCCGGGTGCCGGCCACGCTGACCACCGCGGAATTCTTCGCAGACGTCGCCCGAGTCCTCAAACCGGGCGGCCTGTTGCTGGCCAACCTGGTGGACGAGCCCGGCTTCGGCTACCTGCGCCGGGCACTGGCCGGCCTGCGCCCGGTGCTGGCCCAGCTCGCGCTGGTCAGCTCGACCGACGTGCTGAAGGGACGGCGGTTCGGCAACGTGGTGCTGGCGGCCTCGGCCAGCCCGCTGGACGTCGACGAGCTGCGCCGCCAGATCGCCCGGCAGCCGTTTCCGGCCGGCGTCCGGACCGGAGCCGAGCTGGCCGCGAAGTACGGCACCGGCCGGCCGTGGACCGATGCCGACTCGGCCGAGTCACCGGAGCCGGTGCTGGGTTGGCGGATTCGCTGACCACCGCACGCCGAGCCTGACCACCGCACGCCGAGCCTGACCACCGCCAGCCTGACCACCGGACGCCGGGGCGGACCACCGGACGCCGGGCCTGACCACCGTCGGGCCTGACCACCGCCAGCCTGACCACCGCACGCCTGGGCTGACCGGGCATGGCAGGCTGGTCGGTATGCCTGCCGAGACCCATCCGGACCTGATCACGCTGCCCGAGGCAGCCGAATTGCTGTCGGTGCCGATCACCAAGGTCCACCAGCTGCTCAAGGACGGCCAGTTGGTGGTGACCTACGACGGGCAGGGCCGGCGGGCATTGCCCAGGGTCTTCGTGGCCGGCGGCGTGGTGTTGAAGTCGCTGCCGTCGGTGATAACGCTGCTGCGCGACGGCGGCTACACCGACCAGGAGATCGTCGATTGGCTTGTCCGGCCGGACGATTCGCTGCCGGGGTCGCCGGCGCAGGCGCTTGCCGAGAACCGGGGCACCGAGGTCAAGCGGCGCGCGCAGGCCGCGGCGTTCTAGAGCGCGAGCGGTCGTGCTGGCGCGGTTGAGCTACCTGGGGCTGCTGGCGGCCTGCCTGATCGGCACCGCGCCGTTGGAGTTCCTGCTGCGAACCAGGGTGTATTCGCGCTGGCGTCGGCTTCTTGTGGCGCTCGCGCCGGGGCTGGTGCTCGGCGTCTGCTGGGATCTGTACGCGATCCGGCACGGCCAGTGGAGCTTTGACCGGCGCTACCTGATCGGACTGCGGTTCTACGGGATGCCGCTGGAAGAGGTGCTGTTCTTCATGGTCGTCCCGACCTGTGCGGTGCTCACCCTCGAGGCCGTCCGGCGGTGCCGGCCGCGCTGGTCGATCGGTGACGAGCCGCCCCCGAACAACCGGCCGCCCTCGAACGGCCAGCCGCCCTCGAACAACACAGCCCGGCCGTGACCTACAGCTGGCTGGTGGTGCTGGCAGTGGCCGGCGCGGCGACCTGTGACCTGCTGCTGTTGCGGACTTTCCTGTTACGACGTAAGGCATTCTGGACCGCGTACGCGATCCTGTTCGGGTTTCAGCTGATCGTCAACGGGGTGCTGACCGGCAGCCGGATCGTCCGGTACGACCCGTCGGCCATCACCGGCCTGCGGCTGGCCTATGCGCCGATCGAAGACCTGGGATTCGGCTTCGCGCTGATCCTGCTGACCCTGTCCTGCTGGGTGGCACTCGGACGTGGGAGATGATGGACCGGTGAAATTCGCCGATGCCGGTAGCTGCCAGCGGTGCTCGGGGCAGCTCGTCCGGGTGGCGCAGAGTCCGGCCTGGTGTCCGTCGTGTGAGTGGAATCTCAACGCCTACGATCCGCCAACCCAGATCCCGCTGGGCTGGCGCTGGTTCGATCGGCTCAGCTACCGGCTGGCGTTCCGGCTCGATCAGGCGCAGTTCCGCCGGTTCTGCACCACCCTGCCGACCCGGCCCGGCTTCTCGGTCGCCCGGGCCGCCCTGATCGTGCTGTCGCTGCTGCTAGTCGGCACCGCGCTCGGATCGCTGGTCCTGGGTCTCTGGCTGATCGTGGCCGGGTTCCCGTCCTGGTGGGGGTTGCTCGGCCTGGTGTTCATCGGGCTCGCGGCGTTGCTGCGACCGCGCCCGGGCCGGCTGCCCACGCCGAAACGGCGGTTGCGCCGCGAGCAGGCGCCGAGCCTGTTCGCGCTCATCGAGCGGGTGGCCGAGCATGCCGGCACCAGCGTGCCGGACTTCATCGTGCTCGATCAGGACTACAACGCCGCCATCGGCAGCTACGGCTGGCGTCGACAGACGGTGCTGTGGCTGGGTGCCCCGTTGTGGCTGACGCTGGATCCGGGCATGCGGGTGGCGGTGCTGGCTCACGAACTTGGCCACAGCGTTAACGGCGACCCGGCCCGTGGCCGGCTCGTCGAACCCGCGCTGAACACCTTTCGCCGGCTGGCTGAAGGCTTTCAGGGCCGAAATCTCGGCGAGATAGTCAATCCGAACCAGCGGAACCCGAACATCTTCCTCGGCATCGCGCACCTGGCGATGTGGGCGGTCAGCCGATTCTTCTTCTTCGTCCATTTGACGGTGACGGCGATTGCTAGTCGCGGCCACCAGCAGGCGGAGTACCTCGCCGACCGGATCTCCACCGAGGTGGCCGGCACCGAGGCGACCGAGGCAACCCTCAATCAGTTGCTGCTGGCCCGCGACATCCTCGCCTCCCTGCACTACAGCGCCGAGGCCATCGGGCCGGCGGGGTGGCAGTCGCTGGCCCGGGCGCATCGGCAGAGCGTGCTGGCTCAACTGCCACAGCTGCAGCAGTTTTCTCGGCGATCTACGGACCTGTGGTCGGCCCACCCACCGTCCGGCCTGCGGGCCCAGCTGGTCAGGCAGTGGCCGCACCGCGAACCGGCGCTGGTCCTGACCCAGCAGGCCAGCGACCACATCGACCGCGACCTGGCATTCTGGTCAACCCGGGCGCACCGTCGAGAGCTCGGCACCCGAATCTTCCGCGAGCCGACTGAGCCAACCCAACCGATCTAGAACCAACAGGATCCACTCAGTGCCTGCGGGCACGTACCGCACGCAGGTAGCCGCCCGCGCCGACCCGGAGCCGGCGCGGCAGGGACACCCGGGCCCGGCGGGCCAGCACCTCGTAGCCCGCCCGCTCGATCTCGTCCAGGATCTCGCCGTACAGCACGAACGCGGTCCGGACGCAGTCCCGCGCGGTCGGGGCCAGCAGGCCGATACCGGGCTCGGCTCGGCGGTAGTACGTCCGGGCTCGGGCGATCTCGGCAGCCAGCAGATCCTTCAGCTCCGGAGCGGTCACCCGGGCACCGAACATCGACTCGATCACGCCGTGCTCAGTCAGGCCGTCCTGCGGCAGGTAGATCCGTCCACGCCGGTAGTCCTCGCCGATGTCGCGCACGAAATTGGTCAGCTGGAAAGCAATCCCGAGATCCGCGGCGCACCGCTCGGCTGCTGCGCGATCACCGCTGAGACCGAGAATGGGCAGCAATTGCAAGCCGATCACCGACGCGCTGCCCCACATGTAACCGCGCAGCTGCTCGAAGCCGGCGTAGCGCGCGACGGTCAGGTCGGCGGCCATCGAGTCGAGAAAGTCGCTGAAGTAGCTGTGCGGGATGTCGAACTCGGCCACCGTGTGCACCACCGCCCGCACCACCGGATGCCCCGCTCGGCCGCCGGCCAGGCCGCGCTCGAGGTCACGGCCGAGTTCGGCCAGTCGCTCGGCCGGCGGGCCGTCGCCGGGGTGGTCGACCAGATCGTCGGCGTAGCGGGCGAAGCCGTACAGGGCGTGGACGTGCCGGCGTGCCGGCGCGGGCAGCAGGCCGGTGGCGAGGTAGAAGGTCTTGCCGTGCTGGGCGTTCAGTTCGCGGCAGTAGCGGTAAGCCGCATCGAGCTGGGCCGTCTGGAAACCGTTCACCCGAGAAACCGCTCAGCCACGCCGGCGGTGCACGACCGGCCCGAGCAGCGAGCGGGACGCCAGGGCCGCGGCCAGCACCGCGGGCAGGTACGCGCTGGCCTCCAGGCTCGAACCCATCGGCCGGGTCAGCAGGGTGAGCGCGATCGAACCGGTCGCCACCCAGAACATCCGCCGGGGTGCCACGAACAGCACCGCGGCGACGGTCAGCGCCCAGGTGAAGTACCACGGCTGAACGGCCGGGCCCAGCACGACGATGCTGAGCAGCCCGATCGCGAGCAGCTTCAGCGGCAGCCGCCGGTCCAGGTGGCCGCGGACGGCTCGGTACCAGAGCGCGACCAGCAGCAGCGCGCTGACCACGGTGCCGACGTTGCGGAAGTCCCGCACCGTGCCGTCGACCAGGCTGCCGGCGTGCGCCGCGCCGATACTTGCCCGGTACAGCACCGCGAACAGCGTCGGGATCGACATGAAGTTGATCACCGGCACCCCGGAGCTGACCTGCTTGGTCCAGCCCAGGCCGACGCCGGCCATCAGCGATACCGCGGCGAACACCGGGATCGCGATGAGCACGGTCACCGCGCAGTGGCGCGCCCAGTCCCGCCAGCTCAGCCCGCGCCGGCCGGCGAGGTAGATCGGTATCACGAAGGCCACTGCTACCAGGCCGGGCGATTTGACCGCCGCGGCCAGGGTCATCAGCGCCACTCCAGCGATCAGGTGATGCCAGTTCGCGGCCGGCCGGGTGACCACCACCAGGCCGCAGACGATCAGGGCCACCATCACCGCGTCGTTGTGGCCGCCACCCACCGCGTGCACCAGGATCAGCGGGTTGGCTACCGCGATCCAGAGCGCCAGATCGGCCCGCTTGCTGTAGCGCTGGGCCAGCACCGGCAGCAGCCGGGCGGTCAGCAACACCGCCCCGAAGGGCAGCAGCCGCAGCAGCAGCACGCTGATCAGCGCATGGTTGCCGGTCGCCGCGGCGACCCATTTGGACACCGCCACCCACAACGGGCCGTACGGCGAGGGCGTGTCGACCCACTTCCAGGCGACGTTGTCGAGGAACTTGCCCAGGTCCACCGCGGGCAGGTCGGCCGGCGTTGTGGTGTACGGATCCAGGCCGTGCCGGGCCAGCTGGGCTTGCGCTGCGTAGCTGTAGAGATCCGAGCTGGCCAGCGGCATGCCGACCAGTAGCGGCGCCATCCAGCGGATCAGCATCCGGCGCAGCGCGATCGGGCTGATGACCTCGGCACCGATCTCGGTATCGCCTCGGGGCGAGCCGGTCAGTAGCAGCCGGCCGAGCACCAGCCAGGCGCCGATCAGCACGACCAGACCGAGGTAGTAAAGGCCGAGCGCGGTGTGCAGGCCAATGCTGCCGTGCCGCAGCAACCCGATCACCGGGATGTGCCTGGTCGGATCGTTGGCCGGCAGCGCACCGGCACCGAAACTGCCCAGCGCGATCAGCGCGGTGCCGAGCAGGCCGACCCGGCCGATGGTGCTCAGCGTCCAGCCCTGGACGAAGCCGCCGAACCGGTCCAGCAGGCCCTCGGCGCCGGACTGCGGCAGCCCGGGTCCGGGAGTATCCGTCCGCAGGCTGACCGTCACCAGCTCATGGTCCCAGATAGTTGCGACGACGGTGGCCCGCGCCGATGATTCGGGCCGCGGCCAGCCGGCCGGACAGCAGCACCGTCGGCACCCCGACCCCTGGCTGGCAGCCAGCTCCGCAGAACAGCAGGTTGGTCACCGCCGGGTGCTGGGTCCGGTGCCGCAGTGGACCGGTCTGGCCCAGCGTGTGGGCCAGCGCGAACGGGCTGCCGGCCGTCGAGCCGGCCGCGGCCCAGTCCGCCGGGGTGCTGATCCGCGAGGTCTCTATACCGTCCGAGAATGCCCCGTGCAGGTCGAAGCCCCGCCGGTCCAGCACTCCGGCCAGCTCATCCACGTAGCGCGGCCCAATGGTGGCCCAGTCGATCCGGCCGGTACGGGTGTTGGGGCACGGCGCCAGCAGGTAGTAGCTGTGGCCACCGGCCGGGGCGAGCGAGGGATCGGTGACGCTCGGGCAACTGAGCAGCAGGGATGGGTCGCTCATCAGCCGGCCCTCGGTGATGATCTCGTCGAAGGTCCGCGACCAGGCCGCGCCGAAGCTGATGCTGTGGTGGGCCGGTTGGGGTAACCCGCCCCGGGACCCGACCAGCCAGACCAGCGCGGACGGCGAGTAGCGCGGCCGGCTCAGCCGGTTCAGCCACGCAGGATGTACCGAGGCCGGCAGCAGGTCGCGGTAGGCGGTGGCCAGGTCGCCGTTGAGGATCACCACGTCGGCCGGGATCCGCTCGCCGGCCTCGGTGATCACCGCCCGGGCTCGGCCACCGCTGACCAGCACTCGGCTGACCCGGCTGCCGTAGTCGATCCGGACGCCGTGCCTGCTCGCCGCGCCGGCCAGCGCCCGGGCCACCTGGTGCATCCCGCCGCGCGGGAACCACACGCCGGCGACCGAGTCCAGGTAGCTGATCACGCCGTACAGAGCACGGGCCTGCGACGGCGAAACCCCCGCATACATCGACTGAAACGTGAACAGCCGGCGGGTTCGGTCGTCGGCCAGGAAGCCGCCGATCACCTTGTCCAGGCTGCGCAGGCCGCCCAGCCGCAGCAGGGTAGCGGCCGGTGGCCGGATCAGGTCGGTGACCGAGTCGAGATTGCGATCCATGAAGGTGTCGAACTCGCTCAGGTACAGCCGGCGCAGGTAGTCGACCAGCTCGAGGTAACCGCGCGCCTCGGCCGCGCCGCACTGCTGGCCGACCTCGTCGGCCATCCGAGCCGGGTCGGAGTACGAGCGCAACGTCGAGCCGTCGGCGTAGTGCGCCTGGTAGGACGGGTCGAGCCGGTCGAGCTGCAGCCAGTCTGATCGGGATTCACCCACGCAGGCAAGGGCATCGTCGATCAGTTCCGGCATCGTGAGGACGGTCGGGCCGGTGTCGAAGGTGTAGCCCGCCGACTGCCAGCGTCCCATCAGGCCGCCCGGTTCGGCGTTCGCCTCGAGAATCCGCACGTCCCGGCCGGCACCGGCCAACCGAAGCGCGGCCGACAGGCCACCCAGGCCGGCGCCGACGATGACGATCCGCTCGGACGGACCGGCGACCGGCATCGGCTCAGAAG
>JALYVK010000060.1 GCA_030853265.1 Actinomycetota bacterium
CCCGTGGGTCGCCGCCACCGGATGCCGCGGGACCGGGATCTGCAGGTGCTGTCCGTCGGCAAACAGGTGGTCGACCGGACGCTGGCCGTGCCCGCCGGTGACCAGGGCTGCCCGGGCGCCCAGCGCGACCAGTGCCTCGGCCAGCTCGGCCCGGTCCTCGGTGTCGCGGCCGGTGAGCGCCTGCGCCTCCATCAGGTTCGGGGTGACCACGGTGGCCAGCGGGAACAGCAGTCCGACCAGCGCGTCCACCGCGTCATCGCGCAGTAACCGCGCCCCGGACGAGGCGATCATCACCGGATCGAGTACCAGGGCCAGCTGCCGGCCGGCCAGCGCACCTGCGACCGCGGTGATGATCGGCTCGGAGAAGAGCATGCCGGTTTTCACCGCGGCCGGCGCCAGATCGGCGAACAGCGCGTCCAGTTGAGCGACCACGAAGTCCGGCGGGCACTCATGGATGGCGCTCACCCCTACGGTGTTCTGAGCGGTCAGCGCGACGATCGCGGACAGGCCATGTACCCCGCATCGGGCGAAGGCCTTGAGATCGGCCTGGATGCCGGCACCACCACCGGAATCGGACGAGGCGATGGTGAGTGCGATAGGCGCGGTGTCGGTAACGGTGGGCACGCACTAACCTTAGGGAGTCCCCGCGGGAGCCCGGCTTGTCGGGCTGAGAGGGTGGCGGCGCAGCTACCGGCTGCATGGCCACCGACCGCTTGAACCTGATCCGGCTAATACCGGCGAAGGGAGAGAGGTAGTCATGGCTGTTGATATCCGTCCACCCTTGAGCACCGCCGACGGCGCGCACGCCGAAGCGCCGAACACCTTGACCGAAACGGCGCCACGCACCCTGAGCATGTTCGATCAGTTCGGTTTCTGGGGCAATCTCGGGGTGAGCCTGCTCGGTTTCAGCGGTGCCATCGGCATCCTGGCGCCCGTTGGCGTACCGCAGCTGAGCTTTATCGCCGCGGTCACCGCGGCGATCGTCGGGTCGGTGCTGGGCGGCCTGATCCTGGGCGCGTCGCTGGTACTGGGGGCCCGGACCGGCGCGCCGGCAATGGTGCTGCTGCGCGGGTTGCTCGGCACCCGCGCGTCCTTCCTGCCGACCGCACTCAACATCGCACAGTGCGTAGGTTGGGCGATCTTCGAACTGGTCACCATCGCGCTCGGCCTGGGCGCGCTGACCCATGGCGACCTGCCCCGCTGGCTGTGCATTCTCGCTGCCGGAGTTATCACCACGGCGCTGACCATCCGGCCGCTGGGCTGGATCCGCGCGCTGCGAAAGTACGTCTCGGTGCTGGTGGTGCTGGCGCTGGTGGTGCTCTCGATAGGGCTGCTCCGCGAGCACTCCAGCCATCTCGGTGGCAGCTGGAAAGGGTTTTGGCTAGCGGTGGATTCGGCGATGGCGCTGACCATCTCGTGGGTCCCGCTGGGCGCTGACTATTCCCGGCATTCCCGCTCGGCCAAGGCGGCCTTCGCCGGTGGCTTCGTCGGCTACGGCATCACTCAGGTTGCCTGCCTGGTGATCGGGCTGGTCGCGCTCAGCCAGGTCGGCCCGGATCACGGGGACCGGATCTTCGACCTGTTCATCGGGCTGCCGCTGGGCATGGTTGCCTTTGCGGTGCTGGTCATTCGCGAAACAGACCAGAGCTTCGCCAACGTCTACTCGACTGCGATCTCGCTGCAGAACCTGCGACCGTCCTGGGATCGTCGGGTGCTGACCGTACTGCTCGGGACGCTCACCACGGTGCTGGCATTGAGTATCAACATCAGCGATTACGCAAACTTTCTCTACCTGATCGGTGGCGTGTTCATCCCGATGTCCGGTGCGTTGATCGCGGCCTGGCTGCGAACTCGCGGCAATGACTGGGATATCTCCGCCGACGCCCCGCTGCGACCGGGCATGCTGGCTGCCTGGCTGATCGGCTTCGTGGTGTACCAGCTGATCAATCCGGGTTCGCTCGCACACTGGGCGGACTTCTGGACCAGGGCCGGCACCGACCTGCACACGCTGAACCATCCGTGGCTGTCGGCCTCGATCGCCTCGTTCGTGGTGGCGGTGCTGATCGCGCTGCCGTTCGCCCGACCGCAGCCGGCCCGCTCGGTGACACCATGAACTCCGACGACCGGCTGGTCATCGCCGGCACCGAGTTCTCCTCCCGGCTGATCGTGGGTACCGGCGGCGCACCGAGCCTGGACGGCCTGGCCGACATCCTCGCCGAATCCGGCACCGAGCTGACCACGGTCGCGATGCGCCGGGTGGATGCTGGCTCGTCCGGCTCGGTGCTCGACGTGCTGCGCGACGGTGGGGTGCGGGTGCTGCCCAACACCGCCGGCTGCCGGACCGCGGCCGAGGCGGTGCTGACCGCGAAGCTCGCCCGCGAGGCGCTGGAAACCCACTGGGTGAAGGTAGAAGTGGTCGCCGACGAGCGGACCCTGCTACCGGACGCCCTCGAACTGCTGGCGGCCTGCGAGCAGCTGGTCGATGCCGGCTTCGTGGTTTTGCCTTACACCAATGACGATCCGGTACTGGCCCGCCGGCTCGAACAGCTGGGCTGCCACGCGGTGATGCCGGGCGGCGCGCCGATCGGCTCCGGTCTGGGCATCCGCAACCCGCACAACATCGCCCTGATCGTGGAGCAGGCCAGCGTGCCGGTGGTGCTGGACGCCGGCATCGGCAGCGCGGCGGATGCGGTGCAGGCGATGGAACTCGGTTGCGACGCGGTGCTGGTCGCCTCGGCGGTGACCCGGGCCGCCGACCCGCTGCGGATGGCGCGGGCGATGCGGCTGGCGGTGCAGGCCGGCCGCGATTCCTGGCTGGCGGGCCGGATCCCGCGACGCTGGTGGGCCGAGGCGTCCTCGCCGTACGAGGGAATGCTGGACGGGATGCCCGATCGGCCCTAGCGACCCGATCGGCCCTAGCGACCCGATCGGTCCTAGCGACCCGATCGGCCCTAGCAACAAAGCGGAAAGTCAGCCGCCCTGTACCGCGGTCACCACGTCGACCCGGTCGCCGGCGCTGAGCACCGTGGAGTCCCAACTGCCGCGCGGTACCACCTCGCTGTTCAACGCCACCGCGATGCCGGTGACCCGATCCGAGACCTGATGTACCAGCTCGGTCAGCGAGATGTCGTCGGTGGCCAGCCGCGGCTGGCCGTTGAGGGTGATCTGCACGAGATGCGTCCTAGCCTAGAAATCGGCGTGCGTCGAACGGTTCCCATTCTTGCGCAACCCGGTCGCCGGCAACCAACGCGGCCACCGCGTCGGCCGTCAGCGCCGACAGCAGGATCCCGTTGCGGTAGTGGCCGGTGGCCAGCAGTAACCCCGGCTCGACCGGCCCGACCAGCGGGCCGTTGTCCGCGGTACCAGGCCGGGTGCCGGCGATCGCCTCGACGAAACTGAACTCCGAGCTGATCGGCAGCAGCTCGTAGGCGTTGCGCAGCAGTTCATACACCCCACCGGCGGTCACCGTGGTGTCGTGGCCCTGCTGCTCGGAGGTCGCGCCCACCACCACCTCACCGTCCGAGCGCGGCACCAGGTAGATCTCGCTGCCGCGGACCAGCGCGCGCACCGTGTGGTTGAGCACCGGGCCACCGGCGCGCAGCCGCTCGGGTACCGCCAGCCGCAGGATCTGGCCCTTCACCGGCTGCACGCCTGCCTCGATCAGCCGGTGGGTGGCCGCCCCGGAGCACAGCAGCACCGTCGCGGCCTCGAACCGGACCCCGGAGTCGAGCTCGACGCCAACCACCCGGTGATCCTGGCGGGTCAACTCTCGCACCTGGCCAGGCTCGACCAGCACGCCGGCGGCGGCGCAGCCGGCCCGTAGGCCGGCCAGGTAGCGGCGGTTGTCCACCGAGAGGTCGTCGGCGGCCAGCACCCCGGCCCGGACGCCCGTCGCCAGATACGGTTCACAAGCCCGGACGGCGCTGCCGGTCAGCCGTTCGCTGATCAGCCCCAGGCCGTCCCGGAAAGCCGAAAGTCGATCGAGGGCGGCCCGGTCGTCGGCATTGAAGGCCACCACCAGGGTGCCCTCGCTACGCAGCCCGACCGGAGCCCCGGTGACCGCTTCCAGCTCGGCGACGAACCGGACGAAGGCCGGCACCGCGGCCAGGCTCAGCCGGGTCAGCTCGGTCTCGCCGAAGGTTGCCTCGCTGACCGGGGCGAGCATGCCGGCCGCCGCCCAGCTCGAACCCCGGCTGCCGCTGGCGTCGACCAGCCGGACCGAATGCCCCGCTCCGGCCAGCCGGAACGCCGCGGCCAGGCCGATCACCCCGCCGCCGACCACCAGTACGTCGGTGGGTTCGGCTGTGCTAACCACTTCGCTCCGCTCCTCGCTCGATGCTCACTCAGCTGTGCTAGTCACTTCGCTCCGCTCCTCGCTCGTGCCTCGCTCGATGCTCACTCAGCTGTGCTCGTCACTTCGCTCCGCTCCTCGCTCGTGCCTCGCTCGATGCTCACTCAGCTGTGCCAGCCACGCTAACCGAGCTCGACCGGCACCGGTTCGATCACGGTCCGGCGTGATTGCACCGTGGTTCCGGCGCTCGCCACGATCACCATCACCAGCGCCGCCACCGTACGCAGCTGGAGCTGCTCGCCGAGCACCAGCAAGCCGGCCAGCGCGCCGAAACCCGGTTCCAGGCTCATCAGCAGCCCGAAGGTGGCGGCCCGGATCCGGCGTAGCGCGGTGAGTTCCAGCGAGTACGGGATGAGCGAGGACAGCGCCGCCACCAGCAGCCCGCCGAACAGCACCGAGGGCCGCAGCAGCGCCGAACCGGCTTCGACCAGGCCGGCCGGGATCAGCGCGAACGCGCCGACCAGCAGCGCCAGGGCCAGCCCCTGCAGGCCGTCGAAGGCGGCGCCGACCCGCTGCGACAGCAGGATGTAGCCGGCCCAGAACATCCCGGCCAGCAGCGCGAGCAGCAGGCCGCGGACATTCAGGCCGTGCACCGACCCGTCGGAGGCCAGCAGCGCCACCCCGCCGCCGGCCAGCGCCGCCCAGACCAGGTCGAGCAGCCGGCGCGAGCCGAGGATCGCCACCGTCAGCGGCCCGATGAACTCGACGGTGACCGCCGCGCCCAGCGGCAGCAGCTTCAACGCCTCGTAGAAGCTCCAGTTCATGCCGGCCAGCACCAGCCCGAAGCCGACCACCTTCAGCAGATCGCGCCGGGACCGTCCGGCCAGCCGGGGCCGGGTGATCGCCAGCAGCACGATCGCGCCGAAGCCGAGCCGCAACAGCACCACCCCGGCCGGCCCGGCCTGATCGAACAGGGTGGCGGCGAAGGCCGAACCGAACTGGACGGAGGCGATGCCGACCAGGATCAGCGCCTGCGGCGGGATTGCCTCCACCCGTCCCCGCCGCTGCATACCCGACATCCTTCCTGGCCCGGTCGCGGCTGGGCGAACCACCCACCGACCGGACCAGGTTCGCGGCTGGTTATATGAACCAGTGAGCAAGCCTTCGCTGGCCGACGCCCGGCTGTACCTGTGCACCGACTCCCGTCGTGCCCAGGGCGATCTGCCGGCTTTTCTGGATGCGGTGCTCGGCAACGGCGTGGACGTCGTCCAGCTTCGGGAGAAGAACCTCGAAGCGGCCGATGAACTCGACCTGCTGGCGGTGTTCGCCGACGCCTGCCGGCGGCACGGCAGGTTGCTGGCGGTCAACGACCGGGCCGATCTCGCGGTCGCCAGCGGCGCGGACGTCCTGCACGTCGGGCAGCGCGATCTCTCGCCGACCACCGCACGCCGGATAGTCGGCCCGGACGTGGCGATCGGGCTGAGCAGCCACAGCGTTGCCGAAGCGGCCGCGGCGGCCACCGCCGACGAGGTGGACTACTTCTGCCTCGGCCCGATCTGGGCCACCCCCACCAAACCGGGCCGGCCGCACACCGGCCTGGACCCGCTGCGGACGGTGGCCACCGACCGGCCGTGGTTCGGCATCGGTGGCATCGATGAGACCAACCTGGATCAGGTGATCGAGGCCGGGGCGAGCCGGGTGGCGGTCGTCCGCGCGCTGACCGAGGCCGACGATCCGGGCGCGGCCGCGGCTCAGCTGACTGCTCGCCTAGCAGCTCACCCTGTGTAGCGTTAGCTCGTGTCGAAAGCGGATACCGGTCGAACATATCGAGCAGTCTGATGACTCCAGCGCGCATGTCGGTGATCACGCCATTACACTTTGTCAACCTGCCGTATATCACTGCGGCTTACACTAGTGTGATGTCGCAGGACCTGCCCTCGGCCTGGGAGCTCGAGTGGGTGTTGCAACTTGATGGCATGTCGTTCGAGCAATTGCCAGCGCAAGTGCGAGATGATCATCGAGTGTGCCTGGGTAGGAATGATCAGGCCGGAGCAGCCGTGACTCGTACTGTTGCGCTTACGCGCTCTTCTGGATCGCTAATACGCAACCTAGACGCGGATGACTTCCTATTGCCGGGGGCGCTCGCACGTGAAATATCCCTGATGGAGTTGCGCAGCGAAGTCAACTGGATCTGCTCCCAGGCACTTGATCTCAATCATGACGGTACCCGAACAGTGTGGCCGCATGAACTGCCGCCAGAAGGACTTTTACCGCGAGGATGGATCCATCAATACTGGCTAGCAAATAATCGGCGGCTTCCGGTAGTGCCAGGCACGGTGTGCATTCGACGGTGGCTCTTGGCTGCGCTCGGAGGATGGATGGCATTGCCGGCGAGCGAGGATACGGGGATGCTGTTAGCTGCTAGTACACTTTCGCGGGGCTACTATATTAGGCAACCAAGTATGTTGTACCGTAAACACGCCGGGCAATCTACTGCGAAAAATGCTAGCGCGCCCGCGGAGCTTATCGAAGCTCGTCACAATCTTATAAACGAGCGAGTTGCTTCTATCTCCGCAATGCTGGGTACCCTTCTTGAGCACACATCCGAGAACGCGGAGGATTAACCATGCCTGGGAGTCAACCCCGGTCGCTTTTGTACCCGACGCTAGGCGGCTCCACGATTCGGCAATTTGGAAGCCGCCAGGAACCGGTCGACCTTTGCGCCACTGTATTAGTAATGGCCATTATTAACAGAACTAAAGATTCCTTCTTCGACGGCGGCAAGACATTTGGTTTTTCGCGGGCGTTATCAGCAGCATTAACTGCACTTGATGATGGCGCTCACTGGGTCGACATCGGTGGAGTTCCGTTTTCTCCCATTTCGCAACACGTTACTGAGGCTGAAGAGCTTGCAAGAGTTGTACCGCTTGTTGCCGAGATTCGCTCGCGTTCTAAAGCTATAATTTCTGTCGATACTTTTCGAGCAAAAGTTGCGACCGAAGCGTTGGCCGCAGGCGCGGACGCAATTAATGACACTTCGGGGCTGAGGGACCCAGGTATTGCCGTATCGGCTGCACTGGCTGGCGCATCTTTAGTTATCACACACAGCAAGGCTAAACCAAGAGAAGTGCTGCAGCGCCCGGTATACGTAGATGTAGTCTGCGAAGTCCAACAATTTCTTGCTGCTAAAGTGGAGCTTGCAGAAAAACTAGGAATGCCGCCTAAGAAGATAATTATCGACCCGGGGCACGATTTGAACAAAAACACATATCACTCTCTTGAACTTACTCGCCGGCTTTCGGAATTGACTAAGTTAGAATACCCGTTGCTAGTGTCGGTTTCAAATAAAGACTTTGTTGGTGAGGCCTTAGACCTGCCTAGAAACCAACTTCTCGCAGGGACAACCGCTACACTTGTCATGTGCATGATGCAAGGGGCTCGCATTGTTAGAGTTCATGATGTAAAGGCTGCCGTGTCGGCGGTAAGGATGTTCGAGTCTGTATTTGGGTCTCGATTGCCGCTAAAGGTCCGACATAATCTATAGGGCCGATTATATTTCCTGGAAAGTATAAATAGATCTAGCAACTAGAAGGGTACTCAATGTCAAGTAGTCGATCCGAAACTGACCGTTTGCTTGACGACCTAGCGCGTAGTGACGACGTTCGTTCTCGCGCGGAACGTATTTTTAGGAGGCGGATGAGCGATCCAGCGTTTGTCCTGGATGCGCATAGGTCTCTTGTGCAAAGGCTAATTATGAGTTCAGAGGCTGGGGATTCTGATTGGGAAATTTGTTATGCATATTGGAGCACGCTGGCCGTTGATCGCATCCAGGACTGGGAATTCGCTCAATACGGGTCCTTGTTCATTGAAGAAGTCGATGCGCCAAGTCGCCGCGCGTTAAGATTGTCCAACAGGATTGCTTGGGAAACGCGAGGGCAGCCAGGACTGCCGCAAGAGCTCGGCAATGTTGTAAATTCGCTAAGATCTTCCGAGTTGTTTTTGGTTGGTTTGTACCTAAATCGATGCCGCTTCATGTTTCAGTTTGATGAGGTCCAGATTATCCTGGACTACCTTGATGAATCCTGGCATTCTCACCCATTTGTCGAAGCCGCTCGTGCATTTGCGGCATTTGGAAGCAAAGACGGGCGGGACAACGAGGCGACGATTAGCGTCCAATCTGCCTGGCAAAGATGCCGCAATTCCGACCTTTTGATGCCTGTTCGAGAGCTTTGCCTCCAAGCTCTGGATGTAGCTGACGGAAATAGTACTCAGGCAGCAGTGCTCTTGGAATACTGTGACCGCCACGAACGTGACTCACTTAGATACGGTGGATCGGCCACCACGAGATCGATACTTCAGTATCGCCGGGCAAGGGCATTGAGAGTACTCGGGCGGCCGGCCGAAGCGTTGGAAGCTATCGATGCTGCGCTATCGCTTCTGTCTGGAGACAACGAATTTGTTAGAATTTTTGCAGAGCAGTGCTTACGGGAGAGAGACTTCGTGAGGTTCGCCGCCATTATGTCGACTGCCCAATCTGAAATTCGCGCTGCGACGGAAAGCGTCGCTAGGCAAGAGTTGAAAATCGAGTCGACGATCGAGCGATCGACCATTCGATCAACAGAAGTCCTGGCCTTGTTTTCATCCGCTGTCGCTTTTGCTGTTGGAGCCGCAGCGATCGGAGCCAACGCAAGGACACCCACGGCGGCAGTGGCGAGTATTTCCGGTCTTGCACTTGGGCTTTTAGGGTTTGTCGGAATGATTGTGTACGTGGTATCCGCCACTACCAGCATCAATAGAGATAGAGTTGTTCATGGGCACACAAGACATCAACGATTTCTCATCGGCGCTGCCTTCGGCTTGGGTATCTTTGGTTCGATAATTGGCGTACTGTCGCTTTATGAATCGACGCGGTAGTCTGGTGTAGTAAGTCCCGGCTGTAGACGAAGTTTGCTCCGATCATGCGAACATGTGGGCGGACGCCACCTGTTTCGTCCGCTATAGGTTTTCGAGCTTGTCCTTGACTAGGCTCTCGGCCTTGTCGACCTGTTCCTCATGGCCGGACACCTTGTCCTTGATCAGCTCCGAGGCCTTGTCGACACCGCTGGCGACCTGGTCCTTGTGCTCGTGCACCAGGTCCATGGCGCGCTCTTTCATCTCTTCGAATCCCATTGCAGCCCCCTCGTGTCGCTGATCCCGACCGCATGGCCGAGCTCCGGTACAACCAAGCTTAAGCGGCTCATCCGAATTGAGGGTGTAGTCGTGGTCTGAATCCGCCGGTCTCGAGCAGGCTTCTGGCGATGTAGTTGGTGAGGTTGCGGAAGCCGAGGGCGGAGCCGCGTAGGTGCTCCAGGCGGCCGTTGATCGCCTCGGTCGGCCCGTTCGATGTGCCGGGCCGCTCGAAGTAGGCCAGCACGTCGGCGGCTCGGCGTTTCAGGGTCCGGCCGAGGGTGATCACCTCGGTCAGTGCGGTCGGCACGCCGGTGCTGATCGCGTCGATCGCCTTTCCTAGCTGGGTCTTGCCAGCTGACCGGTCGGGGTCGCGGTAGGCGGCCACGATGCGCTGGTAGACGCCCCAGGTGGCCTGCACCTCGATGTGGCGGTCGTCGGCGAACACCGCGTCCAGGCGCACGCGTTGCTTGTCGGTGAGCAGGTCGGCGCCGGTGCGCAGCACGCGGCGGATGCCGTAGAGCGGGTCGCCGGTGCGGCCGCGATGCCCGCACGTGTCCTGCTGGACGCGTTGTCGGCAGCGGTCGAGCGCATCGCCGGCTAACGCCGCGACATGGAACGGGTCCATCACCGCGACGGCATCGGGCAACTGATCGGTAGTAGCGGTCTTGAATCCGGTGAACCCGTCCATCGCCACGACCTCGATCCCGTTACGGAACTGGGCTGTCTGGGCGTCGAGCCAGCTGGTGAAGACCGCCTTGGAGCGGCCCCCGACCATGTCCAGCAGGCGGGCGGGGCCGGTGCCCTCGCGCACCGGGGTGAGGTCGATGATCACGGTGACGTACTTGTCGCCGCGACGCGTATGCCGCCAACAGTGTTCATCGACGCCGACCACGGCGACACCGTCGAGGCGGTGCGGGTCGCTGATCAGCACCCGGCGTCCCTCCTCCAGAACGGCATTGTTGGCGGTGTTCCACGACACCGCCAGAGCCTCGGCGATGCGGGCGACGGTCAGGTGCTGCACGACGACCGCCTCCAACGCCCACCGCAACCCACGACGCGACAGTCGCGCCCGCGGCTCGGCCGCGGTGCTGGTGTCCTGGCGCCACACATGTCGACACGATGTGCAGCGGTAGCGGCGGATTGTGACCAGCAGCGTCGTCGGGCGCCACCCGAACGGCTCGTGCGCCAGCCGCCGGGTCACCGTGTCCCGCGGCGCTCCCTGGGATCCGCAGCGCCGGCACCACCCGTCGAACTCATCGGACTCAGCGACCCGGCAGGCCAACACGGCACGATCCTGCTCCAGACGCTGGCCGACGACCTCCAGGCCGAGCTCGTCCAGGCGGCAGAACGTGGTCAGGTCAGGGCAGGCGAAGGTAGCGTCAGGCACGTCGAGGTCTTCCGGGTGGGCGGCGTAGGAACCTCCATCATCGGAAGACCTCGACCCTCACCCCGTGACCGACGCGCCGAGCGCTACACCCCCAATTCGGAAGAGCCGCTTAAGCAAACCAGGGTTTACAGCCGTGTGAGTTGCTGACTGGCAATCAGCTCAGAAGCTGAGCAGACTGTGCAGAAGTAGCACCAATAGTGCCGACAACGTGCACAACTAGAGCAGCTTTCATTGCGCATGTTGCTACCTCGGCCGGTCGCCGACATCCTGAGCAAAAGCCAACGCCGGCTATCCCAGCAGGAGGACCGCCATGACCACCACCGAAGCAGCACTGACGCCGGCCGAGCAGGCGGCCCAGCTCGACCTGGAACAGCTCAAGCAGCTGGTCGGTCTGGTGCCCTACGACGAGAGCACCGACCCGTTCCCGGTGACCGGCTGGGACGCGGTGGTCTTCGTGGTCGGTAACGCGACCCAGACCGCGCACTACTTCCAATCGGCCTTCGGCATGGAGCTGGTCGCGTACTCCGGCCCGGAGACCGGCAACCGGGACCACAAGTCCTACGTGCTGCGCAGTGGATCCTGCCGGTTCGTGATCTCCGGCGGTGTCGCGGTGGACAGCCCGCTGCTCGATCACCACCGCGTGCACGGCGACGGGGTGATCGACATTGCGCTCGAGGTGCCCGACGTCGACCGCTGCATCGCGCACGCACGTACCCAGGGCGCCACCATCCTGGACGAGCCGCACGACGTGTCCGACGAGTTCGGCACCATCCGGATGGCCGCGCTGGCTGCCTACGGCGACACCCGGCACACCTTGATCGACCGGTCCGGCTACACCGGTGTGTATCTGCCGGGCTACGTCGAGCGGAGTTCGGACTTCGTCAAGCGCGACGGTGCGCCCAAGCGGATGTTCCAGGCGCTGGACCACGTCGTCGGCAACGTCGAGTTGGGCAAGATGGATGACTGGGTCACCTACTACAACAAGGTGATGGGCTTTGTGAACATGGCTGAATTCGTCGGCGATGACATCGCCACCGACTATTCGGCGCTGATGTCGAAGGTGGTCGCCAATGGCAACCACCGGGTGAAGTTCCCGCTCAACGAGCCGGCCATCGCCAAGAAGAAGAGCCAGATCGATGAGTTCCTGGAGTTCTACCGTGGTCCCGGTGTGCAGCACCTGGCGCTGGCCACCAACGACATCCTGAGCACGGTCGACCAGATGCGGGCCGAGGGCGTGGAGTTCCTGGCCACCCCGGATTCCTACTACGAGGACCCGGAACTGCGTGCCCGGATCGGCAACGTGCGGGCCCCGATCGAGGAGCTGCAGTCGCGCGGCATCCTGGTGGACCGGGACGAGGACGGCTACCTGCTGCAGATCTTCACCCGGCCGGTCGGTGACCGTCCCACGGTGTTCTTCGAGCTGATCGAGCGGCACGGCTCGCTGGGCTTCGGCAAGGGCAACTTCAAGGCCCTGTTCGAGGCCATCGAGCGCGAGCAGGACAGCCGCGGCAACCTCTAGGCTGTCCCCACCAAACGCATTTCGCGGCCCGAATTTCCACGACACGCCGGTGGCACTGGAAACTCCGGCCGCGAAATGCAGCAGCTGGACGGACGGGGAGGGTGAGTGGTCGGCAGGCGCGAGCTGGATTCGCTGGACGTGGCCATCCTGTCCGCGCTGCGGTCCGCGCCTCGGTCGGGCTACCTCGAACTGTCCCGGACCCTCGAGGTTTCCAGGGCCACCATCCAGGCCCGGCTGGAGCGGCTCGAACGCGACGGCATCGTCACCGGGTACGGCCCGGACATCGAGCTGGCCGCGGCCGGGTACCCGGTGCTGGCCTTCGCCACTTTGGAGATAGCCCAGGGCCGGCTGGCTGAGGTGACCGAGGCGATGGCGGCGATTCCCTCGGTGGTCGAGGCCTATGCCACCACCGGGCCGGGTGACGTGCACTGCCGACTGGCGGCCAGCTCGCACGAGGACCTGCAGCGGGTGCTGATCGAGGTGTCCCAGATCCCGGGGGTGGCGCGCTCGACCTCGGTGGTCGCGCTGTCCAGGGTGGTGGAGTACCGGGCCGTCGACCTGCTGGCCTCGGGTGACGTGCCGCCTGCCAGCCGGACCGGCAGCCGCTAGCAGCTCCGAGCGTCACCCAAGTCAAGATCCAAAAACGGGGCTACTCGGTTACCAGCTCGTAGCGCGGGTTTGCCAGCGCCAGGTGGCCTTTGTACTCACCGATCCGGCCTGTCGCCCGTAACACGGTGCCCGGCTCGATACCGGCAATGTGGGTACGGCCGAAGAACAGCAGCCGGACGCCGCCGGTGCCGTCGAACACCTGCGCCTCCAGCGACTTGCCGGCCGCGGTGCCGACCTGCACCACCTTGATCCGGCCCTGGATGGTGACCTGCTGCTTCCACTGCACCGTCCCGATCGGGGTCGTTCCGGCCGGTACCGCAAGGCTGTCCAGGCTCGGACGATCCGCCGGAGCGCTGCACGCCAGCTCGGTGCTGACCAGCGCCGGCTCCTCGGAAGCCATTCGCTGCTGGGCCTCCAACCGCTGCTCCAGCTCGACCGGCAAGGTGGTGTCGAAGGGCACGATGGTGGCCGCGACGTGCGGGATCCGGCCGATCGCCTCAGCAATCCGATCGGCGGTGCGATCGTGCAGGATCCGCTGCGATACCCGGTGGAAAGTCCGTCGCGGCAGCAGCAGGGTGACCTCGGCGCGATCCTGCACCACGGTGCCCAGGGCGAACTGCGCGCTGGCCCTGACCAGCCGGCGATCCGGGCATTCGACCAGTTCCAGGGGCACCCGGTCGCCGATGCCGTTCATGATCCAGTCCTGCTGCAGTTGCTTGGCCTCGTCCGAATCGAGCACCACGTGCACCGCCCGGATGTCGGTCGGCCGCAGGCTGCCGGCGTAGCGGATGGTGCGGATGACCGCAAGATCCAGCCGATCGACCATCACCAGCACCACGTGCCGCGGGTAGTTCTTGGTCACCGCCGTTCCGGATTTGCCTGCTCCGACAACGAGGTTGAGTGCCCTGGCCTCGTCTCGGTAGCGGGTGTTGAGCCGCATCAGCACCAACCAGCCGATCGGGAACAGCAGCACCACCAGCCAGGCGCCCTCGGTGAACTTGACCACCGCGAAGATCAACACGATGAGCAGCGACACCGCACCGCCGGCGAAGTTGATGGCCAGCTTGACCCGCCAGCCGGCTTCGCGACGGGTGTGGTGGTACTTGGCCATCCCGAAGCCGGCCATCGTGAAGCCGGTGAATACCCCGATGGCATAGAAGGGAATCAGCTTGTCGACATGCGCACCGACCCCGAGTAGCAGCGCCAGCGCGCAGACGGTGAGCACGATGATGCCGTTGCTGAAAGCCAGTCGGTGGCCGCGCCGGGTCAGCTGCCGGGGCAGGAAGGAGTCCTCGGCGATGAAGCTGGCCAGGAACGGGAAGCCGGTGAACGGCGTGTTTGCGCCGGTGAACAGGATCAGCGCGGTCGCCACCTGAACCAGGACGAAGCCCAGATGGCCATACCAAGCAGTCCCAAACGCGGCCCGAGCCACCTGGCTGATCACGGTGGGGGTGCCCTTGTCGTACGGGGTGGCGTGGGTTTCGTAGGCCAGGTAGCTGATACCGGCCACCAGCGTGCCGAGTAGCAGGCTCATGGTGGACAGCGTCCGGCGGGCGTTTCTCCCGGACGGGCTGCGGAAGGCGCTGACCCCGTTCGAAATTGCCTCCAGGCCGGTCAGCGAGGCGCCACCGTTGGCGAATGCCTTGAGCAGGTAGAAGATCGCCAGCCCGGACAGGATCGAGTGGTGCTCGTTGACGACATGGATCATGCCCGGCGCGCTGCCGTACTTGGGCAGGTCGCCGAAGATCTCGCGGACGATCCCGACCACGATCACCAGGCCGGCCGAACCGACGAACAGATAGGTGGGCAGCGCGAACGCCTTGCCGGCCTCCCGAACCCCGCGCAGGTTGCCGTAGGCCAGGATCAGCACCACACCGATCGTGATGGCGAGGGTGAAGCTGGACAGCGCAGGTATCAGCGAGGTGATCGCCGCGGTGCCGGCGGCGGCCTGTACCGCGACGGTCACGATGTAGTCGATGAGCAGCGCCACCGAGGCGATCTGGGCGATCTTCGGCCCGAAGTTCTCCCTTGCCACCACGTAGGATCCGCCGGCCCTGGTGTAGACCATCACGACTTCGCGATAGGACAGGGTCATCAGGATCAGCACGCCTAGCACGACGAAGGTCATCGGCAGCAGGATGTGGAAGCCGGCCAGGCCGAAGACCGCGAGTAGCACGATCAGCATCTCTTCGGAGCCGTAGGCAGCAGAGGAGATGCAGTCGCTGGACAGCACGCCCAGCGCGGCCTTCTTGGTCAGCTTCTCGTCGTGCAGCTGGGCGGTGACCATCGGCGGGCCGAGTACCTTGCGCTTGATCCGATAGCTGAGCCGCTCGGGGATGTCGATAGTCGGCTGGCCGGCCTGCGCCGGGACGGGATCTGTCGCTTGCTCGACAGGTGTGTGCGTGAGCACGGACATCGAACCCGCCACCTCTTAGCCACGATCGGAATCACTCGCCACCACGCTAGGAGCGGGCGGCGCAATCCGGTCGGGTTCAGGGCACCGCTGGCGCAAGCCTCACGCCGATCCTCACGACTTGCTCATGCGGCCGTGCTCGCGAGTGATCACCGCCATCCGGGCGCCGGCCAGGACGGCAGCTGGGCCAGCCGACACCGAGTGACCACAGCACACCGGCCGGCGGATCGCGATGATCCGCCGGCCGGGGTAGAGCTGGGTCAGTGCACGGCAGAGCTGAAGACCGGCAGGTACGCGCCGGACTGTCCCGACGACGTCGGGTGGTAGGACTCGGTGATATCGGTGAAGTTCAGCGAGTGCAACCAGGTCGAGCTGTCGCAGAGCTGGTGGCCGCTGAAGGCCGAGCGCACATCGGCGAAGGTGAAGTTGGAGTGGCCGGTGACCGCGGACTGGATGATGCCGTCGGCCATGTTGATGCCCTCGTCGATCTTGGCCCGCGAGGTGGAGCTCAGGCCGATGCCGCAGGAGACGTTGAGGTGGTAGAAGACCGGGTAGTCCAGCACCACGACCTGGGCGTTCGGCGCGTGGCTGCGGATGTTGTTGTAGGTGGTGTTGAGCAGGCCGGGCAGCGTGCTCTGCGCCGTCGCTTCGGCGCTGTTCACCGCTGCCACGCAGTCGTCGGTACTGCCCAGCACACAGGTCTCCATGATGTTGGAGAAACCGACGTCGTTGCCGCCGATGGTGATGCTGACCAGGCCGGTGGACGAGCTCAGCGCCGAGAGCTGATTGGCGTTGACATCCGTGGTCTTGGCCCCGGAACAGGCGACCGAGACATAGGAGCTCGGGTGGTGGGCGTTGTTCCACAATGCCGAGTAGGCCAGCGTGCTGCGGTCACACGAACCGCTTTCGCTGGTGTAGTTGCCTGAGCCGACTCCGGAAGAATAGGAATCGCCGAGGGCGACGTAGCCACCGGTCATGGCCGAGGCGGGGACGGCGGACATCAGCGCGGTGAGCGCGATCGTCGTCGCCACACCGGCGAGGGCGATCAAGGGACGTTTGATTAGCACGGGGGTACCTCCAAAATGGGGAATGTATCCCGCAATACGTACCAGCGGATGAAGTAGCCGTAAATACCTTTTGAGGCTTTTTTGGGCAATTTTTTGCGAGTGGTGCCAAATAGCGGGGCCGACGGTGGTCGCGTGGCCAGCGGTAAGAGCAGGCTTAGACTGCAGTACTGACAGCTCGTGAAAACTTTCACGAACGCAGGGAAGGCAGGCAGATGACCGCGACAACCCAGGGTCCGCAGGCTGCCAGCGAGACCATCCCGGTGGACAAGCGCTACGACGCCGACGGTCCGCAGGTCGCGGCTGCCAGCGAGACCATCCCGGTGGAGGCGAGATACGACGCCGACGTGATCGTGGTCGGTGCCGGCCCGTCCGGCTCGGCCGCCGCGTACTGGATGGCAACCGCCGGCCTGGACGTCCTGCTGCTGGAGAAGACCAGCTTCCCTCGCGAGAAGGTCTGCGGCGACGGCCTGACCCCGCGCGGCACCCGGGCGCTGGTCGAGATGGGGATCGACGTCAGCGAAGAGGCCGGCTGGCTGCACAACAAGGGGCTGCGGGTGATCGGCGGCGGGATGCGGCTGGAACTCGACTGGCCCGACCTCGCCTCCTTCCCGAACTACGGCCTGGTCCGCCCCCGCGCGGACCTGGACCAGCTGCTCGTCCAGCAGGCGGTCAAGGCCGGCGCCCGGCTGCACGAGCAGACCAGCGTCAGCGGGCCGATCACCAATGCCGCCGGACGGGTGGTCGGGGTGGTCGCGAAGGCCGGCCCGGACAAGACCGAGCACAGCTACCGCGCGCCGATCGTGCTGGCCTGCGACGGGGTGTCCGGCCGGTTCGCGCTGGCACTGGGCATGCAGCGCAACGACAAGCGTCCGATGGGCGTCGCCGTCCGGCGCTATTACTCCAGCCCGCGCACGCACGATGACTACCTCGAGTCCTGGCTCGAACTGTGGGACGGGCCGCCCGGCGCGGACGGTGCCAACCTGCTGCCCGGCTACGGCTGGATCTTCGGGATGGGCGACGGCTCGTCCAACGTCGGACTCGGCGTGCTGAACACCTCGGCGGGTTTCCAGAAGACCAACTACCGCACGCTGCTCACCAGCTGGCTGGACAGCACTCCCGAGGAGTGGGGCTTCCGGGAAGAGAACGCGCTGTGCCCGACCCAGGGTGCCGGCCTGCCGATGGGCTTCAACCGCACGCCGCACTACCGGGACGGGGTGCTGCTGGTGGGCGATTCCGGCGGCTCGGTCAACCCGTTCAACGGCGAGGGCATCCCGTACGCGATGGAATCCGGCAAGTTCGCGGCCGAGGCTGTGGTCCAGGCGCTGGCCCGGCCCGAGGGGCCGGCCCGGGAGCGGGCGTTGGCCGGCTATCCGGCGGCGATGCAGGCCGAGTGGGGCTCCTACTACCGCCTCGGCGGGGTCTTCGTGAAGCTGATCGGCAACCCGGCGGTGATGCGGGCCTGCACCCGGCACGGTTTACCCCATCCGCGGCTGATGAAGTTCGTGCTGAAGCTGATGGCCAATCTCACCGACCCGCACGACGGGGATGCCAGCGACCGGATCATCACCGCGCTGATGAGGATCACGCCGGCCGTCCGATGAGTGGCAGGCCGGCGGTTCGAGCTAACTTAGGCAAGCCTAAGAAATGCGAGAACGACGGCGCACACTAGCCTGGCAACGGTTTGTTAGAGGTTTTTCCGGCCGTAACCAGGGCCGATCAAGTCGAGTGAGAAGAGAAGGGAACCAGGTTCTTCGATGCTTTCGACGTACTTGCCGATCGTGGTCCTGTTCGCGCTCGCTCTCGGCTTCGCGGTCTTCTCCGTCATCATCGCGACCATCACCGGTCCGCGGCGCTACAACAAGGCCAAGATGGACTTCTACGAGTGCGGTATCGAGCCCGCGCCGATGGCCGCCGGGCCGAACCGGTTTCCGGTCAAATACTTCCTGACGGCGATGCTGTTCATCGTCTTCGACATCGAAATCATCTTCCTGTACCCCTACGCCGTGGAGAGCCAGGAACTCAGCCTGTTCGGGCTGATCGAGATCTTCCTGTTCATCGGCACCGTGTTCATCGCCTACGCCTACGTGTGGCGGCGTGGCGGCTTGGATTGGGACTGACCCGCAATGAACAGACATCGCGCCACCTCGTTACAGATTGGCCGCTGACATGGGTTTAGAAGAGAAGCTTCCCGACGGAGTGCTGCTGGCCAGCGTTGAATCCCTGGTCAACTGGACCCGCAAGTCCTCGCTGTGGCCGGTGACCTTCGGGCTGGCCTGCTGCGCCATCGAGATGATGACCTTCGGAGCTCCACGATTCGACTCGGCCCGCTTCGGCATGGAGGTTTTCCGGCCCTCACCCCGGCAGGCCGACCTGATGATCGTGGCCGGCCGGGTCAGCCAGAAGATGGCTCCGGTGCTCCGCCAGATCTATGACCAGATGGCCGAGCCGCGCTGGGTGATCGCGATGGGCGTGTGTGCCTCCTCCGGCGGCATGTTCAACAACTACGCCATCGTGCAGGGGGTCGACCACGTCGTCCCGGTCGACATGTACCTGCCCGGCTGCCCGCCCCGGCCAGAGATGCTGATCGACGCGATCCTCAAGCTGCATCACAAGATCTCCAACGAGCCGCTCGGCCCGAAGCGTGCCGAGAAGCTGGCCGGCCAGAAGGTCGAGCTGATCCCCTCGTCGCAGCGGTTCGCGAAATGAGCGGGCCCAGCTCCGAAGGAGAGCTCGAACTCGCCCAGATCGAGGGTGCGCTGCCGGTCGACCAGCAGCGTCCGGGCATGTTCGGGGTGACCGGTTCCGGTGACACCTCCGGCTTCTCCGGCCTGCAGCGCCAGCCATGGGTCGAACTGCCCGCCCAGCGCCCGTTCGGTGGTTACTTCGACGAGGTCGTCGATGCCTTCGCCGAGGCCTACGGCGAGTACGAGCAGGCCGTCCGCAAGATCGTGGTGGATCGCAACGAGCTGACCATCCACCTGGCTCGCGAGCACATCGCCGCGGTCTGCCAGGTCTTCCGCGACGATCCGGCGCTGCGCTTCGAGCTGCTGTCCTCGGTCTCCGGGGTGGACTACCTGGCCCGTGAGGGCGAGGACGGCGAGCGGCTGCACGCGGTCTATCACCTGACCTCGATGACGTTCCGGCGGCGGATCCGGCTCGAGGTCAGCGTCACCACCGCGGATCCGCACCTGCCGTCGGTGACCAAGGTGTACCCGACCGCGGACTGGCAGGAACGCGAAGCCTGGGACATGTTCGGCATCATCTTCGACGGGCACCCAGCGCTGACCCGAATCCTGATGCCCGACGATTGGGACGGACACCCGCAGCGCAAGGACTATCCGCTCGGCGGCGTGCCGGTCGAGTACAAGGGCGGCGCGAGCATCCCGCCGCCGGACGAACGGCGGGTATATCGATGAGCGCTCGCGCGAAGAGTCAGACAGCCCCGCCGATGAGCGCTAAGAGTCAAACAGCGCAGTCGATGGGGACCTCTGACTACAGCCCGTCCCGGGAAACCACGGAGGGTCGCGTCTACGAGGTCGCCGGCGGTGACTGGGATTCGGTGTTCGCCGGCGATCCGCTGCACGAAGAGCGGCTTGTGGTGAACATGGGTCCGCAGCACCCGTCCACCCATGGCGTGTTGCGGTTGGTGCTGGAACTGGAAGGCGAATCGGTCACCGACGCCCGGCTGGTAGTCGGCTACCTGCACACCGGCATCGAGAAGAACGCCGAGTTCCGCACCTGGACCCAGGGCACCACCTTCGTCACCCGCTGCGACTACCTGTCGCCGCTGTTCAACGAGACCGCCTACTGCATGGCGGTCGAGTCGCTGCTGGGTACCGAGGTGCCCGAACGGGCCAACCTGATCCGGGTGCTGATGATGGAGATCAACCGGGTCTCCTCGCACTGCGTGTGGCTGGCCACCGGCGGCATGGAGTTGGGCGCGCTGACCGCGATGACCAACTGCTTCCGGGCCCGCGAGCGATGCCTGGACATCCTGGAGATGATCACCGGCCTGCGGATGAACCACGCCTACATCCGACCGGGCGGGGTCGCTCAGGACCTGCCGGACGGTGCGGTGGGAAAGATCCGGGCCTGGATCTCGGAGATGGACAAGGAGATCCTCGGTGTCGACCGGCTGCTGCGCGGCCAGCCGATCTGGATCAACCGGCTCAAGGGCGTCGGCTGGATCGGGGTGGAAGGCTGCATCTCGCTCGGCCTGACCGGGCCGATGCTGCGGGCGGCCGGCCTGCCCTGGGACCTGCGCAAGACCGAGCCGTACCTCGGTTATGAAACCTATGACTTCGACGTCCCGACCGATGACGGCGGCGATTGCTGGAGCCGGTTCGTGGTCCGGGTCGCCGAGATGCGCGAGAGCCTGCGGATCGTTGCACAGGTGCTCGACCGGATAGAGCAGACCCCGGGCCGAGTGATGGTGGACGACCCCAAGATCGCCTGGCCGGCGCAGCTCTCGATCGGCTCGGACGGGATGGGCAACTCCGCCGCGCACGTCAACAAGATCATGAACGGCTCGATGGAGGCCCTGATCCACCACTTCAAGCTGGTGACCGAGGGTTTCCGGGTTCCGACCGGGCAGGCCTATGTCACGGTGGAAAGCCCGCGCGGCGAGCTCGGTGCGCACCTGGTGTCCGACGGTGGCACCAGGCCGTACCGGGTGCACCTGCGCGAGCCGTCCTTCATCAACCTGCAGGCAACCGCGGCACTGGCGATCGGCGGCCAGATCGCCGACGTGATCGCCTCGGTCGCCTCGCTCGATCCGGTGATGGGTGGGTGTGATCGGTGACCGGCTCGACAACGCGGCAGGACCTACCGATGAGCGCCACGGCAGTGAAGAGAAGTGATGCAGCAGATGGCTAATACTCGACTGAGCCTCATCGACATCGAGCGTCCCGGCAATCCCGAGGTGTTCGAGGCTGGCGTGCGCGATGCCGCGATCGAGATCGTTTCTCGTTATCCGGCAGGGCAATCGCGCTCGGCGCTGCTGCCGATGCTGCACCTGGTGCAGTCCGAGCAGGGCTACGTCTCGGCCGACGGCATCGCCTTCTGCGCCGACGTGCTGGAGCTGACCAAGGCCCAGGTGGCAGCGGTCGCGACGTTCTACACGATGTACAAGCGCAAGCCGACCGGTGAGTACCTGGTCAGCGTCTGTACCAACACCCTGTGCGGGCTGCTCGGTGGCGACGAGATCTACCGGACGCTGTCCGAGCTGCTCGGGGTCGGCATGAACGAGACCACCTCCGACGGCATGATCACCCTGGAACACGCCGAGTGCCTGGCGGCCTGTGACTACGCGCCGGTGGTCACCGTCAACTACGAATTCTTCGACAACCAGACCGTCGAGTCGGCCCAGGGCCTGGTTGGTGAGCTGGGTAAGGGCAACCGGCCGCTGCCCAGCCGTGGCGCGCCGCTGTGCAGCTTCAAGGAGATCTCTCGCCAGATCGCCGGCTTCGTCGACCAGCGACCCGAGTCGAGGACCGCCAACGGCACCGGCGTGCCCACCGAGGTCGGCGTCAAGCTCGCGCAGGAGCGCGGCCAGCAGGCACCGGGCTACGCGCCCGAGGCGGAGGCCAGTGCCGATCATGCCGAGAATCGCGCGGCAAACAACACCGGTGCCCAGCGGCAGACCAGTGCCCATGACGCTCCGTTGAAGACGTCCGAAAGCGACCCGGCCGCGGCCTCGTCGACCCCTCAGGGCGACCGTGCCAACAAGTCTGAAAAGGGCGAGTGACATGCCGCTGACTCCCGTCCTGACCAAGCGCTTCGGCACCAACGCGCCCTGGTTGATCGAGAACTACGAGAAGCTGGACGGCTATGCCGGCCTGCGCAAGGCGCTCGGCATGCAGCCGGACGAGCTGATCGCGATGGTCAAGGAATCCAACCTGCGTGGCCGTGGCGGCGCGGGCTTCCCGACCGGTATGAAGTGGCAGTTCATCCCGCAGGCCAAGCCGGGTGAGGCGGCCAAGCCGCACTACGTGGTGGTCAACGCCGACGAGGGCGAGCCCGGTACCTGCCGCGACCTGCCGCTGATGATGAACGATCCGCATTCGATGATCGAGGGCATCATCATCGCCTGCTACGCGGTGCGGGCCCAGCATTCCTTCGTCTACATCCGGGGCGAGGCGGTGCACGCGATCCGCCGGGTTACCCAGGCCGTCAACGAGGCCTATGCCAAGGGCTACCTCGGCGACGACGTGCTCGGCAGCGGGCTGCGCTTCGACATCACCGTGCACGGCGGCGCCGGTGCCTACATCTGCGGCGAAGAGACCGCGCTGCTCGACTCGCTGGAAGGCAAGCGCGGCCAGCCCCGGCTCAAGCCGCCGTTCCCGGCGACCAACGGCCTCTACGACGCACCGACCGTGGTGAACAACGTCGGCACCCTGGCCAGCGTGCCGTACATCGTGTTGGGCGGGGCCGCCTGGCACAAGCAGATCGGGCCGGAAGGCTCGCCCGGCACCTCGATCTTCTCGCTGTCCGGACGGGTCAAGAACCCGGGCCAGTACGAGGCGCCGATGGGCACCACGCTGCGCGAACTGCTCGAGATGGCCGGCGGGATGAGCCGCGGCAAAGAACTGAAGTTCTGGACGCCCGGGGGTGCCTCCTGCCCGATGTTCACCGCCGAGCACCTGGACGTGCCGCTGGACTTCGACGCGGTGGCCAAGGCCGGTTCGATCAACGGGACCTCCGCGGTGATGATCTTCGACACCGATGACAACGTGGTGCAGGCGGTGCTCAAGTGGACCCAGTTCTACGAGCACGAGTCCTGTGGCAAGTGCACGCCGTGCCGCGAGGGCAACTACTGGACCGCCCAGATCCTGGAACGGATCTGGCACGGTGAGGGCACGCCGGCCGACATCGACACGCTGCTCGACGTCAGCGACAACATCCTGGGCCGGTCCTTCTGTGCCCTGGGCGACGGCGCCACCAGCTGCATCTCGTCCTCGATCAAGTACTTCCGGGACGACTACCTGGCCCTCATGCCCCAGCGCACCGAAAGCGCAACCTTGACTGGAGCCAGCGCATGACCGTGCTCCCCGGTGGCCTCCTCCGCTCCGCTCCTCACTCGCTGGCGCTCGCTACGATGCTCACTTCGGAGTCCACCTCATGACTGTCGCGCCCGCCAAGCCCGAAGCAGCCCAGGACCTCGTCACCGTCACCATCGACGGCATCGACATCTCGGTCCCCAAGGGCACTCTGCTGATCCGGGCGGCCGAGCAGATCGGCATCCAGATCCCGCGATTCTGCGACCACCCGCTGCTGGATCCGGCCGGCGCCTGCCGGCAGTGCCTGGTCGAGGTCACCGACATGGGTAACGGCCGGGGCATGCCGAAGCCGGCCGCCTCGTGCACCACCACGGTGATGCCCGGCATGATCATCAAGACCCAGCTCACGTCCGCGGTGGCCGACAAGGCCCAGCAGGGCGTGATGGAACTGCTGCTGATCAACCACCCGCTGGACTGCCCGGTCTGCGACAAGGGCGGCGAGTGCCCGCTGCAGAACCAGGCGATGAGCAACGGCCGGGCCGACAGCCGGTTCCACGACCGCAAGCGGACCTTCCCGAAGCCGATCGCGGTGTCCAGCCAGGTGCTGCTGGACCGCGAGCGGTGCGTGCTGTGCCAGCGCTGCACCCGATTCTCCGAGCAGATCGCCGGTGATCCGTTCATCGACCTGCTCGAACGCGGTGCCCAGCAGCAGATCGGGACGTCCACCGACACCCCGTTCCAGTCCTACTTCTCCGGCAACACCGTCCAGATCTGCCCGGTCGGCGCGCTGACCGGAGCCAGTTACCGTTTCCGGGCAAGGCCATTCGACCTGATGTCGACGCCGAGCGTGTGCGAGCACTGCTCGTCCGGCTGCGCCCAGCGCACCGACTGGCGGCGTGGCAAGGTCACCCGGCGGCTGGCCGGCGAGGACGCCGCGGTCAACGAGGAATGGAACTGCGACAAGGGCCGGTGGGCCTTTCACTACCCGAACCAGACCGACCGGCTGCTCACCCCGCTGGTGCGCGATGCCGGCGGCCAGCTGGTCGAGGCGTCCTGGCCACAGGCCCTCGAAGTCGCCGCGGCCGGCCTTGCCAAGGCCCGCGACAACGCCGGGGTCGGCGTGCTGCCCGGCGGCCGGCTCACCGAAGAGGACGCCTACGCCTACGCCAAGTTCGCCCGGGTGGCGCTGGCCACCAACGACATCGACTACCGGGCCCGGCCCAACTCCGTCGAAGAGCTGGCCTTTCTCGGTGCGGCGGTGGCCGGCACCTCGCCGAACACCGGCGGGGTGAGTTTCACCGAGCTGGAAACGGCCGGGACGGTCCTGCTGGTCGGCTTGGAACCGGAAGAGGAATCGCCGATCGTCTTCCTGCGGCTGCGTAAGGGAAGTCGGGCCGGCCGCAGCACCGTGCACTCGATCGCGGCCGTCGCCTCGCGCGGGCTGGCCAAGCTCGGTGGCCGGTTGATCGCGACCCGGCCCGGTGCCGAGGCGGCCGCGCTGACCAGCCTGGACGTGGAACTGCGCGAGTCGCTAACCACCGGCATCATCCTGGTCGGTGAGCGGCTGGCCGGGGTTCCCGGTGCGCTGAGCGCGGCCCTGCAACTGGCCAACGACACCGGTGCCC